>DASTSW010000049.1:0-19369 GCA_035760445.1 Solirubrobacterales bacterium | reverse complement strand
CGGGCTGCGACGGGAGACGACGATCGCCGGGCCTTTGGTCGAGTCGGAGACGTCGGTGATCACGGCCTTGACCCGCATGCCGTGGTCGTAGCGCTCGTTGTAGACCTGCTCGGACTTGGGCAGCAGCGCCTCGACCCGCTCACGCAGCTGGACCAGCGTGTAGCGCTTGTCGGACTGCTGGATGATCCCGGTGATCAGCTCGCCGACCCGGTCCTGGTACTCGTCGTACATCATCTGCCGCTCGGCCTCGCGGATCCGCTGCAGGATCACCTGCTTGGCGGTCTGGGCGGCGATCCGGCCGAAGTCCTCGGGGGTGACGTCGCTGGTCTCGATCTGGTCCTCGTAGGGAGCGATCATCTCCGGGTCGAGTTCGGGGTCCTCCGGCTCTTTCAGTTCGCCGGTCTCCGGATCGACTTCGGGCTCCTCCTGCAGCTCGGCGGCCTCCGCCAGCAGCTTCTCCTCCAGCTCGGGAGGCAGGATCAGTTCGAAGACGCGGAAGTCGCCAGTTTCGTGGTCGAGGTCGACACGCGCGTATTTCGCCGCTCCAGGCGTCTTCTTGTAAGCCGAGAGGAGGGCGTCCTCGAGGGCGTCCATCAGCTTGTCGGCTGAGATTCCCTTCTCCTGCTCGAGCGCTTTGACTGCGTCGACGATCTCTTTGGTCACTGCGGGGACTCCTTGCTCTCGGAAGCGGTGGCGGTGCGGCGGTACTTGGGCCCAGGCGAAGAGACCTCCAGCGAATAATCGACCAGCAGGTGCTTCAGATGGTGCGTGACCCTTTCGCAAAGGGCGAGATCGACCCCCTCGGGGTGGTCGATGAAGAGCCGCAGCGCATCGGTCCTCGGTTTCTCGAGGGCGACGACGTCGATCGCCGGGTCCAGCCCGGACAGCTCCTGCTGAATGTCTTGCTCGGTGGGGTCGGTCATGCCTGGATGTTTGGGGTGAAGGCGTAAAAAAAGTGGGCCAGGCCCACTTCTCGACACGCATAGGGGACAGAAAAGCTTGAAATCAGTATAGCCCGCTCAGGCTGCGGGCCGGCTTGCTTTTGCCCGCAAGCGGTCGACTTCAGCCAAGATTGCGTCGGCGACCTCGTCCTTCGAGGCGATCGAGACCTCGGTCTCATCCTCGGCGCTGATCAGCGTTACGGCGTTGCGGTCGCTCTCGAAGCCGATCTCCGGGTTGGAGACGTCGTTGAGCACGATCATGTCGGCGCCCTTGCGCTGCAGCTTGCCGCGCGCCCGCTCGACCGCCTCCCCCCCGTGCTCGGCGGCGAAGCCGACGATCGTCTGTCCCTCGGCCCGCCGTGAGGCGAGCGCAGCGAGGATGTCCTCGGTCGGCTCCAGCGAGAGCTCCAGCGATCCCGAGCGCTGCAGCTTGCCCTCGGCGGGAGCGGCGGCGCGGAAGTCGGCGGGAGCGGCGGCCATGAGGAGGACGTGGGTGCAAGCGAACTCCTCAGCGGCGATGTCAGCCAGCTGAGCTGCGGTCTCGACGTCGAGCCGGCGCACGCCGGGCGGTGCCGGCAGCGAGACGTTGGCGGCGATCAGCGTCACCTCGGCCCCGCGCTTTGCCGCGGCGGCGGCCAGGGCGATCCCCATCCGGCCGCTGGAGCGGTTACCGATGAAGCGGACCGGGTCGATCGGCTCGCGGGTGCCGCCGGCGGTGACCAGCACCCGCAGGCCGTCCCAGGGCCGGTCGCCGGCGGGCAGCGAGGCTTCGACCCGGGCCAGCAGCTGCTCGGGGTCGGGCAGGCGACCGCGGCCGAACTCGCCGCGCGAGGCGAGCTTGCCCTCCTCGGGCTCGATCATCTCGACCCCGCGCTGCCGCAGGGTCTCCAGGTTGGCCTGGGTTGCCGCGTCGGCGTACATCCGGTCGTTCATCGCCGGCGCCACCAGGCGCGGCGCGGTACAGGCGAGGAACGAGGTGGTCAGCATCGAGTCGGCATTGCCGCTGGCCAGCTTGGCGATCGTGTTGGCCGAGGCGGGCGCGACCAGGTAGGCATCGCAGCGACCGGCCAGCTCGAGGTGGCCGATCGGGTCGTGGGCGGCGACCTCTTCGCCTGGGAAGGCGCCGCGCATCGGATCGCGTTCGAACTCGTTGATCAGGACCGGGGCGCCGACGATCCCCTCGAAGGAGGCGGCGCCGACGAACCGGGTCGCGGTCTCGGTCATCAGCACCCGCACGCCGTGCCCGCCCAGCGTCGCCAGGCGGGCCAGCTCGAGCGCCTTGTAAGCGGCGATGCCGCCGCTGACGCCAAGAAGAAGTCGAGCCATGCCCCGGTTTTAAAGGACGCCCGCCCTGCGGGCAACCCGGCGCTAGGCGCGGTACTCGTATTTCAGCTTGCCCTCGGCCAGCTCTTCGAGCGACATCGAGAGGTAGTTGCGCTCACCGGTGGTGTCGACCATCGGCGGCGGGTACTCGCCGAAGCCGCCCTCGCCGAGGTTGTGGAAGTAGCTGTTGATCTGGCGAGCGCGCTTGGCCGATACGACGACAGCGGCGTAATGGGAATCGGCGTGCTCGAGAAGCTTGTCTACGCGTGGTTTGATCATCGGGTCGGGCAGTCTAGATGATCAGGCTGCTGGACCCTGATCGAGCTCGGTGCGGACAACGGCCACCAGCTCGGCGGCGGCCCGCCCGACCTCGTCGTTGACGACGCAGTGGTCGAAGTCCCCCTGCGCGGCCAGCTCCTGCTCTGCCACCTCGAGCCGCCGGTCGATCGCCTCCTGCGAGTCGGTGCCGCGGCCGGATAGGCGTTCGCGCAATACCGAGGGATCGGGGGGTGCGATGAAGATCTGGACCGAGTCGATCCCTGAGGCGCGCACCTGCTGGGCGCCCTGGACCTCGATCTCCAGCACCACCGAGTGCCCCGCCTCCAGCCGCCGCTCGACCTCGCTGCGCAGCGTCCCGTAGCGGTTGCCGCTGTAGGTGGCGAACTCGAGGAAGTCGTCTTCGGCTTTGCGCTGCTCGAACTGCTCGGGGGTGAGGAAGTGGTAGTCGCGCCCGTCGGTCTCCCCCTCGCGCGGCCCCCGAGTGGTGGCGGAAACGGACAGCTCCAGGTCCGGAACCGCCTTCAGCAGTTCCCTGATCAGAGTGCCCTTGCCGACCCCCGAGGGACCGGTGATGACGAAGACCTTGCTGGCCATGCGGCCGGAGATGATGACCGCCGGGGCGGTCGGCTAACTAGCGGCGGAGCTGGCTGATCAGCTCGGCGCGCTGGCGCTCGGAGAGACCGCCGATCGTCTTCGATGGCGAGATCCGGCACTGATTCAGGATCCGGTTGGTCTTCACCCGGCCGTACTTCGGTACGGCGAGGAGCATGTCGAAGACCTTGGCGGTCAGCAGGTACTCGGGCGGGTCGAGCAGGATCGTCTGGATGCTGGCCCTTCCCGCCTTCAGGTCCTTCTTCAATTTGGCCCGCGCAGTGCGAATGTCGTTGGCCCGTTTGAGGGCCTCCATCCTCTGATCGAGGGAACGTTCCGGGGCCGCGAGAGAAGATTTCAGTGAAGAAGCCGTCATGTGAGGCGGCGAGTATAGCCGCGGCTAGGGGGTGCGCAAGGCGACGAGGCCCAATTGCCCCAAAATTCGTCTCAACCTCTACTCGAGGTCTAGCGCCGCCAGGCGTCTCGGCGCTCCCGACATACCGGTTTGCAGTTCTTTTGCTATCCGCGAGCCGGCCCGCGGATCGCGGAAACTCTCGGTCCCGACCGCGACAACGGTCGCTCCCGCGGCGAGAAACTCGGCCGCGTCGGCACCGCTGGAGATTCCTCCCATGCCGACGATCGGCAGCTGCACCGCGGCTCGCACCGCCCGCACCTGCTGCAGCGCGATCGGCTTCACCGCCGGGCCGGAGAGGCCGCCGTGGCCGGCCGCCAGGGCGGGCTCCTCGGTGGCCGGATCGATCGCGCTCGCCTTCAGGGTGTTGATCAGCGAGACCGCGTCGGCGCCGCCCTCTTCGGCGGCGATGGCGACGGCCTCCGGACTGGCGACGTTGGGCGTCAGCTTGACGATCAGCGGCTTCTCGGTCAGCGGTCGCAGCGCTTCCAGCAGCGCCTCGGTCTCGGCCGGGTTCTCGCCGACGATCAGGCCGGAGTGAACGTTGGGACAGGAGACGTTCAGCTCCAGGGCGGCGACCTCGTCGCGCTCGCCGACCGCCTGAACCAGGCGCGAGAACTCCTCGCTGTTGGTCGCCATCACCGAGACGATCAGGGGGACAGGCAGCTCGGCCAGCTGCGGCAGGTCGCTGCTGAGGAATCCCTCCAGGCCCTTGTTGGGGAGGCCGATCGAGTTGATCATCCCCGCCGGGGTCTCCCAGATCCGGCGTGGCTGGTTTCCGGCGCGGGGCTCGGGGGTGATCGTCTTGCTGACGAAGGCCGAGAAGGGGAACTCCTCCAGCAGCTCGTCGCCGAAGACCTTGCGGGCGGCGATCGCGTCGTAGGTGCCGGAGGCGTTTAGCACCGGGTGCCCCAGCTCGATGCCGCAGAGCTCAGGCATGTGCCACCTCCGCGACCGCATCGCCTCGCAGCACCGGGCCATCGACGCAAAGCCGGATGTAGCCGCCATCGGGCTTCGGCACCGCGCAGCCGAAGCAGGCTCCGAAGCCGCAGGCCATCGGCGACTCCATCGCCAGCTCGCAGGGAACGTCGTGGGTGTCGCACAGGGATCTGACCGCCTCCAGCATCGCCGGGGGGCCGCAGGAGTAGACGACGGCCGAGGCGGCGTCGTCGCCGGCGAGCATCGCCGCGAGCAGATCGGTGACATAGCCCTGGTGGCCGGCGTGGCCGTCCTCGGTCGCCAGACGGACGTCGGGGCAAAGACTGCCGCCGGCGCAGAAGAGCTCCTCCAGGCCGCCGGAGTGCTGCTGGTTGCGGAAGCCGAGCAGAACGCGGAGGGGAATTCCCTGCTCGACCAGGCGGCGTCGCCAGATTGCTAGCGGGGCGATGCCGATGCCGCCGCCGACGAGGATCGCCCCGGCGGCGTCGGGGTGGACCTGCTTGGGCGGGGAGAAGGAGTTGCCAAGCGGTCCGGTCAGCCAGACGCGCTCACCCGGCTCCAGCTCGCAGAGCCGGTCGGTGCCGGGGCCGACGCCCTCGACCAGGAAATCGAGCCGCACCCCCTCTTTGGCCGGCGCGGTCTCGGCTAAGGAGATCGCTCGCGGCAAGAAGGGGCGGCCGCCTCCCTCTCCCCAGCTCCGCTCGCTGGCGAGCATGTAGAACTGCCCCGGCTCGGGCTCCGGTCCCTCGCGATCGACCAGGGAGAAGATCCGATAGCCGCCGCTGGCCGCGTTCGCCGCGACCTCGCAGCTGCGACGGCCGAAGGGCGCGGTCATCGGGGCTGCGCGGCCCGCACGTCGGTGCCGTGGATCTCCTGCAGCGAGCGCACCTCGGCGTCGCCCTGCTTGCTGGCCGCGATCGCGCGGGCGGCGGCGGTGGCGCCGGTCATCGTCGTCACGCAGGGGATCCCGCCGCGGACAGCGGCGGAGCGGATCTCGTAGCCGTCGGTGCGAGCACCCGAGCCCGTCGGGGTGTTGATGACCAGGTCGCATTCGCGCTTGCGAATCAGGTCGAGGACGTGCGGCGAGCCTTCCTGCAGCTTGTTGATCGGGGTCACCGGCACCCCCATCCGCTCGATCGCCTGGGCGGTTCCGTGGGTGGCGATCACCTCGAAGCCGAGATCGTGGAAGCGGGTGGCGAGCTGGGTCGCGGCCGCCTTGTCGGTGTCGGTGACGGTGATGAAGACCGAGCCCGATTCCGGCAGCCGCACCCCGGCGGCGGCCTGAGCCTTGCCGAACGCGGTCGGGAAGTCGCTGGCGATTCCCATCACCTCGCCGGTGCTCTTCATCTCCGGGCCGAGCACCGAGTCGGCACCGGCGAAGCGGGCGAAGGGCAGCACCGCCTCCTTGACGCTGACGTGCTCGGGCAAGCCCTCCGGCAGATCCTGGTCGGCCAACTTCTCGCCCAGCATCAGCCGGCAGGCGAGCTTCGCCAGCGGCAGCCCGATCGCCTTGGAGACGAAGGGGACGGTTCGCGAAGCGCGCGGGTTGGCCTCGATCACGTAGAGCTCGCCGCCGGCGACCCCGTACTGGATGTTGATCAGGCCGATCACGCCGAGCTCGAGGGCGATCCGCTCGCTGGTGGCGCGGATCTTCTCCAGCATCTCCTCGCCGAGGCTTAGCGGCGGGATCACGCAGGCCGAATCGCCGGAGTGGACGCCGGCCTCCTCGACGTGCTGCATGATCCCGGCGACGTAGACCTGCTCGCCGTCGCCGAGGGCGTCGACGTCGACCTCGATCGCGTTCTCGAGGAAACGGTCGAGCAGCAGCGGGTGCTCCTGGTCGGCCTTGACGTTCGCCTCGAGGTAGGCCTGCAGGTCCTCGGTCGAGTAACAGATCTCCATCGCCCGGCCGCCGAGCACGTAGGAGGGCCGGACCAGGAGCGGGAAGCCGACCCGTTCGGCCACCGCGGTCGCTTCCTCGGCTGAGTAGGCGGTGCCGTAGGGCGGCGCCTTCACTCCCAGCCGCTCCAGCAGCTCGCCGAAGCGGCCCCGGTCCTCGGCCAGGTCGATCGCGTCGACCGGCGTGCCGAGCAGCTTCACCCCCGCCTCTTCCAGGGTGCGGGCCAGCTTCAGCGGCGTCTGGCCGCCGAACTGGACGATCACGCCCTCGGGCCGCTCCTGCTCGCAGACGGCGAGCACGTCCTCGGCCGTCAGCGGCTCGAAGTAGAGGCGGTTGGAGGTGTCGTAGTCGGTCGAGACCGTCTCCGGGTTGCAGTTGACCATCACCGCGTCGCGGCCGAGCTCGCGGGCGGTCATCGCGGCGTGGACGCAGCAGTAGTCGAACTCGATCCCCTGGCCGATCCGGTTCGGGCCGGCGCCGAGGATCACGACCGAGTCGTTGTCGCCGCGGCGGATCTCGTTGGCTGGTGGGGAACCGTCGTGGCGCGGGCGCTCGTGGCCAGAGTAGTAGTAGGGCGTTGCCGCCTCGAACTCGGCGGCGCAGGTGTCGACCGCCTTGTAGGTGCGGGCGAGGCCGTCGGTGCCGTCGCCGTCCCTGGCCAGCGCCTGCAGCTCGCGCAGGAACCAGGGGTCGACCTTGCAGGCCTGGTGGACGGCGTCGACCTCGAGGCCGCGCTCGAAGGCGGCGTGGATCAGGTCGAAGCGCTCGGCGCAGGGAATCGCGATCGCCGCCAGCAGGTCCTCGTCGGACTCGGGGATCTCGGCCGCGCTGTCCAGCTCGCGCGAGCGCATCGCCTTGGCGAAGGACTCGCGGAAGGTGCGGCCGATCGCCATCGCCTCCCCGACGCTCTGCATGTAGGTCGAGAGCCGGCCCTCGGAGCCGGGGAACTTCTCGAAGGCGAAGCGCGGAATCTTGGTGACGACATAGTCGATCGTCGGCTCGAACGAGGCCGGCGTGGCGCGGGTGATGTCGTTGGGGATCTCCTCCAGCGCGTAGCCGACGGCCAGTTTGGCCGCCATCTTCGCGATCGGGAAGCCGGTCGCCTTCGAGGCCAGCGCCGAAGAGCGCGAGACCCGCGGGTTCATCTCGATGATGGCGATCTCGCCACTCTCGGGATCGACCGCGAACTGGACGTTGGAGCCGCCGGTCTCGACCCCGATCGCCCGGATCACCTTGATCGCCTGGTCGCGCAGGTCCTGGTAGAGCGGGTCGGTCAGCGTCTGGGCGGGGGCGACGGTGACCGAGTCGCCGGTGTGGACGCCCATCGGGTCGACGTTCTCGATCGAGCAGATGATCACCACGTTGTCGTTGCGGTCTCGCATCACCTCGAGCTCGAACTCGCCCCAGCCGATCACCGACTCCTCGACCAGCACCTGGTTGATCGGGCTGGCGGCGAGGCCCTCGGAGACGACCTGGCGCAGCTCCGTCTCGGAGTTGCCGATCCCTCCTCCCTGGCCGCCCATCGTGAAAGCGGGCCGGACGATCGCCGGCAGGGTAATGCGGCCGTCGGCGAGCGCCTCCTCGACCTGGCCGAGCGATTCGACCGTCATCGACCACGGGATCCGCAGGCCGGCCTCGGTCATCGTCTGGCGGAACTCCTCGCGATCCTCGGCCCGCCTGATCGCCGCTGCGTCGGCGCCGATCAGCTCGACCCCGAACTTGTCCAGGGTGCCGTCCTCGAACAGGGTCATCGCGATGTTGAGCGCGGTCTGACCACCGAGGGTCGGGAGCAGCGCGTCGGGGCGCTCCTTTTCGATGATCTTGGTCACCGGCCCGGGCAGCAGTGGCTCGATGTAGGTGCGGGTGGCGAACTCGGGGTCGGTCATGATCGTCGCCGGGTTCGAGTTGACCAGCACCACCTCGTAGCCCTCCTCGAGCAGGACCTTGCAGGCCTGCACGCCGGAGTAGTCGAACTCGGCCGCCTGGCCGATCACGATCGGGCCGGAACCGATCAGGAGGATCTTCTCGATGTCCTCGCGTTTAGGCATTGCGCACCTCCTGCGCCCCTGCCAGGCGCGCTTCCAGGTTTTGACGGACCGATGGCCACTCGTCGTCGACGACCGAGAAGTAGGCCGAATCGCGGACGCCGGTGACCGGCATCAGCATGTGCTTGCGAAAGATTCCCTCGAACCTCGCCGGCAGCGCTTCCATCGCGCCGCGCGAGCGCTCATTGCGGGCGTCGGTCTTCAGCTCGACCCGCATACAGGCGAGCTGGTCGAATGCGTTCCCGAGCATCAGCAGCTTCGCCTCGACGTTGGCGCCGGTGCGCCAGGCCGTCGGGGTGAGCCAGGTGTTGCCGATCTCGACCCCGTTGTGGATCGGGCGCGGAGCGAGGTAGGTGGAGCTGCCGAGCGGCTCGCCGTCGCCAGCGCGTAGGGTCGCGAAGCCGTGCTCCTCCCCCGCCCCGCGGGCGTTCAGGCGGGCGTCGAACCAGCCGTCGAAGCCCTCCTCGGTCTCGGTCACCCGGCGATCGATCCACTGCCAGACCTCGGGATGCCCGGCGACCGAGCGCAGCGGCTCGCGGTGCTCCTCGGCCAACGGCTCCAGACGCACCAGCTTTCCCTCCAAGGGTCGATCGGGCGGCGGCCAGATCAAGCCGCCAGCTCCAGGAAGCGGTCGAAGAGGTGCCTTGCGTCGTGCGGGCCGGGGCCGGCCTCCGGGTGGTACTGGACGGTGGCGCCGGCGACGTCGCGGAGGACCAGGCCCTCGACCGTGCGGTCGTAGAGGTTCAGCTGCGAGAGCTCGGCGACGCCGAAGTCGGTGTCCCAGCGGACCGGCTCGTCGCCCTCGATCTTCGGCTCGCCGCCGGGGCCGACGACGGCGAAGCCGTGGTTCTGTGAGGTGATGTCGATCCGCCCCGTCTCCAGATCCTTGACCGGGTGGTTGGCGCCGCGGTGGCCGAAGGGAAGCTTGTAGGTCTCGAGGCCGACGGCGCGGCAGAGCAGCTGGTGGCCGAGGCAGATGCCGAAGACCGGCTTCTTGCCGATCACGCCACGGACGGTGTCGACGACGTAGTCGAGCGCAGCGGGGTCGCCGGGGCCATTGGCGAGGAAGACGACATCGGGCTCCTCGGCGAGGACCTCGTCGGGGCTGCTGGTGCAGGGCAGCAGGGTCACCTTGCAGCCGTGCTCGCGCAGCTGGCGGACGATGCTGAGCTTGACTCCGGTGTCGATCCCGACCACGTGGGGACCGTCGCCCTCGAAGCGAACCGCTTCGGGCGGGGTGACGGTGCGGGCAAAGTCGGCGCCGTCCATCGCGGGCTCGGCGGCGATCCGTTCCCGCGCCTCGGCTTCGGGCGTCGCGATCGGGAAGATGCCGCCGCGCATCGCCCCCTTGTCGCGCAGGTGGCGGACCAGGGCGCGGGTGTCGACGCCGCTGACGCCGGGCACGCCGCAGTCGCGTAGCCAGTCGAGCCAGCCGCCCTCGGCGGTGGCCACGTCTTCGCCGTTCTTGGCGTCGCGCATGACGACCCCGCGGGCGTGGACGCGGTCGGACTCCATCGCCGCAGCCGAGACGCCGTAGTTGCCGATCAGCGGATAGGTGAAGACGATGATCTGGCCGGCGTAGGAGGGGTCGGTGACCGACTCCTGGTAGCCGGTCATCGCCGTGTTGAAGACGACCTCGCCGGTGACGGCGCCATCGTGGCCGCAGGCGAGCCCGTCGAGCCGGGTCCCGTCCTCGAGCAGCAGGTAGGCGCTCATGCGGCGACCCCGAGACTGAAGCTGCGCAGCCGGAAGGCGACCTGACCTGCCGCGACGGTCATCAGCACTCGGCCGGTGAGGGTGCGGCCAGCGCACCAGGAGTTGGCCGAGCGGCTCTCGTAACCGTCCTCGCCGACGGTCCACTCGGCGCCGAGGTCACAGAGGACGACGTTCGCCTCCGAGCCGGGCGCCAGGGTCGGCCGCTCGAGGTCGAAGGGCTCGGCGCCGCCGCCCATCCGCTCGACCAGCAGGGCCAGCTCGATCGTCCCCGGCAAGACCAGCTCGGTGTGCAGAGCGGCGAAGGCGGTCTCGAGGCCGGTCACCCCCATCGCCGCCTGCTCGAACGGCACGTCCTTTTCCTCCGGCTGGTGCGGGGCGTGGTCGGTGGCGATGCACTCGACGGTGCCGTCGCGCAGGCCCTCGATCAGCGCCTGGCGATCGCTCTCTTCGCGCAGTGGCGGGTTCATCTTGAAGCGGTGCGAGTCGAGGCTGCGGACCTCCTCGTGGGTGAGGCAGAGGTGGTGCGGGCTGGCCTCGGCGCTGATCTGCACGCCGGCCGCCTTGGCGGTGCGGACCGCCTCGACCGACTCGGCGGCGGAGAGGTGCTGGACGTGGACCCGGGCGCCCTCGTAGCCGGCCAGGGCGGCGTCGCGGGCGACCATCGTCGACTCCGAGACCGAGGGGATGCCGGCGACCCCGAGGACGGCGGAGACCGGGCCCTCGTGCATCGCCCCGTCCCGCGAGAGGCGCGGGTCCTCCTCGTGCAGGGCGATGTTGCCGCCACAGAGGCGCTGGTACTGGAGCGCCCGGCGCATTACCCCGGCGTCGGTGATCGGCAGACCGTCGTCGGAGAAGCCGATCGCGCCGGCTTCGCGCAGTTCGACCATCTCGGTCAGCTCCTCGCCCCGCATGCCTTTGGTCACGGTGGCGAGGAACCCGACCGGAACCGAGGCGCCGGCCCGCGCCTGCTCGCGCAGGGCGGAGATGTCGGCCGCGGTCGAGACCGGCGGCTGGGTGTTGGCCATCGCCAGGATCCCGCAGTAGCCACCGGCGGCGGCGGCGCGGGTCCCCGTCTCGACGTCCTCTTTGTGCTCGTGGCCGGGGGTGCGGAGGTGGACGTGGGGGTCGAAGAAGGCCGGGAAGGCGTGCAGCCCCTCGGCCTCGACCACCTCGGCGCCCTGGGCGTCGGCCTCGCCGGGAGAGGCGAGGGCGGCGATCTCTCCATCGCGGACGACTACATCGTGGACGGAGTCGATTCCCGCGACCGGGTCGAGGACGGTGACCCGCCGCAGGACCAGATGCGCGTTCTCGCCGGCGCGCACGTCGAGGGCGTCGGTGAGGCTCATGCCGGAGTTCCGATCGGGGTCGGCCGGTTGCCCTCGTTGTCGGCAACGGTGTTGCCGCCCTCGCCGCCGGCGAGCAGCTCGTAGAGGATCGCCATCCGCACCACCAGGCCGGCGGCGACCTGCTCGGCGATCAGCGACTGGGGCGAGTCGATCGCCTCGCCGGAGAGCTCGACGCCGCGGTTGACCGGGCCGGGGTGCATCAGCAGCTGGCGCGGGTTGAGCCGGCGGCTGTCGATCTGGAAGTTGGCCGCGTACTCGCGCAGCGAGGGGACGAAGCTCTCGCTCATCCGCTCCTTCTGCATCCGCAGCGCGTAGACGACCTCAGCCTCCTCGACCCCGTCGAGGCTGTAGGAGACGTCGCAGCCGAGCTCCTCGATCCCGCGCGGGATCAGGGTCGGCGGTCCACAGACGGTTACCTCGGCGCCCATCCGGGCGAAGGCGATCAGGTTGGAGCGGGCGACGCGACTGTGGAGGACATCGCCGACGATCCAGATCCGGACCCCCTCCAGCGAGCCGAGCTTGCGGCGCAGGGTGTAGACGTCGAGCAGCGCCTGGCTCGGGTGCTCGTGCTTGCCGTCGCCGGCGTTGACGACCGCGGCCGGGGTCCAGCCGGCGACCATCTGGGCGGCGCCGGCGTAGGGGTGGCGGATCACGATCGCCGCCGGGTCGTAGGCGGAGAGGGTGGCGACGGTGTCCTTCAGCGACTCGCCCTTCTCGACCGAGGAACCGGCGGCCTTGACCGAGACGAGGTCGGCGGAGAGGCGCTTGGCGGCAAGGTCGAAGGAGCTGGACGTGCGGGTGCTCGACTCGTAGAAGAGCGAGACGACGGTGCGGCCGCGCAGGGTCGGGACCTTTTTGATGTCGCGGCGGCCGACCTCGGCGAAGCTCTCGGCGCGGTCGAGGATCGCTTCGATTTCCTCGCGGGAGAGCTGCTCGATCGAGAGCAGGTGCTTCATGGGCTCACCTCCACTGGGCTGGGCTCGGAGATCGTTACCTCGTCTGTGCCGTCGATCTCCTCGAGGCGGACGTTGACCCGCTCCTCGCGCGCCGTCGGCAGGTTTTTGCCGACGTAGTCGGGGCGAATCGGCAGCTCGCGGTGGCCGCGGTCGCAGAGGACCGCCAGTTGCACCCGCTGCGGCCGGCCGTAGTCGAAGAGCGCCTCGATCGCGGCGCGGACGGTTCGGCCGGTGTAGAGAACGTCGTCGACGAGGACGACGGTGCGGCCAGCGAGGTCGAAGTCGATGTGGGAGGCGTGGACGACCGGCTGCGCGGAAGGTGCCTTGGCGCCGACGTCGTCGCGGTAGAAGGAGATGTCGAGGTCGCCGATCGGCAGCTCGGTTCCGGTCAGCTCGCCGAGGAAGACGTGGAGGCGGCGGGCCAGGACGGCGCCGCGGGTATGAATGCCGACGACCGCCAGATGCTCCGAGTCCGGGTTCTTCTCGGCGATCTCGTGGGCGATCCGCCGCAGCGTTCGCCTCAAATCGTCGTGCTCCAGCACGACCTTCTCACTCACTTCGATCAATTCCTTCCTGGCCTCGCGGGACCGGGTTAAAGGACGCCGCCAATGTAGCAGCGACGACTGACGCCGTCAGGATTCGGGAGGCGGCTCTTCCCGCGTTTCGCGGGCTCCGTTGGTCACCAGATGCGGCTCGCCGCGCTCCGGGAAGGGCAGCTCGACGACGTCGAAGTCGCGCGGGGCGATCGTCGGCTCGAAGACCTCCCTCGCCTCCTCGATCACCTTGCCGACGTGGTAGCGGGAGGAGATGTGGACCAGCGCCAGCAGCTTCACGTGCGCCTCGGCGGCGACGGCGGCGGCCTGGCCGACGGTCGAGTGCCCGGTCTCGGCGGCGCGCTGCACCTCCTCCTCGGCGAAGGAGGCGTCATGGATCAGCAGGTCGGCGTCGGCCGCGGCGGAGACGGTGGCGGGGCTGGGCGCGCTGTCGCCGGTGAGGACGATCGTGCGGCCGGGGCGACTGGGGCCCATCACCTGATCTGGCGTCACCGGCCCCTCTTCGCCATCGACCGTTTCGCCGCGCTGCAGGGCAGCGTAGGCGGAGCCTTCGGGCACGCCAGCGGCCGCGGCGGCGGCGGGATCGAAGCGACCCGGGCGCTCAGCCTCGACCAAGGCGTAGCCGTTGGCGCGAGCGCTGTGGGCGGCTTCGAACGGCCGCACCTCGTAGCCGTCGTGCTCGATCGCGTCCCCCGGTCCGACTTCGACCAGGTCGAGGGTGAAGCCGAGCCGTCCAACGAGCGGCGAGAAGACCTGGAACAGCTCCCCCAGCCCCGGCGGGCCGTAGATCCTCAGTGGCACCTGCCGGTCGGTCAGGTCATACGTTTTCAGCAGCCCCGGCAGGCCGAGGATGTGGTCGGCGTGGAAGTGAGTCAGGTAGATCTCGTCCGCCTGCACCAGTCCCAAGGAGCGCTGCATCTGCCGCTGCGTCCCTTCCCCGCAGTCAAAGAGCAACCGCTCCCCCCCACGCGCAACAAGCACGCTGGCAGTAGAGCGCCGCGCCGAGGGCACCGAGCCCCCGGTTCCAAGAAAAGTCACCGCGAGATCCATCGGCGGCGAGCCTACGTCAGTTACGGGTTAATCTGCCGAGTGAGCGCCCGTAGCTCAGCTGGATAGAGCGCTTCCCTCCGGAGGAAGAGGCCACAGGTTCGAATCCGGTCGGGCGCGTCTCCCCTCGGTCGCCTTTGTGGTCCTTATGGACCCAAAAGGCGACACGCCTAGCTGCCGGCGGCCTTGAACCTCGCTCGCCACTCGTCGCGGTCGAACTCGGCCGGCTCGGTTTCGGCGAGGAAGCGTTCTAGGACGGCGATGAAGCGGCCGGGGCGCTCCAGTTGGGGGACGTGGCCGGTGTCCTCGAAGATCTCGAGCTGGCTGCTCGGCAACTGGGCGTGGGCCTCCCGGGCGTGCTCGACCGGGATGATCGGGTCGTTCTCGCCCCAGAGGATCAGCAGGGGCAGCGCCTCAGCCAGGTAGAGGCGGTCGAGGGCGGCGACGCGCTGCCCCTCGGTGCCGACGACCGAGCGCAGGGTGGCGAGGAAGGCCTTGCGGCGCTCGGGGTCGGAGAGGGTCGCGTAGCCGCGGGTCACTTCTTCGACGTCGGCATTGGGGCGCAGGCCGACCAGGCCGAGGCCGCGCCCCAGGACCGAGCCGACCCTGGCCCCGACGCCGGCGGTCGCCGAGATGAACAGATCCGCGCCCGGCAGCGCCGCCGCCCGCAAGATCGGGCTGACATCGGGCCCGAGACCGCCGCTGGAGACCAGCACCAGCCGCTCGACCATCTCCGGGAATTGGTAGGTGAACTGCAGCGCGACACCGCCGCCCAGCGAGTGGCCGCCCAGCGTTGCCCGCTCGTGGCCGAGGGTCAGCAGCAGGTCGCGCAGGCCACCGGCGAGGCCGCCCAGCGAGTAGTCCCCTCCTCCGGGCGCCGAGGCGCCGTGGCCGGGGAAGTCCGGGGCGATCACGGTGTGCTTCATCGCCAGCGGCTCGACCACCGATTCCCAGTTGTCGCAGGTCCCGGCCATGCCGTGGATTAGCAACAACACCGGGCCGGAACCGGCTTCGATGAAGCTCACCGAACGGCCGTGGACATCGACGGTCCGGTGCCTTGCCTCGGCCGCTCGCAGCCGCGTCACCTTGCCTGCCATGAGGGGAACGTACCCCGTTGGCCGGTCGAGGTATCGCGGCGCGCAGGACTGTGACGAATTCCAATACTGTCGCGCCTGTGAACGACGCCCCCCGCGGCACCGCCCCGCAGGACACGCGCCCGCCGCGCGGCGCCCTGATCGTGATCGCCGTCGGGCTCGTCGCCTGCCTGGTTGCCGCCCTGGCCAGCACCGGCAAGGGCGAGGGCGAAGCCGCCAATCTCGAATGGGTCGAGGCAAGCAAGCCGGTCGAATCGAAACCCGCCCCGGTCCCCGGCGGCCGGGGCGAGATGCAGCTGACCGAAGCCCGCATTCGCGCCACCGGCACCAACGTCAGCGGCTATGCCCTCTACGTCGCCAGCGCCAAGCTCAACGTCTCGGCCGGAGCGCCGATCGGCGAAAGCAAGGTCACCTGCACGGTGAAAGCGCCGCGCGGGACCGAAATCACCCGCTCCAGCGGCGGCCTGCGCGCCACCTACCCGCGCTCCTCCGAAGCCGGGATCTACAACCAGGAAGTGCCGGAAACGGTGCTGATGGACTTCAGCTCCAAGAGCAGCGAACTGGCGGTGCTCGAATTCCCCGACCGGCCACCGCGCTTCACCAGCGAAAAGGGCGTCAAGGTCGAATGGCCCGAGTACAAGACCGGTGAAGAGCGGATCGAATACATAATCGCTGGTAGTCCCAAGCAGGATCTGGAACTGCCCTTCTTCACGATCTGGCGCACTACCGACGTGCCCGCCGCCAAATTCGGCTGCACGCTCGAGGCGAAGGCCGGCGAGGCAACTGTCCGCACCGCCGCGGCACTGCCCGACCGCACGCCGCCGATCGACGAAGAAGCCGAAGAACTGAAAGAAGAAGAACGCGAAGAAGCCGAAGAGGACGAAGGCGGCGAGGGCTAGCCCTTAGACGTCGAGGCTCTCCTGCGGTGCCACCAGCAGCTCCGGCCCCTCTTCCATCCCTTTGCCGACTTTGTTCAGCTTCGGGTTCGCCGGGGCGCTCGACATTCGGCTCGCCTCGAGCGGCCCGCACATCGCCACCGCGTCCTCGGCGCTCAGCTCCGGATTGAGCCAGGCGGCCTCGGCCTCGGGGCTCGGCAGGATCGCCGGCATCCGGTCGTGGACCGGGGCGACCACCTTGTTCGGCGTCGTCGTCACCAGCGTGCAGGTGTAGAGATAGCCGTCGTCATAGCCGCGATCCTCGGGGTCCGTCCACTCCTTGCGGGTGCAGAGCCCGGCGAAGGCAAAGGGCTCGCCGCCGTCGACCTGGAAGTGCCACGGCTGGCGCGGCTGCTTGGGGTCCTCGGCCTTCATCCACTCGTAGAAGCCGTCGGCGACGATCAGGCAGCGGTGGCGGAACTTGCCGACCAGCGGCCCATAGGCCTTGCTTTTCAGCAGGTTCTCTTTTTTCGCGTTGATCATCCGGTAGCCGACTTTGAGGTCCTTGGACCAGACCGGGACCAGGCCCCAGCGCATCAGCCGCGCCTCGCGCTCCCCCTGTTCGGCCTCCTCCGGCTCCGGCGAGGCACGGACGACCAGCACCTCCTGCGTCGGGGCGACGTTGAAGCGGCCGAAGCCGGGCGGCGATTTCTCCTTGCCCCCCTTGGCCTCCGCCCCGTCCTTTGCGCTCTCTTTCGCCGCCGCGCCCGCTTTCCGTTCCAGCGCTTTTTCCAGCTCGACCTCGAAGCGGTCAGCGACCTTCTTCGTGTCCTTGGTGGTGACCGTAAAGCGCCCGCACATGGGAACGCAGACTAGCTGGGCGCGCCGGTCGCCTCGGGGCGTAGCTCGGCGTGGTCCCGGTACCAGTCGAGGGTGCGGATCAGGCCGTCGCGCAGCTCGACCTCGGGGCGCCAGCCGGTCATCTCGCGCAGCTTGGCCGAGTCGACGAACTGGCGGTCGATCTCGCCCTCGGGGTTGCCGGTGCCGAGGTATTCGGGTTCCAGGTCGGCACCCGAGACGGCGACGATCGTCTCCAGCACCTCGCGTACCGAGTGCGGCGTCTCGCCGCCGGCGTTGAAGGCCTCCCCCGCCCCGGGCCCGCCGGCGCCGACCGCATGCTCGACCGCCAGGTAGGCGGAGACCGCGTCGGCGACGTAGAGGAAGTCGCGTTCGGGGCTGCCGTCGGAGCGGATCTGCGGCCGCCGGCCGTCCAGCACCGCGGCGATCGCCTCCGGGATCAGGCGCGAGAAGTTGGGGTCGCCGCCGCCGTAGATGTTGGCGAAGCGGGTGACCGCGACCGGCAGCCCGTAGGCGGGCCGGTAGCTGAGAGCGATCGCGTCGGCCGCAGCCTTGCTCGCCTCGTACGGCGAGGCCGGCTGCAGGCGCATCTCCTCGCGGTAGGGAAGCTGGTCGCTCGGACCGTAGGCCTTGTCGGAGGAGGCGACGATCACCGCCGGCACGTCGGCGCGGCGACACGCCTCCAGCAGCGACCAGGTGCCGCGCACGTTGATTTCGAAGGTCTGGGTCGGGTCGGCCATCGCCGGTCCGACCAGGGTCTGGGCGGCGAGGTGGAAGACGACCTCGAATTCGCCGGCCGAGATCGCCGCCTCGACCGCCTCGGCGTCCCGCAGGTCGACCTGCAGCAGCTCGACGTCGGCGTCGATCCCCTGCAGCGCCAGCCCCGAGCGCGGCGGCGCCGCCAGGTCGAGGACGCTGACCGCGTCGCCGCGTTCGAGCAGCGCCCGGGCCAGATTCGAGGCGACGAAGCCATGCCCGCCGGTGACCAGCGCCCGCTTCACGGCGCCTCCACCTGGGCCGCGTCCCAGATCCGCCAAGGCGCCCGCCCGGCGGTCCAGAGGTCGTTGAGCACGACCGCGTCCTTGTAGGTGTCCATGCAGTCCCAGAAGCCCTCGTGGCGGTAGGCGCGCAGCTGACCATCGGCGGCCAGGCGCGAGAGCGGCTCGCGCTCCAGCACGCTTTCGGGCTCCAGGTACTCGAAGACCCCCGGCTCGAAGCAGAAGAAGCCGCCGTTGATCCAGTGCTCGCTGCGCGGCTTCTCGACGAAGCCGGTCACCTGGTCGCCGGATAGCTCGGCCACGCCCCACTGCAGGTTCGGCCGGACGACGGCGACGGTGGCCAGGGCGTCGCCCTCGCCGTGGAACCCGAGCTCCGCGTCGAGATCGACGTCGGCGACCCCGTCGGCGTAGGTGACGCAGAAGCGCTCCCCGTCGAGCCGGTCGGCGAGCGCCGCGACGCGTCCCCCGGTCGGCGTATCGAGCCCGGTGTCGACGCACTCCACCTGCACACCCTCCGGCCAGCCCTCGGCGGCGGCGAACTCCGCAACCGCCTCGCCCATGTAGCCGGTGGCGAGCAGGAAGCGCTCGAAGCCCTGAGCCGCGTAGATCTGGATCACGTGCCAGAGGATCGGCCGGCCGCCGATCTCGACCAGGGCCTTCGGCACCGACTCGGTCCGCTCGCGCAGCCGCGTGCCGCGGCCGCCGCAGAGGATGACGACGGGTGGTTTCAGCAACCGCCAGCGACAGCCGGGAGGATCGTGACCTCGTCGCCGTCGTTGATCGAGGTCTCCAGGCCCTGCTGGAAGCGAATGTCCTCACCGGAGACGTAGACGTTGACGAAGCGCCGCAGGTCGCCGTCCTGGGTGATGCGGTCGCGCAGACCTTCGTGGGAGTCGAAGACCGCGTCGAGCACCTCGCCGACGGTGCCCCCGTCAACCTCCAGCTCGGCCTGGCCGCCGGTGGCGGCGCGCAGCTGCGTCGGGATCTTCACGGTGACTGACATCTAGGCGGTTACCTCCTGGCGGAACTCGGCCTCGAAGCTGTCGAGGTCTGGATCGATCTCGTGCATCTGGAACGTATCGCGGGTCGCGTCGAGCGTCTTCAGGCCCTCGCCGGTGATGTAGACGACGACTCGCTCGCCGTCGGCGATCTCGCCTCGTTCGGCCAGCTTGCGCAGGACGCCGACGGTGACCCCGCCGGCGGTCTCGGTGAAGATCCCGGTCGTCTCGGCCAGCAGCTTGATCCCCTCGCGGATCTCCTGGTCGCTGACCGAGTCGACGCCGCCGCCGGTGCGGCGGGCGTGCTCGACCGCGTAGGGGCCGTCGGCCGGATCGCCGATCGCAAGGCTTTTGGCGATCGTCTCCGGCCGCTGCGGCTTGCAGACTTCCCAGCCTTCGGCGAAGGCGGTCGCGACCGGGCTGCAGCCCTCGGCCTGGGCGCCGTTGAAGGCCGGCTGCTCGCCGGAGACGAGCCCGAGGTCGAGCCACTCCTGGAA
>DASTSW010000048.1:0-11405 GCA_035760445.1 Solirubrobacterales bacterium | reverse complement strand
GTGATCGGGCCGGAGGGCAAACCGCTGGAGATCCAGATCCGGACCGAGGAGATGCACAAGCTCGCCGAGTACGGGATCGCCGCCCACGTCGCCTACAAAGAGGGCGACCACGGCGACCCGCAGCGGGAGAAGATGACCTGGCTGCGGCAGCTGGTCGAGGCCGAGGGCGAACAGGACCCGGCCGAGTTCCTCGAGAGCCTCAAGGTCGACCTCTTCGAGGACGAGGTCTTCGTCTTCACCCCGAAGGGCGAAGTGAAGAACCTCTCGGCCGGCTCGACCCCGCTCGACTTCGCCTACGCGGTCCACACCGACGTCGGTCACAGCTGCGTCGGCGCCAAGGTCAACGGCAGCATCGTGCCGCTGCACTACCAGCTGCGCTCCGGCGACATCGTCGAGGTGCTGACCGCGAAGCAGAAGCGCGGCCCCTCGCGTGACTGGCTGAAGCTGGTGCGGACCAACCGCGCCCGCAACAAGATCCGCTCCTTCTTCAAAGAGGAGCGGCGGGAGGACGCCGAGCGCGACGGTCGCGAAAAGCTCGAGGAAGCGCTGCGCACGCGCGGCATCCCGATGCAGAAGGTGGCCGGCTCGGCGCTGCTGGCGGACGTGATCCGCGAGATGGGCTTCCGCAAAGGGACCGACTTCTACATCGCCCTCGGCCAGGGAAAAATCACCGCCAAGACCGCCGCCAACAAGCTGATGCAGCGGCTGAAAGCCGGCGAGGGCGTCGAGGAGGAGGCTCCCGGCGCGCCGCTCAACCGCGAGGACCGGGCCCGCCGCACCAAGGACGCTTCCAACTACGGGATCATCGTCAAGGGCGCCGACAACGTCGCCGTGCGGCTGGCCAAGTGCTGCCGGCCCGTGCCCGGCGACGAGATCGCCGGCTACGTCTCGCTCGGGCGCGGGATCACCATCCACCGCACCGACTGCAAGAACGTCAAGGCGCTGAAAAAGTCGCCGGAGCGCTTCGTCGAGGTGCGATGGGAGGGCGAAAACGAGGCTTCCTACCGGGTCGAGCTGCAGATCGACGCCTACGACCGCACCCGTCTGCTCGAGGATCTCTCGCGGACCTTCTCCGAGGCGGGGATCAACATCATCGGCGCCTCCTGCACGACGAACCACCCGATGGTGAAAAACAAGTTCGTGGTCGAGGTCGGCGACACGGAGCAGCTGAAGCACTGCATCAGCCGCCTTCGCAACGTCGAGTCGGTCTTCGACGCGTATCGCGTGACCCCGGCCGCCTAAATCGGGATAACCGGCGCCTGGCGGCGTCCTCGGTCGCTCGCGTGCAAAGCACGCCACGCTCCCTGCGTCCTTGCCAGGCTTGGTTCTCCCGATTTAGGGACAATCTCCTTATGAATGTCGCCGTAACCGGGCCCACCGGCGAGATCGGCAAGCCGCTGATGGCGGAGCTGGAGCGGCGTCCGGAGGTGGGGACTGTCGCTGGCATGGCGCGTCGGCCTTTCGACCCGGCGGAGGAGGGGTGGGAGAAGGTTTCCTACCGGCGCGGAGACATCCTCGACCGCGGGTCCCTGGCGGCGCTGTTCGACGGTGCCGACGTCGCCGTGCATCTCGCCTTCGCGATCTTCGGTAGTCGCGAGGAGACCCGCAAGGTCAACCTCGAGGGCACCCGCAACGTCTTCGAGGTGGCGATCAAGTCGGGGGTCAAACGCCTTGTCTACGCCTCGTCGGTCGCCGCCTACGGCTTTCACCTCGACAACCCGCAGCCGCTGACCGAGGACGTGCCGGCCCGCGGCACGGAGAGCTTCTACTACTCGGCCCAGAAGGCGGAGCTCGAGGGCCTGCTCGACGAGCTGCTGCTGGGGAGCGGCCTGGACGCCTACGTCTTCCGGCCTTGCATCGTCGCCGGCCCGCGAGCGACGATGCTGATCGAGCAGACGGTCGACGCGGTGCGGGCGGGGGACCCGGTGCCGCTGCTGCGCAAGGGGATCGAAAAGCTGCCGCTGGTGAAGCCGGTGCTGCCCGATCCCGGCATGCCGTTCCAGCTGGTCCACCACGACGACGTCGCCCGGGCGATGGCGGCGGCGATCTGCGGCGACGGCCCGCCGGGCGTCTACAACCTCGCCGGCGAGGGAGAGATCGGGATCGCTGACATCGCCCGCGAGCTCGGCTGGCACTCGGTTCCCCTGCCCGTCCCCGCGGTCAACGCCAGCGCCGCTGCGGCCCGCCGTCTCACCTTCGCCTCCTCGAAGCTCGAGTGGGCCATCGCCCTCGACACCCCGGTGCTGATGGACACCGCCAGGGCCCGCCGCGACCTCGGCTGGCAGCCCCGGCACGACGCTCGGGAGACCCTGCGCGAAACGGTCGCCGGAGCCCGCGAGAAAGGGCTGCTGAGCTAGTCGATGTCCTCGCCAGGGGGAAGTTTTCTTGGCGGCGAGGGCAGGAAGTAGCCCTTGTATGGGTCGACCGCTTGGTAGAGATCAGATAGCTCTACGGAATGCGTCGCCCTGGCCACATTGCGCTGAGTCGCGTCCGAGGCGCGCCGAAACCAGTCTCTCGCCTCCACCAGTCGTTCCTGTTCAAGCGATCGCTCGGCCAACTCGAACATTGCATCGGGCGAACCACGATCGGCCGCTTGCTCGAAAAGGCGCATTGCCTGGTCCACAAGGCCCGCCGATCGCGCCCGGAGACCTTGCTCGTATTCCGGCGGTGGCGGCGCGGGCAGTGCAGTTGCGACGAGCCGACGGGCCTCCTCGCTTCGTGCATCTTCGAAGACGGCATTGGAGGCGTCAGCCAGGGATCGAGTTCTTCTGGCCGCAGTAAACAGGATGTCCGAGGTCTTCTCGCCCGGCGCGGTTTCCGGTTCGATGCGCAGGTCGAGGTCGCCGACGACCAGCCCAGTTCGCCGAGCTTCCCTTGCGACGAACGCGGGACGCAATCGTCCGTCTTTTGCGAGAGCTTCTGGATTCGGCTCTGCTTGCTGGGTGGCAAACTCGGGGCTTGCGCCCAGCTCCGCCCAGGCTCCCCCCAACCACCTGAGGCGCTCGGCTTTGAGGGCCTCAGCCGCTCGTGCCCGTTCGAGGAGGTCCATCGCCTCTCGCGTTCGTTCTTCCGCCGCAATTTTATCGCCGGCCAGATGGGCTCCCTGGCTTCTCTCGTCCGCTCGAACCATGGCCTCCAGATAGGCGGCAACCCTCAGAGTTGCAATAGCCGCTAGGTCGGTGGCTACCGCCGTGTCGCTGGTTCCAAGCCGGCCTGGCAGGTACCGGCGAGAGCGAGCGCGGGTCCGAACTGTGAAGTCTCTCCTCGGTGGATCGTCCAGGGCCCGGTCTATCGCATTCTCCTGGCGTTTGAGGGTGGCGATGATTACGGCGAAAGCCGTCAGGGGGACGAGGGCCAAGCCCGCGGTGGCCAGGAGGCCGACTGCGGGTGGTCCGACCACGAAAGCGACCGCCCAAGAGGCCTGGGCGTCCCTCAGGGACTGACGCTCGTCCAATAGCGGACGCTTTTCGTCGGGCTCCAGAAAGGGCATGTCGGGCTAGGCGACAACGGTCAAAGCGCCGGGTACTGCGCGCAGCTCGATCCGCTCGTGCTCGCCGATGTAGTCGCCGTCGACCTGCAGCGGGAACGGCCGCACCGAGCCGTCCTTGGCTTTGGAGACGGTCTCGACCACGGCGTGGGTTACGTCGTCGAAGTGGGCGACCTGCTTGTGCCCGGCAGCCGTTTTGGTGCCGCTGAAGAGGCGGCTGATCAAGGTCGGCATGTCGCGCTGGTTGGCGCGCTTCAGCACCGCCATCGAGAGGGTGCCGTCGTCGAACGCGATCCCCTCGCAGACGCGGATCGGGCGGCTGGCGAAGTAGGTGAACGGATCGCTGTTCTGGACGATCGTGGTGACCCCCTCGATCGGCTCGTGACCGTCGACGGTCGTTCGGACCTTGATCGGGTTGACCCGGTATTTGCGGTAGAAGGCGGAGATCCCGGCCCAGCTGTAGTAGTAGGGGCCGGCGCGGCCCTTCAGCTTGGGGTTGGCGTCGACTCGCTCGACCACGGTGGCGTCGATCCCGACCCCGCAGGCGAAGACGAAGTAGCGGCTGTCGACCATCCCGAGGTCGATCTTCCGCGGCTGCCAGTCGTCGGCGAGCGAGAGCAGGTGCTCGGTCGCGTCGACCACGTCGTTGGGGATCCCCAACGTGCGGCAGACGACGTTGGTCGAGCCACCCGGCAACACCGCCACCGGCAGATCGGTCCCGGCCAAGCCGTTGGCGACCTCGTTCAGCGTCCCGTCGCCGCCGAAGGCGACGACCACGTCATAGCCCCCGTCACGCGCCTCGCGCCCGATCTCGGTCGCATGGTTCTGCGCCTGGGTCGAGACCGCTTCGACCTCAAAGCGCCCCTGCAACGCGTAGACGACCAAATTTTTCAGCCGATCGGAGACCGTCGTCGCATAGGGGTTGACGATCAGCAGCATCCGCTTCTTGGCGGTCTTGCGGCGGCGGAGAGCGGACACGAGGCTGCACCCTAATGCCGTCGCGCTGCGATTACCCTGCCGCAGATGCCTGACCGACGCGAGCTGGGCGCGGTATTTCTTGGCGGGGCGCTTGGGACCCTGCTTCGCGCCGGGCTGCTGGAAGGGCTGGGGGAG
Organism: Solirubrobacterales bacterium; assembly: GCA_035760445.1. Taxonomy (GTDB): domain Bacteria; phylum Actinomycetota; class Thermoleophilia; order Solirubrobacterales; family 70-9; genus VAYN01. The sequence continues at coordinate 6,805 of DASTSW010000048.1, read as the reverse complement.
GGGGCTCCCGGCTGGCCCTGGGCGACCTTCATCGTCAACTTGCTCGGCGCCTTCCTGCTGGGCTGGCTGGTGGTGCGGTTCTCGCCGGCCTTCCGCTGGCGACCGCTGCTGACCACCGGGCTCTGCGGCGGGTTGACGACCTTCTCGACGATGCAGGTCGAGCTGCTGACGATGCTCGAAACGGGTCACGTTGGGATCGCTGCCGGATACGCGACTGCCAGCGTCCTCGGCGGCCTGCTCGGGGTCGCGGCCGGTTCTGCCGTGGCACCGGCGGAGGCCCGATGACCCTGCTCACCTGGATAGCTGTCGTTCTTCTCGGCGGGGTCGGCGCCTCGGCCCGCTTCACCGTCGACTGGCTGGTCTCGCTGCGCCTCGGCTTCCACTTTCCCTACGGGACGCTGGTCGTCAACCTCAGCGGCGCCTTCTTGCTTGGCCTGCTGGCGGGTGCGGCGGTGGACGGCAATGCTCGGCTGCTTGCCGGCACCGCGACGATTGGCTCCTACACCACTTTCTCCACCTGGATGCTGGAGTCGAGTGAGCTGGGACAGCGGGGAGAGCGCCGCGCGGCCGCGGTCAACATCATCGGCAGCCTCGTCCTCGGGCTTGGCGCGGCCGCCCTGGGCCACGCGCTAGGCGCCCAGCTCTAGGTCGCTTCGTAGCGGACCACGCCGCCGTCGTCCGCTTCGCGCAGGCGGCCTTCGTTGACCAGCAGGTCGGTGTGGCCGATCACCTCGGAGAGGGTGAGGAAGGCTTGGGTGACGGCGACGTTGCCCCAGAGGGCCTGGGCCAGCTCGTAGCCGCTGCGCGGTCGCTCGGCGACCAGGCGGTAGATCTTTTCCTTGCGCCGCTCGTGGCTGGCGAAGCGGGAGTCGATCAGCTCGGCGTGGTCGGTGATCGGCTCGCCGTGGCCGGGGAGGACGATCTCGGCTGGCATCTCGCGGGTCTTCTTCAGCGACTCGATGTAGGTGGCGAGGGCCTGGGTCCGCTGCGAGGAGCCATCGAGCGGGCGGGTGATCAGGGGGTTGGAGGAGATCTTCGGCAGCAGGTGGTCGGCGGCGATCAGGATCTGTCGCTCGGCGTCCCAGAAGACCGTGTCGGAGGGGCTGTGGCCGGGGCGGTGGAGGACTTCGAGCCGCCGGTCGCCGAGCTCCAGGGTGCCGCCGTCCTCCAGCGGCTGGGTCACGGTCACGTGCGAGCCCCAGCCGCGGAAGCTGCGGGAGACGCTGCGCAGCGCCACGGTCACGTCCTCGGGGATGCCGTTGCGCAGCATCACCTCGACCGCGAAGGCGTCGTCCTTCTCGGCGTCCTCCTCGAAGGAGGCGAGCCGCTCGGCCGCCGCCCCCAGCGCCGCCACCTCGGCGCCGGAGTGCTCGACCAGGATCTCGACCAGCCCCAGGTGGTCGATGTGCTGGTGGGTGACGACGATCAGCTCCAGGTCGGCCAGCCCGTGGCCGCGCTCGGCCAGCCGCGCGGTCAGCTCGTCGAGGGCTTTGCCGGAGTTCGGCCCGGTGTCGACCAGGGTCAGCGGCTCGTCCTCGATCAGGTAGCAGTTGACCCGCCCGACGGCGAACGGGGTCGGGATCGCGAAGCGGTGGATGCCGGCCAGCGCCGCCTGCTCGAGCGCTTGCTCCGGCGTCGCCGTCACGACCTGATCAGGCCCAGGATCTCGTCGCGGCGGCGCTCCATGTCCTCATACGAGATCAGCGACTCGAGGTTGAGGCGCAGCAGCGGCTCGGTGTTGGAGGGGCGGACGTTGAAGTGCCAGTCCTCGTAGTCGACCGAGACGCCGTCGAGGTGGGTGATCTCGCCGTCGGAGTAGCGTTCCTCGATCTCCGCCATTTTCGCCTCCTGGTCGGCGACCTCGGAGTTGATCTCGCCGGATATGAAATAGCGGGAGCGAAACTCCTCCATCAGCTCGGCCATGGTGCGGCCATCGAGCGAGAGCAGCTCCAAAACGAGCAGGGCCGGGATCGTCCCCGAGTCGGCGTTCCAGAAGTCGCGGAAGTAGTAGTGGCCGGAGACCTCGCCGCCGAAGGCCGCTTCCTCCTCGCGCATCCGCGCCTTGAAGAATGCGTGGCCGACGCGCGAGAGGTCGGAGCGCCCGCCCTCGGCCGCGACCAGGTCCGGCACCGCGCGGCTGGAGCGCGGGTCGTAGAGGATCGTCGCGCCGGGGTTCTTCTGCAGGACCGAGCGGGCGAGCAGGGCGCAGATGAAGTCGCCGTCGCAGAAGCTGCCGTTGCCGTCGATGAAGAAGCAGCGGTCGGCGTCGCCGTCCCAGGCGATTCCCAGATCAGCGCCACTGGACTTGACCCGGTCGATGATCATCCGCCGGTTCTCCTCCAGCAGCGGGTTCGGCTCGTGGTCGGGGAACTCGCCGTTGGGGACGAAGTACATCTCCTCCAGTTCGAGCGGCAGCTTCTCGAGGATCGGGCCGACCATCGGGCCGCCCATCCCGTTGCCGCCGTCGACGACGACCTTCATCGGCTTGACGTTCGAAGGGTCGATGAACGAGAGCGCGTGGGCGTGGAATTCGTCCCAGACGTCGACCTCTTCGGCTGAGCCGCCGCCCGGGGCCTCGCCGAGCCCGGCTTCGATCTCGGCCTTGACGTCGCCGATCCCGGCGTCGCCGGAGAGCGGCAGCGCTCCCTCGCGGACGAGCTTGACCCCGGTGTAGGCCTTGGGGTTGTGCGAGGCGGTGACCATCGCCCCGCCGTCGAGCTCGCGCGAACCGACCAGGTGGTAGAGCATCTCGGTCGCGACCTGGCCGGCGTCGACCACGGTTGCGCCCTCGGCGATCAGCCCGTTGCGGACAGCAGCCGCCATCGCGGGGGCGGTCAGCCGCATGTCGCGACCGAGCCCGACCTTCAGCTCGCTCGGCGCCTTGCCGCGCAGCCGACCCAGCACCCGGGCGAAGGCTCGGCCGATGGCCATGGCCGTCGACTCGTCCATCTCCTCGCCGTAAAGGCCGCGGATGTCATACGCCTTGAAGATCCCCGGCGGTGCCAGGGGTGACTGGTCGTTCAAAACGCTCCCTTCAGCGCTTCGTAGCTCTGCTCGATCGACTGCGGCATCACTTTCGTGTCGGCGATCACCGGCATGAAGTTGTTGTCCCCGGCCCAGCGGGGGACGACGTGCATGTGGATGTGGTGCTCGACCCCGGCGCCGGCGACGCGGCCCTGGTTGAACCCGACGTTGTAGCCGTGCGGTTGGTAGATCTCCTCGAGCCGGTCCATCGCCCGCTGCGCCAGCGCCATCATCTCCGCCAGCGTCTCGGCCGGCATCTCCTGCAGGCGGCCGATGTGGTCATAGGGGGCCACCATCAGGTGCCCGTTGGTGTAGGGGAAGAGGTTGAGGATCACGAAGCTGTGCTCGCCGCGGTGGACGATCAGGCTCGCCTCGTCGTCTCCCGCCGCCGGCTTGGCGCAGAAGATGCACTCCTCCTCGATGTCCTTGGACGCGTCCTTCACGTAAGCGAGGCGCCAGGGCGCCCAGATGCGGAAATTTGCCACGGGTCGCCCATCCTACGAGAGCGCCGGGCGGCTGCACCGCCGCTCAGAGCCAGCGGCGTTTGCGGAAGTAGAGGACGAGGGAGACGAGCACGATCGCCATCACCCCGAGGACGACGAAGAAGCCGGCGTGGTCGCCCTCGTCGGGGACCCAAGTGTTCATCCCCATCACGCTGGCGATCAGGGTCAGCGGCAGGATCACGACGCTGATCGAGGTCAGCACCCGGAGGATGTCGTTGAGGCGGTGGGAGATAACCGACTCGTTGGTCTCCTCCAGCGCCTCGGCGACCTCCTTGTAGTTCTCGAGCATGTCCCAGATCCGCTCGTGGGCGTCGACGATGTCGTCGAAGTAGATCTCCAGGTCGAAGTCGGAGGCGAGGTAGCGCTGCTTGACTTTCTCCAGCTGGCGCAGGACCGGCCGCTGCGGGCGGATGACTTTGCGGAAGTTGATGATCTCCTGCTTGACGTTGGAGATGTCACGCACGACCTCCTCAGCCCGCTCTTCGAAGATCTGATCCTCGAGCGCGTCGAGCTTGTTGCCGATCTTGCGCAGCATCGGGAAGCAGTAGTCGAAGCTGTCGTCGACCAGCCGGTAGAGCAGGTAACCCGAGCCGCGCGAGAAGAGCTGTTCGCGCAGCTCCTCTTTGGCCCGGCAGCGCTCGAACAGGTACTCGACCGGCTGCAGCGGCAGGTTCGGGATCGTGACCACGTAGTCGGGCCCGACGAAGAGGTCGAGCTCGCCGGTGCCGAGCCGGCCGGCGGCGGGGTCGAAGACCGGCAGGTGGAGGACGATGAAGAGGTAGTCGTCGTAGACGTCGATCTTCGGCCGCTGGTTGCGCGAGAGCACGTCCTCGAGGTCGAGGGCGTGGAAATCGAAGTGCTCCTCCAGCCAGGTGCGCTCGAGCGATCCGGGCCACTCGATGTTGACCCAGCGCAGGCCGTTCGACTCGATCTGCTCGACGTTTGGCTGCTGCCGCTCAGGCGCCGCAGGCTGAGAGACGAGCTCGCCGCGCCGGCCACGCCGTCGCAGCCGTGGTTTCGGAAGGTTCGGCATCGTTCAGTCCGATCGTCTCTGGGTGCAGCGGGCTCATCGTGGCGCCTAGGTTAGCCGCCTGGCGCGCGCTGGAAGTGACCGAGGGTGCCTGGTAAGGTTTTGCCCACATAAGCGCCACATCTAGAGGGGTGGAGGGACTGGCCCAGTGAAGCCCCGGCAACCATCGCGACCGCAAGGTCGAGACAGGTGCCAAATCCAGCAGGCGAAGGAAGGCCTGAAAGATGTGGGGGATGTCCGATCGGACCTCGCCCCACAAATGGCGAGGTTTTTTCGTAAGAAAGCGAAAAGAGGATCGGATGTCAGTCGAGAGCCTGAAGTGCAAGGAGTGCGGGACGACGTACGAGCTGGATGCCAGCTACGTCTGCGAAAACTGTTTCGGCCCGCTGGAAGTGTCCTATGACTTCGGCGGCCTAGATGCCGCCGAGGTGAAGCGGCGGATCCAGGCCGGATCGCAGGGAATCTGGCGCTATCGCGACTTCCTGCCCTTCAAGGGCAAGGCGAGCGACCCCCTGGAGCCGGGGCTGACCCCGCTGCTGAGGGCGGACCGCCTGGCCGAGCGGCTCGGGGTCGACGCCGAGATCTGGATCAAGAACGACGCCGCCAACCCGACCCACTCGTTCAAGGACCGGGTCGTCGCGGTCGCGGTCGCGAAAGCGAAGGAGCTCGGCTACGAGACCGTCGCCTGCGCCTCGACCGGCAACCTCGCCAACGCCGTCGCCGCCCACGCCGCCGCGGCCGGCCTCGACTCCTACGTCTTCGTCCCCGCCAATCTCGAGGAGCAGAAGCTGCTCGCGACCGGCGTCTACGGGACCAACCTGGTCGGCGTGAACGGCAACTACGACGACGTCAACCGGCTCTGCACCCAGCTGGCCGAGACGCACCCGTGGGCCTTCGTCAACGTCAACCTGCGCCCCGACTACGCCGAGGGCTCGAAGACCCTCGCCTACGAGACGGTCGAGCAGCTCGGTTGGGAACTGCCGGACCGGGTGGTCAGCCCAATCGCCTCCGGTTCGCTCTTCACCAAGCTCGGCCGCGGCTTCCAGGAGTGGATCGACCTCGGTCTCGTCGCGGGGGAGCAGCCGACCTTCAACGGCGCCCAGGCGCAGGGCTGCAGCCCGGTCGCGACCGCCTTCGCCGAAGGCTGGGACGTCTGCAAGCCGCAGAAGCCCGAGACGATCGCCAAAAGCCTGGCGATCGGGGATCCCGCCGACGGTCCCTACGCGGTCGAGCACGCGCGCCGCACCGGCGGCGGCGTCGACTCGGTCACCGACCAGGAGATCCGCGAGGGGATCAAGTTGCTGGCGGAGACGACCGGGATCTTCACCGAGACCGCCGGCGGCGTCACCATCGGCGTCCTGCGCAAGCTGGCCGAACGGGGCGAGATCGGCTCCGGCGAGCGGGTCGTCGCCTACATCACCGGCGAGGGACTGAAGACGCTCGACGCGACCCGCGATACGTTCCAGATGCACGAGATCGACCCCGCCCTCGAGAGCTTCGAGGCCGAGTTCCCGCAGGAGGTAGCCGTCTGATGAGCGTCACCGTGAAGATCCCGACCCAGCTGCGCGCCGCGACCGGCGGCCAGGCCGAGCTCGAGGTGGAGGGCGGTACGGTCGGCGAGGTGCTCGACGCGGTGTTCGACGCGCACGGCGGCCTCAAGGACAGGATCACCCAGGACGGCGACCTGCGCCGCTTCGTCAACGTCTACGTCTCCGGCGAGGACATCCGCTTCCAGCAGGGCCTGGAGACGGAGATCAACGACGGCGACGAGGTAACGATCCTCCCCGCCGTGGCCGGCGGCTGATCGTTTCCACGTTTGGTGCCCCTATAGGGGGTAAAACTCTGGAAACGATGAAGCCAGTGGTAGTAATTCTCTGCGGCGGTCGCGGGACGCGGCTGCGGGAGCGGACCGAGTCGGTGCCGAAGGCGCTGGTCGAGATCGGCGGCCGGCCGATCCTCTGGCACGTGATCCAGATCTACGCCGCGCAGGGGTTCGACCGCTTCCTGCTCGCCACCGGCTACATGGGCGAGGCGGTGGCCGAGTTCGCCGCCGCCGATGCGCGCGGCGCCGGCCTGCAGGGCGCGGATCGGCACCACCATGCGGCGCGCCAGCAGGGCGCCCGCCAGCGCCGCGATCAGGATGCCGCCGGCCAGCAGCACCAGGCCGCGCAGACCGGCGTCGATCGCCGGTTGGCGAGCCTCTTCCGTCGGCAGCTCGACGAACACAAGCCAGTCCAGCGCCGCGATC
>DASTSW010000047.1:0-40262 GCA_035760445.1 Solirubrobacterales bacterium | reverse complement strand
AGGCGCTGCAGCGAGTTCTTGTCCTGGGAGAGGTCGACACCCTGGTCGCGCTTGAACTCGGCGACCAGCCACTCGACGATCGCTTTGTCCCAGTTGTCGCCGCCGAGGTGGTTGTCGCCGGCGGTCGACTTCACCTCGAAGACGCCGTCGCCGATTTCCAGCACCGAGACGTCGAAGGTGCCACCGCCGAGGTCGAAGACGAGGATCGAGTGATCGGAGTCCTCTTTGTCGAGTCCGTAGGCGAGCGAGGCGGCGGTCGGCTCGTTGATGATCCGCTTGACCTCGAGGCCGGCGATCTTGCCGGCGTCCTTGGTCGCCTGCCGCTGGTCGTCGTTGAAGTAAGCGGGGACGGTGATCACGGCGCTGTCGACGGTCTCGCCGAGCTTCGCTTCGGCGTCCGCTTTCAGCTTCTGCAGGATCATCGCGCTGATCTCCGGCGGGCTGTAGTCCTTGCCGCGCACCTCGACGCGCACGTCGCCGTTGGGGCCGGCGACGACCGCGTACGGGACGATCGTCTCCTCCTCTTTGACTTCCGACTCCTTGCGGCCCATGAACCGCTTGATCGAGAAGATCGTGTTCTCCGGGTTCATCACCGCCTGCCGTTTGGCGACGGTGCCAACGAGGCGCTCGCCGCTCTCGGTGAACGCGACGACCGACGGGGTGGTGCGCCCGCCCTCTGAGTTCTCCAAGACGGTGGGCTCGCCACCCTCCATCACCGCGACACAGGAGTTGGTCGTGCCGAGGTCGATTCCGATCGTCTTTGCCACTTTTTCGCTTACCTCCAGGGGTTTCGTGATTCAAGCTCTAAAAATCTAAGTGCCAGTATGGCAGATCCGTAGCGGCCGCTCAAGCCGTTCGCTTATATTTGTTCGAGCAAAGGGGGGTCCGGGTAGCCCGTGGGGTGGCGCTCCCGGCTCGGAGGCGCTCGAAACCGACCTCGATCCCATCGGGATCGCGAAGAGGAGGAAGCACTTGAGCTCCGCACCGAATCGCCGGTTACTCGCACCGGTAATCGCAGCCGTACTCGTCCTTGCCCTGCTGTTGCCGGCCGCCGCGCTCGCGCACGGCAAAGGTCACGGCAAAGGCCATGACCACGGACACGGTCACCACGGCAAAGGCCATGTCGTCAACACGATGACCCGCAACCTCTACCTAGGGGCCGATCTGACGCCGGCGATCCTGGCGCCGGACCTACCCTCGTTCGTCGCCGCCAACGGCCAGATCCTGCGCGAAGTCACCGCCAACGACTTCCCGGTGCGGGCCAAAGGCCTCGCCCAAGAGATCCTCAAAGCCAAGCCCGACCTGGTCGGTTTGCAGGAGGTGGCGCTGTGGCGTACCGCCCCGGTCAACTTCGAAGTCCTGACCAAAGGCCCGAGCGCGACCACGGTCCGCTACGACTACCTGGCGGAACTGCTGGCTGAGCTGAACAAAGGACCCGATCGCTATGAAGTGGTCGTCGTCCAGAACGAGTTCGACCTCGAGGCACCCGGCGACGAGGACGGCAATCCGGAAACGGGACCGTTCGGTGCCGACATCAACGGGCGGTTGACGATGCGCGATGTGATCCTCGCCCGCCGCGGCGCCGGCGTCGACACCAAAAACCCGCAGTCGGCCAACTTCACCACCAACCTCGTGGTGCCGGTGGCCGGGGTTCCGGTAACGATCAAACGCGGCTGGACCGCGACCGACGCGAAGGTGCGCGGCAGCGGTTGGTTCCGCTTCGTCAACACCCACCTGGAGGCGTTCCAGCCCCTGATCCGTCAGGCGCAGGCGGCCGAGCTGGTGGCTCCGACCGGGCCGGCGACGAGCGACCTGCCGGTCGTTCTGGTCGGCGATCTCAACTCCGACGACGACACGGTCGAAGGGGCGGACCGGCTGGCCTACGAAACGCTGCTGGCCGCGGGGATGGTCGAGCGCAGCACCAACAACCCGCTCAGCTGCTGCCTCGAGTCCAGCCTGCTGGCGGTCGGCAAAGGCGGTAGCGAAGCCGACTTCGACCATCAGGTCGACCACATCATGACCCGGGATCCCGAAGAGATCACCCTCGAGGACTCGGCCGTGAGTGGAATCCAGCCCGTCAACGGGTACTGGAACTCCGACCACGCCGGGCTCTTCAGCGCCCTGCGGTTCGACAACTAAACGCGCGCCGCGCGATGCGCGGCGCCTCACGCTTACGCAACAGACTGGGGGGCGGGCAACCGCCCCCCTTTCTTTGCCGCTCAGCCCTCGCCGGCGGTGCGGGCGACGAATTCGGAGACTTCTTTGGCCTGCTCTTCGTTGAGGATGCCGCCCGGCATCCGTCCCGGCGTGGTCGAGCTGTCGACGCCGTTTTCGATCGCGTTGAGGACGCGGCCGTCGGTCGCCTTGATCGTGCTTTCGACCGTTTCCGGGTCGCCTTCCGGCGGACCGGAGGGGGCGAGCAGTTCGTCGAGGTTCGGGCCGTAGTTGCCGTCGGTGCCGGCACTGTAGAGCGCGTGGCAGGTGCCGCAGTTGGTGACGAAGAGGGACTGACCGTCCTCGAGGCTGGCCGGAACTTCCATCTCGCCGCTCTCGCCGTCGCCCTTGGCGCCGAACACGGCCCAGGGAATGAGAACCGCGAGAACGAGGACCAGGACCCCGAACCAGATGAAGGTGCGCTTGCTCATTTAGCGGCGCGCATACTACTGGCGCCCGCCGCTGCACGGTTTTCGCGGTACCAGGGGCACATCCGCCGCAGGGCGCACTCGCCGCAGCGCGGTTTCGGCCGGCAGACCTCGCGGCCATGCCGAATCAGGTTCATGTGGAACTCGTAGGCGTCCTCCGGCGGCACGATCGCCAGCATCTCGTCGTGGGCTTTCTCGAACGAGGCCTTGGCGGGGAAGAGGCCGAGGCGGCCGCCGACCCGGTGGACGTGGACGTCGACCGGGATCTCGGGGATGCCCCAGGTGAAGATCAGCACGCAGGCTGCGGTTTTGCGGCCGACGCCGGGGAGGTCGAGGAGGAACTCGAGTGACTCCTCGCGGGAGGCGGTCTCGGTCCAGTCGAGGTCTGGCGGGTCGCCCAGCCGCTCGATGATCGCCTGGATCCGCGGCGCCTTCTGCTTGGCCAGGCCGCCGGGCCGGATCGCCTCCTCCAGCTCGTCGACCGGCGCGTCGCGCACTTCCTCCCAGCTGGGGAAGCGCTCCAGCAGCGCCGCGTAGGCGACGTCGCGGTTGCGGTCGTTGGTGTGCTGGGAGAGGACCGTCTTCACCAGCTCGCCGACCGGGTCCCGGTGCGGCACCTGTTCCGGCGCCCCGTACATCTCCCGCAGCCGGTCGCGAATCGCCCGCACCCGCCGCCTGTCCGGCCGTTTCCAGCTCACCGTGGGGACCCTAGCCATCGACACGAATTGGATACCCGAGGCCGTCAACGCGCGGGCTACAATCGTTGGTTCGTGTCCCAAGCCTTTGCTGCAATTACCGCGAGGCTCCCCAAGGGCTGGGGAGACCTCGGGCGTCAAGCCGCGATCCTCGTCGGGGTCGATCTCGCCTACACCTTCGTGCGGGGGATTGCTGATGGCCACAAAGCGATCGCGATGACCCACGGCCAGCAGGTGATCGACTTCGAGAAATCGACCGGAACCTTCTTCGAGCCCAGCCTGCAGGCGTTCTTCCTGCCCGCCCAGGGGATCATCGACCTCGCCAACCAGATCTACCTCAACGCCCAGTTCTCGATTGCGCTCGGGTTCCTGGTCTGGCTCTACATCTTCCGCAACGAGTCCTATTACTTCGTCCGCAACATGTTCGTCGCCTCGATGGGGTTGGCGCTGATCGGCTATGCGTTCTACCCGACCGCGCCGCCGCGGATGTTCCCCGAGTACGGCTTCGTCGACACCCTCAACGCCTTCGCCGAGGTCGGCCACGACTCCTCGATCGCGAAGATCTTCATCAACCCCTACGCCGCGGTGCCGAGCATGCACTGCGCCTTCGCGATGATGATCGGCGCCAGCGGCGTGATGGTCTGCCGCCACTGGTGGGCGAAAGCCTGGTGGGTCTTCTGGCCGCTGCTGGTCTCCTGGGTGACGATCGTTACCGCCAACCACTATTGGATCGACGCCGCGCTCGGCTGGCTGGTGGCGCTGGCCGCCGCCGGAATCGCCTGGCAGCTCGCCCGGGTCCGGCCGCAGGCCTGGTCCTTCCGCGCCCCCGCCCGAGCCCCGCAAGAGGCCGAGGCGTAATAGCCTCACCTGGGATGCCACCCTCCGCGCCCCCGCGGCGCAGCAACCGTGCCGGTGCCCGTAACGGGCAGGAGCTCCGCGCTTACGCGCGCGATCGGCTGATCGAGTCCCGCCTCACCCCGAACGCGATCTCGATGGCCGGCCTGGTCGGCAACCTGATCGCCGCCGGGCTCGTCACCCAGCGCCTCTTCTTCCTCGCCGGCGTCGCCTTCGTCGTCGGCTCGGTGATGGACACGCTCGACGGCCGCTACTCGCGGATGTCGGGCAAGGGGTCCCTGTTCGGCGCCTTCCTCGACTCGACCCTGGACCGGATCGAGGAGGGGATCGTGCTCGCCGCCGTGGCCGGCTACTTCGCCGCCGAGGGCGAAGATTTCGCTGCCGCGATGTGCGTGGTCGCGGTGCTCTTCTCGCTGATGGTCTCCTACACGCGCGCCCGCGCCGAGGCGCTCGGGGTCGAATGCAAGGTCGGGTTGGCCACTCGCCCGGTGCGCGTGGTGATACTTTCGGTCGGCTTGATCTTCGCCAAGGGCGCTGGCATCGGCGATTTCGAACTGCTGGCCCCGGCTGTCTACGTGATCGCCGCTTTGACGATATTCACGACTTTCCAGCGGGTATGGCATGTGCGAAACGAGCTTTCCGGCGATCTCCCCGGCGTCAAGGACGACGGTGGCGGCGCTGAAGATGTGTAACCAGCGAAGCCGCCGGGTGTGTTCAGCCACCTAGCGCAATCCCAGGAGGACTTCGAATTTCATGAGTGAGAACGGAAACGGCCACGCCAACGGTGTCGGCCGCACGGACGAGAAAGTCCGCGTCGCGATCGTCGGCGTCGGCAACTGCGCCAACAGCTTCATCCAGGGCATCCAGTACTACAAGGACGCCGACCCGGGCGACGAAGTGCCGGGCCTGATGCACGTCGACCTCGGCGGCTACCACGTGCGGGACGTCGAGTTCGTCGCCGCCTTCGACATCGATTCCGAGAAGGTCGGCAAAGACCTTTCCGAGGCGATCTGGTCGGGCCAAAACGACACGATCAAGTTCGCCGACGTGCCGAACCTCGGGGTCGAGGTCCATCGCGGCATGACCCACGACGGCCTCGGCAAGTACCTGAAAGAGAAGATCACCAAAGCCCCGGGCGAAACCGCGGACGTGGTCGGGATCCTCAAAGAGACCAAGGCCGACGTTTTGGTCTGTTACCTCCCGGTCGGCTCCGAGGAGGCGACCAAGTGGTACGTCGAGCAGGCGCTGGCCGCCGGCGTCGGCTTCGTCAACTGCTTGCCGGTATTCATCGCCCGCGAGGACTACTGGGACAAACGCTTCGAGGAGGCCGGGCTGCCGATCATCGGCGACGACATCAAGAGCCAGGTCGGGGCGACGATCGTCCACCGGGCTCTGGCCCGCCTCTTCCATGACCGCGGTGTGCGGCTGGAGCGGACCAGCCAGCTCAACGTCGGCGGCAACATGGACTTCTACAACATGCTCGAGCGCGAGCGGCTGGACTCGAAGAAGATCTCGAAGACCAACGCCGTCACCTCGATCATGGGCCATGACCTGCCCGACAAAGACGTCCACGTCGGGCCGTCGGACTACGTGCCGTGGCTGACCGACCGCAAGTGGGCGCACATCCGGCTCGAGGGCAACGCCTTCGGCGACGTGCCGCTGACCGCCGAGTTGAAGCTCGAGGTCTGGGACTCGCCGAACTCGGCCGGCGTCGTGATCGATGCGGTGCGGCTGATCAAGCTGGCGCTCAACAACGGCGTCGCCGGTCAGCTCGACGGGCCCTCCAGCTACCTGATGAAGAGCCCGCACACCCAGCGTCCCGACGACGAGGCTCGCGAACACACCGAGCAGTTCATCGTCGAGAACGAGCGCGGCAAGGCGCTGCCGGGATCTCCGGCGGAGACGCCGAGCTCGGCTTCGGCCTAGGCGTCCGCAACTAGCGCAGTCTTGTAAGAGCCCGCCTCGGCGGGCTCTTATTCTGCTCCCGTGACCTCCGGCCCCCTCTCGATCGCCCAGGCCTTCCCGGTCCGCCGCAGTGGCGACAACCCCGCGGCGCGGTTTGCGACCGCGGTTTCGGACGAGCTCGAGCGGCGCGGCCACGAGGTGCTGCGGGTCTCGACCGGCGACCCGGTCAAACGGATGCTGAAAGGGCGGGACCTGGACATCGTCCACGTCCACGACCCGTTCGCCCCGAGCGCGCCCTCGGCGGCGCTGCGCCACTCCTACTCGCTCAACGTCGCCACCTTCCACGCGCCACAGGAGCGGACGCTGACGACCCAGGTGGCGCGGCCGCTGGTCGAGGTCTTCTTCGGCCGGATCGACGCCCGCACGGTGACCCGGCCGGAGACGGCGGAGCTGCTGGAGCGCTTCTTCCCCGCCGACTACGAGATGGTCGGGGGTGAGGCGGTCGCGGCCGGCGAGGGCGCTGCCGACTGGGCCCCGGTCGTCGACGGGCTGGAAGCGATCTACCGGCGGCTGCTGGCGCGGCGGCACGACCCGACCGGGAATCCCGAGGTCCGCGAGAGGATCTCGCAGCGGCCGCTGATCGAGGTCGACCTGCATATGCACACCGACCACTCCGGCGACTGCGCCACCCCGGTCGACGTGCTGATCAACACCGCCCGCGACCGCGGCCTCGGGGCGATCGCGATCACCGACCACAACGAGGTCTCCGGGGCGCTGGAGGCGCGCAAGCTGGCCGAAGAGCTGGGCGACATCAAGGTGATCGTCGCCGAGGAGGTGAAGACCGCCGAGCAGGGCGAGGTGATCGGCCTCTTCCTCGAGGAGAAGATCCCCAAGGGGCTGACGATGGCGGAAACGATCGCCGAGATTCGTCGCCAGGGCGGGCTGGTCTACGTGCCGCACCCGTTCGACCGCTTCCACTCGGTGCCCGACTACGAGCACCTGCTGGACATGGTCGAGGAGATCGACCTGCTGGAGGTCTTCAACCCGCGGGTGGCGCTGACCTCGTTCAACGAGGAGGCGGTGCGGTTTGCGCGCAAGTACCGGATCGTGCCGGCGGCGGGCTCCGACAGCCACGTCGCCCAGGGGCTTGGCAGCGTGCGGCAGCGGATCCACGACTTCGACGGGCCGGCGGAGTTCCTCGAGGCGATGCGGGACGCCGACATCACCCGCAAGCACAAGAACCTCGTCTACGTCCAGACCCTCAAGTTCCTGCAGACGACCGGGCGGCCGAAGGCGCCGAAACGGCGGGTGCCGGACGCGAAACCGGTCCGCGGCGGGCGGCCGCGGCGGCGCGGCGAGGGCCGCCGGGCGAGCAAGTCCTGATGCAGGCGGGTCGCCGCGAAGGAGCCGCGCCCGCCTCGTCAAAGAAGCCCGGGATGCGCAGCATCGACGACGAGATACGTGAGAAGTACCTGGAGCGGGCGATCCGCGAGCTCAACCAGATGAGCCGCGAGGTGCAGGAGTGCCAGCACTGCCCGCGCGGCAAGCTGATGCCAGTGCTCGGCTCCGGCCACCCCCAGGCCGACATCTTCATGCTCAAGCACGCGCCGATGGCCTCGGAGATCGAGGAGGGGGTCGCCTTCTACGGTCGCTCCGGCAACGCGCTGATGAAAAGCTTCAAGCGGCTTGGGATCGACCCGCTCGTCGTCTACGGCACCCTCTGCGTCAAATGCCCGATCCCGGAGCCCGACCTCGCCGCCGGCGAGTGCGTCGGGCGCCTGGTCGAGGAGCTGGCGATCGTCCAGCCGAAGATCGTGGTCGTGATGGGCGAACCCGCCCTGCGGGTTCTCAACGGGCTCAGCGTCCCGCTCTCGCGGCCGATCGAGGGACGCGAGGGGGAGATCCAGCCCTTCACCCCCACCATCGACGCCCTCTACGTGCCGGACATCGACCTATCGCTCGACGAAGAGGGCGCCAAGCAGCGTTTCTGGCGTGCCTTCAAGCAGCTCGGCGACTGGTACGACGACCTGCCGCCGTACTAGAAGAGATAGAAGCAGCTCGCCCTGCGAGGGGGCCGACCGGCTTCGGAGAGGTTCCAAGCGCACCTCTTCCAGCCATCCGTCTGCCTGATTGCCGTGTCGCCGTTCCGCTTCGTCCTCAGCACGCCAGTGAAGATCCTGCCTCGTGGCTGGAACCTGTATTTGACTTCGCCTGGCGGCGCCCCGAAGCTGAAGATGAGGTGTGGATGGCTGTGCCGCCGCCACTGCAGCCCTGCCGGGACCACATAAGTGCGGCTGGAATCTCCGATCTTCCGGGGTCGCAGCGGCACCTCGAAGCGCCCGCGCCTGCCCAGGAAACCATGGCCCCATGCCATTACCCGCGATCCGCGGGCGATCCCTCGAAGCTGAAAGCCCACGAGATGGGTCTGCTTCTTCACGACCATGGGATAGACGTGCACTCTCGGTATCACCGGGAGCGCGTGAATCACCAGCGGGTAGCTCGCCGAGGCGATCGCTTCTTCATCGAAGAAGTTGAAGGCCTCTTGGGTAATGGTGTGCTCCACCTCGAGCTGGAACCCAAGGCGGTCGAACCGTCGAGTGGAGATCAGGTCTTCATAGGGCGCGAAGTGGTCCGTTTGGATGGCCCGGCCGTCAATCGTCACGCGAACTTCGTCGATTTCCCGACTCGCCGTCAGGGGCGGCAGGAGAATCGGCTGCCCTCTCACCATCGATATCTCCTGCTCAGGCCCTTCGGGGAAGGCCGATCCGTCCGCGTGGACCGAGGCCGGCAGCAAAGCCAGGGCGAGGGCTGCCAAGGCGAGTGAACGCATCCAGCTCATTCACTCTCACCGACCGTCACATCGGGCGTGGGACCGGATGGCGGCGGGGACTTGACCTGTTCCTTCTTTTCCGGAACGACTATGACCGGAGTGGAGGAGATCGGTTCTTCCAACGACTCACTCTCCACCGTCGTTTCGAGTACCACCGTCTCGATCGGGGGGAGCTTGCCACCCGGAGAAAAGCTTGGCACTCTCACTTCGGCCTGGGGTTGAGAAATGGACTGCGGTTGAGTTCCGAAAGATCGTCGAGCGTCGCTCCCGCCGAGGGACCACCCAAACAAGAAACCCGTGGCGACCAGTGCTGCCGCAGTGGCGATGATGATTCCAATTCGCACGGGAGGAACTTACTGAACGGACCAGGGATGTGATGGCGGGCGGAAATAGACTGAGCGCATGGAGGTCTTGAAGCGCGGCGACCGGGTGGGCGTCTACGAGATAGTCGAGGTCATTGGATACGGCGGGTCAATCGTCTACCACGCGGTCGACACCCACTTGGAGCGCAATGTTGCACTGAAGGTGGTGTATCCGCAGACTGTCGTCGACCCCTCCTACGCGGAGAGGTTCAGGCGCGAGGGCAAGACCCACAGCAAGCTCAACCACCCGAACATCGTGCGCGTGTTCGCGGCCGATAAGGGCGAGCACGGTCTCTGGATCGCGATGGAGCTGATGCCCGGAGGGACCCTCAGGAGCAAGCTCCGAGGCCAGCCGCTCGACCCGCGGGAAGCCCTCGACCTACTCGCTCCGATCGCAGACGCTCTCGACTACGCGCACCGTCGGGGAAGCATCCACCGCGATGTGAAGCCGGAGAACGTCCTCCTCGACGACAGGGGAATTCCGCACCTCTCCGACTTCGGCATCGTCAAGAACCTCGGCGAGCCCTCCCTGACCAAGACGGGACGCGGCCTCGGGACCGAAGGGTATGCATCGCCTGAGCAGGAGAAGGGTGAGAGGGTGGGTCCCGAGTCGGACGTGTACTCCCTCACTGTTGTGCTCTTCGAGTGCTTGGTCGGGGGAAGGCTGTTCCCCCCGGTCACCGGGGAACGCACCCGCCGTCGCAAGCGTCTCATTCCACGAGCGCGGAATCGCAATCCCGCCCTTCCGGCTGCAATTGAACCGGTGTTGCAAAAGGGTTTGAGCGAGGCGCCAAAAAGCCGCTATAGGAGTGCCGGCGCTCTGATCGCGGCTGCGGGAGAGGCACTGGACGATTCCGAGCCGGGGGAGAGTCAGGATGAGGTGAATTGGATGTACCAGTGGCTGCGCCACCGCCGCGGCGCTGTGCTGGCAAGCGGCGCCGGATGCCTGATTGTTCTCTTCGGTCTCGCGGCAGGGGTGATCGCCCGGGGTTCGGACTCCTCCGCGTCCCCCGTTTCGGCAGCCACTGACAACCTTGCGATCGAAGCGCCGCCGGGGTGGCGCCGGCAGCAGCGAGAAGAGGCGGTCCTCGGGCTTGGGGTCAAGACCCCAATCGTGCTCGAGCCGCCGCCGGGCGCCGACGCGGTGCCGCCGGCGGTAACGGCGGGAGTGTCGGCCGCGTCGGGTCCGAGCTTGCTCCCGACCGCCTACGGGCATCAGCGCGCCGCAAACGAACAGCTGCCCGGCAGCGTCCATCTCGGTGACCTGCAGGCCTATCGGTATACGGGGCTCCGAGAGCCAGGGAGCCGTCTGCCAGCGATGATCTACGTCTCCCCAACCACGCTGGGAGTGGTGACGGTGGCCTGCAGATTGCCGTCTGGCACTGAGGAGGCGCGGGCTGCTGCCCGCCTCTGCGACGAGATCGCCGGCACGGTCCGTCTCCGGGAGGGTCGTGGCTACCGCCTCGGCCCGTCAGCGGGCTTTGCCAGGGTTTTGCGAAAGCGCCTTTCCAAGTTGAGCCGGCGGCGGGACAAGGCGCTTTCGCGCTTGAGAAGCGCCGGCGACGGCTCTGCTCAGGCAGCGGCGGCCGAAAGTCTGGCCGATGCCTTTCGGGAAGCCGGTTCGGGGCTGAAACGGGTGCGGGTAAGCCCCCAGTCGAAACCGGCGCGCCAGGCCCTGCTGACCTCTGTGCAGGCGGCGGGCAGCGCGTACGGCAGCCTGGCGGTGGCGGCTCGCGAGGAAGACGCCGGTCGCTATGCCGCGGCCACCGAGGCGGCCGAGTTCGCGGAAGACAGCTCAGCCAGGAACCTACGCGCCCTCGGTGCCCTTGGCTATCAGGTGAAAACGAAGCAATCCGGCGAGGTGCCGAGCTAAGCAGTCGTCTTCGCTGGCTCCGGCCGACCGTCGGGGCCCACGCCGTTGCCCTCGACGAATTTGTCGCCCACACCCTTCGGCGATAGGTAGCGGTCGATCACCGCTAGCGCGACCGCGGAGATGACGAAGGTGAGGTGGATCACCGTCTGCCAGAGCATCGTCTCGCTCGAGTGGTTGGAGGCGTTGATGAAGGTCTGCAGGAGGTGGATCGAGGAGATGCCGACGATCGCCATCGCAAGCTTCACCTTGAGCACATTGGCATTGACGTGGGAGAGCCACTCCGGCTGATCGGGGTGGTTTTTGAGATTGATGCGTGAGACGAAGGTCTCATAGCCGCCGATGATCACCATGATCAGCAGGTTGGCGATCATCACCACGTCGACCAAGCCGAGGACGAGCAGCATCACGTCGTTCTCACTGAGGTGCCCGACGTCGCTGATCAGGTGCCAGAGCTCCTGCATGAAGCGCCAGACGTAGACGCCCTGAGCGACGATCAGGCCCAGGTAAAGCGGTGCCTGCAACCAGCGGCTGATGAAGATCGTGCTGCCGACGGTGCGGGCCAGCGGTCGGTCGATGTGGGCTTCGGCGGCGATGGGGCGCGCATCCTAGCCAGACGCCCTTAAGGGGCTCCTAAACCCGCACATGCTCAGCAGTTCTTGAGTTTTCTGTGCGCACCTGCTATCACGGTGGCGGGCAGGGCAGTCCGAAGGGGGAGAACATGAAGAAGAGATCTGTCTTGGTCGGGTTGGCCGTCGCGGCAATCCTGCTGTCCGTTAGCGGAGTCGCCTCCGCGACGTCGATCACATCGCCTACAGGCACGGTTGCGACACCGAGCTACGAAGCGGAAAGCGAGGGGCATCTCGTCATCGACGCCGGTGGCGGCCTGCCCAAAATCGAATGCGCTTCCAAACTCGCAGGTTCATTCGAAAGCCATGGGGAAGGGAAACCAGCCTCGACCAAACTGACCACACTGGACTTCACCGGTTGCACAAACAGCTGGCACGTCACAACGGTCGCGCCGGGCGAACTCAGCGTGGAATGGATCAATGCCTACAGCGGCACAGTCACCTCCACCGGTATGACAGTCGAAACGACACGCGCCGGGGTGACCTGCCGTTACCAGACCAACAAAACCTTTATCGGCACCCTCACAGGCGGTATCCCCGCGACAATCGACCTAGGCGGCCTGATCCCGTTTCACAGTGGAAGCGGTACCTGTGGAACGGCACCCGTTGCCCTGACAGGCAGCTACAAATACACCAGTCCCAGCAGCCTGTTCGTCGATGGCCCGCCCTTCGAAGGTAGTGGCCCCGGGACCTTCGCCACATCGCCCACAGGCACGATCGCCACACCGACGGTCAAAGCTGAAAGCAAAACCTTCGTCGTTGACACTTCCGTGCTTCCGAAATTGGAATGCACTGTGGTGATCGACAGCAAGATCGAAAGTCACGGCGTGGGGAGAACGGCTTCGGGTGTGGTCGGCGGATTGTCCTTCACTCCTTGCTCAGAAGGCTGGCACGTGACAGTCGCTCTACCGGGGGTTCTCGAAATCGACCAGACCAGTGGCTACAACGGCAGCGTGGTCTGGAAAGGGGCGACAATCGAAGCGACACGCTTTGGAATCGTCTGCCGCTACGCGACGACCGGAGCTTCGATCGGCACCTTCACAGGCGGTACCCCTGCAACCATCGACCTGGAAGGCACCCTGACCTTCCACGGCGGAACCGGGGCTCTCTGCGGCGAAGGCGCGCGTTCCCTGACAGGAAGCTTCACCATCAACAGCCCGGAATCGCTGTTCGTCGACGAAGACCCGGGCACCACGATCACAGCCCCGACAGGCACCGTCGCCACACCGACGATCAAAGCCGAAAGCGAGGGACACATCGGCATCGACCACCCGCTGGCCACGTTCCAGTGCCAGGCGGCGTTCGAAGGCACGGTTGCCAGCCACAAAAACCAGAAAGCGGCCAAGGTGCCCCTAACCAGCGTGACGACAACCGGCTGCACAGACAGCTGGCACGGCACAGTCACCACGGCGGGCGAACTCGAAATCGCTTGGACCAGTGGCTACAACGGCACAGTGACTTGGAACGGCGGGACAATCGAAATGACACGCCTGGGGACCACCTGCCGGTACAAAACGTCGAGCACCCACCTCGGGACGATCACAGGCGGGTCGCCGGCGACAATCGACCTGGAAGGGAAACTCCCCTTCCACAGTGGCAGTGGCCTCTGCGGAACCGAAGCCTATCCGCTGACAGGGAGCTACAAAATCACGAGTCCCAGCGCTTTGTACGTAGACAAAGCGGTTTAAGGACCGGGGGCAGCAGCCTCGGCGAGGGTGGTCATTGGATCTACCTTCGCTGAGGCCAGGCCTCTGACCACGATCGTGTCTAGGGCGCTGTAGGCGGCAAGGGCTTGCTGGGCCGTCTCGGCGTCTGGGGCCGCTACGCCTACCGTGCCCTCGGGTTCGGCCAGGCGGTCGAAGTGGTCTCGGTAGCCCTTGTGGAGGTCGCGGTAGAAGGACTCCTCCTTGGCGAGGCGGTCGCTGGCGTCGGGGCCTACGGCGGTGCGGACGTAGCCGAAGACCGGGGGGGTGTCGCGGTTGGCGGAGGTTGCTCCCTCTTCGACTTTGGCGCGGGCTCCGGCGGCGAAATCCGGGGTCATCCAGTTGAAGAAGACGCCGTCGTAGGCGCTGCCGGCGAGGGCGCACATCTTCGGGCCCATCGCGGCGAGGACGAGTTTCACCTCGGGCAGCAGCTCGCGCAGCTCTGGCTCGGCCTCGCGCATCGCCGTCAGCGGTTTCTTGTTGAAGCCCGCCCCGACTCCGAGCCAAAGCTTGGTCTTGTCGATCCCGAACTCCTCGATGTCGGCGGCGATCTGCTCCGGCGGGGTGCGGTCGAGGGCGATCACGGCGACGCCCAGCTCGACGCCCGGCGCCGCCGCGGCGAACTCCGCCAGCGTCGCCAGGCCTTTCGCGCCAGGGTGGTCGTTGGACCACATCGAGTCGTAGCCGAGCTCGGCGCAGCGCGCCGCCAGCGGCCGCGCCACCTCAGGGTCAAGACCCGCCGCGACTCCGAATCCGCGTCCCATGATCAGGCGCCGCCCCCTTGGCTGTCGCCTGCGGGGGTGGCTTGGCGCTCGAAGAGCGCGACGCACTCGATGTGCGGGGTCTGGGGGAACATGTCGACCGGCCTCACGCGGGTCAACTTATAGCCGGCCTCTCCCAGTTGGGCCGCGTTCGGCGCCAGCGTGGTCGGGTTGCAGGAGACGTAGACGATCTTCTCGGCCTCGCACTCGATCACCCGGCGGACGATTTTCTGCGAGAGGCCGGCCCGCGGCGGGTCGACGACGACTACGTCGGGCTTGCCGGCTTTCTCGACCAGCGGCCGCACCCCGGTGCGCGCGTTGGCGGCCATGAAGTGGGCGTTCTCGATCTTGTTGCGGCGGGCGTTGCGCTCGGCGTCGGTGATCGCCTCCTCGACGATCTCGAGGCCCCAGACCTCGCCGGCCTGCCGCGCCAGCGTCAGCCCGATCGTGCCGATCCCGCAGAAGAGGTCGAAGACCCGCTCTTTGCCTTCGAGGCCGGCGAACTCGGCGGCGACCGCGTAGAGACGCTCGGCCATCTCGGTGTTGGTCTGGAAGAAGGCGCCGTGGGACATCTCCAGCTCCAGGCCGCAGAGCTCCTCGCGCAGCCGCTCCTCGCCGAGTACGCCGGTCGGGCCGTCGGTGCTGCCGGAGTCCCCCTCGACGATCGTGTGCAGGTCGACCGGCGGCCGCGGGAAGCGGGCTTTGGTGGTGACCAGGCGGGTCTGGACCTGGTCCGTGCGCCGCCCCTCGCGCACCGCGAGGTTGCGCAGCACGCCCCGCCGCGCCCCGGCGTCGTAGGCCGGGATCGACTCCGCCCGCGCCCACTCTCGTACCGCGTTCCGCGCCTCGTTGCCGGCCTCGGAGGCGAGGTGGCAGTCGTCGACGTCGACGATCAGGTCCCAGCGGCCGCGGGCGTGGAAGCCGAGCGTCGGCTCACCCTCACCGTCTTCGCCGAAGGAGTACTCGAGCTTGTTGCGGTAGCGCCACTGTTCCACCGCCGGCACGATCTCCTCCAGCTCGTAGCCCTCGAGGCCGCCGATCCGCCGCAGGGCTTCGGCGACCTGCTCCTGCTTATAGGCGAGCTGGCGCTCGTAGGGCAGCCCCTGCCACGGTGCTCCGGGGCACGGCTCGCCGCCGTGGACGCAACGGTCCGGGACGCGGTCGGCCGAGGCGCGGACGATCTCCACGGTCCGCGCCTCGGCGAAGCGCTTCTTCGGCTTCGTCACCTCGGCGCGAACCAGGTCCCCCGGCAGCGCACCAGCGACGAAGACGACGAAGCCCTCGGTACGGGCGACCCCCCGCCCGCCGAAGGCGAGCGAGTCGATCTCGAGGTCTAGCTGTTCTCCCCGCTTTATGGCAGTGCTTTGCGCGCCTGTTTCGCGAGCCGTTCGAGTTCTTTGAGCAGGGTGTCGGTCTGTTTGCGACCTTTTTTCACCAGCTCGCTGAGCAGTTTCTCGGCGTCGCTGCGGGTCATCCGGCCGCGTTTGACGGCGTCGTCGACAACGTCCTGGATGCGATCGCGGCTGAGCGTCACGCTCTGCTCGAGGCTTTCACGGAACTGGGCGACGCTCTTGTCGAGGCCGGTGGTCGCTTTTGAAGCTTTCGCTTTGACTTTGCCTTTTGCTTTCGAAGCTTTTTTAGCCGGGCTTCTTTTCGAAGTCGATTTTTTCGCGGCAGATCTTTTCGAAGCTTTTGCTTTTTTCGGCGCGGCTTTTTTAGCTTTTGCTTTCGATTTCGATGCTGCTTTTTTTGCTTTGGGTTTCGCTTTCGAAGCTTTCGATTTTTTGCCGCTGGCTTTTTTGTCGGCCATCTGGGGGGTCCTCCGATCGGTGGGCGCTGGGTGGGAGTTGACCCGACTATCTCAATTCCGCAGGGCGCGTGGCTCGGCGGCAAGGAAACGTGCCTGCACCGGTGCATGGTCGGAGAGGCGCAGCGCCCTTCCCTCGAGTTGAACCTCGCGCTGCTCGGGGGGCCAGGCGCGCGGCGGCTCCAGCACCTCGAGGCCGCGGCAGAGGATGTGGTCGATCGCGGTCGGGCCGGTGGTCGGGCTCTCGAAGCCGAACTCCTCGCGCAGCCGCTCGAAGATCCGCGGCTGCTTTTCGGGCCGCAGGTTGAAGTCGCCGCCGAGGATCAGCGGCGAGCCGCCAGCCCAATCGAGCGCCGCCCGCGCCGCCTTGACCATGTCCTCGGCCGCCAGCTGCGGCCAGTCGTTGGTCGCGTGGAGGTTGGCGACGCAGAGGCCCGAGGCGGTGCGGACGAAGCCCATCGCCCGGCGCTCAGGCTCCCCCTCGTGGATCGCGATCTCGCGCCGCTCGGCGATCCCGCCGAGCTTGCCCGGGACCCGGACTAGGATCAGGTTGGAGCCGCCCTCGCCGGAGGCGATCAGGTCCGGGTTCTGCCGGGCCAGCAGCCCGCGCAGGGCGCCGAAGGAGTTGCGCGAGGTGAGGGTGCGGTGCGCCTCGGCCCGGCAGGCCCGGGCCAGCGGCTCGGCGAAGCGCGGCGGGCACTCCTGCAGCAGCGCCACGTCCCACTCGGCGCCCGCGAGCAGGGTCGCGAACTCCCCGGTCAGGTCGCGGTTGACCTGGATGTGGGTCTCGTTGCGCTCCTCGAAGCGCAGCAATCGCGAGCGCCAGGTGCGCAACTCCGGGTCGGGCGGGTGGTCGCGCCCGTGGAAGAGGTTCCAGCTCAGTGCGGTCAGCTCCACGGCGCGTAGTATCCGCGGCTTGTTGATCGCGAAGCGAAGTGGAGCGCATTTTTGATGAATTTCCTCACCGGTGAAGAGCTGGGCGCCTTCGAGCTCGGCAAATTGCTCGACCGCGCGGCGGAGCTGAAAGCCGGCCGCGGCGAGCGGCTCGGCGCCGAGATCCTCGCCGGCCGCAGCATCGCGCTGGTCTTCGAGAAGCCCTCGACCCGGACGCGGATCAGCTTCGAGGTCGGGGTCGCCGAGCTCGGCGCCCACCCGGTCGTCCTCCGCGGCGACGAGATGCAGCTCTCGCGTGGCGAGTCGGTCGGCGACACCGCCCGGGTCCTCTCCCGTTACGTCGACGCGATCGTGATCCGCTCCGGTTCCCACGACGTCGTCACCGCCCTCGCCGAGGCGGCCGAGGTGCCGGTGATCAACGGGCTGACCCCGCTCCACCACCCCTGCCAGGCGCTCGCCGACCTGCTGACGATGCGCGAGCGCTTCGGCGACCTGCAGGGGCTGCGCCTCGCCTACGTCGGCGACGGCAACAACGTCGCCCGCTCGCTGGGGATCGCCGGCGAGCTGGCCGGGGTCGAAGTGATCGTCGCGGCGCCGGAGCACTACCAGCTGGAGGAGGGCCACGAGGTCGGGCTGACCGACGACCCGCGCGCCGCCGCCGCGAACGCCGACGCCCTCTACACCGACGTCTGGGTCAGCATGGGCGACGAGGACGAGGCGCGCCGCCGCCGCGCCGACCTGGCGCCGTTCCAGCTCGACGCCGATCTGCTCGAAGCGGCGAAGGAGAGCGCGATCGTCCTCCACTGCCTGCCGGCGCACCCCGGCGAAGAGATCACCGCCGAGGTCCTCTACGGCGAGCAGTCGGCCGTCTGGGACCAGGCCGAGAACCGCCTGCACGCGCAGAAGGCGCTGCTGGAGATGCTGCTCACCGAGTAGCGGTCGCCCGTGCATCCCGAGATCGAGATCGGCCCGCTGACGCTGCAGACCTTCGGGTTGATGTTCGCGCTCGCCTTCCTCGCCGCCGGGGCGCTGATCTGGAAGCGGCTGGAGGAGATCGGCAAGCCGCCCGACTGGGCGTACGAGATGGGCTTTGCCGCGCTGGTCGGCGGCGTCGTCGGCTCCCGCGTCTACTTCCTCGTCCAGAACTGGAGCGACGTCCAGGACGACCTGCTCGGCAACCTCTTCAGCGGCTCCGGCCTGGTCTGGTACGGCGGCGCGATCGGCGGCGCTCTGGCGGTTTTCCTCTGGGCCTGGTGGCGCGGCTTCCTCGGCCTCGCCCTGCTCGACCTGGCGGCGCCGGCGCTGGCGCTCGGCTACGCGATCGGCCGCTGCGGCTGCCAGCTCTCCGGCGACGGCGACTACGGCAAGGCTTGGGACGGGCCCTGGGCGATGTCCTACCCCGACGGCACCGTGCCGACCGACCAGACCGTCCACCCGACGCCGATCTACGAGACGCTGGCGATGGGCCTCGGCGCCTGGATCCTCTGGCAGCTGCGCGACCGGGTGCGGGCCGGGGTCCTCTTCGCCCTCTATCTCCTATATGCGGGGGCGGAGCGGTTCCTGGTCGAGTTCCTGCGCCGCAACGAGACCGACGCGCTGGGGCTGACCACGGCGCAGCTGGAGAGCTTGGCGATGATGGCCGCCGGGGCGATCTGGATCGCTATCGTGATCCGCCGTCATGGAGGCATCGGGCGACCGGCGGCGAACGATGCGGTTGGCGCCCCCGCATAGCCTGCGGCAGGCTCGTAACACTGGTATCTTGCGCAAAATCTTTGGAGCGGTTGACTAGGGAGGATTGGCGGTTATGGCGGCAATTGACGTGCAGAGTGAGGGGCCCTCGGCTCGTACCGTGGGGGCGATTCTCGACGACGCGGCAGAGCGGATCGCCGCCGCCGGCGTCGACGAGGCCCGCACCGACGCCGAAGTCCTGGTCGCCGACGCACTTGGGGTGAAGCCGGACGAGCTCTCGGTCGAGAGCGCCGGCGAGGTTCCCGCCGAGGCCGCCGCGCAGATCGAGCGCAACGTCCAGCGCCGGGTCGAGCGCGAGCCGATGGCCTACATCCTTGGCCGGGCGCCGTTCCGCAACCTCGAGATCTATGTCGACGAGCGCGTCCTCTGGCCGCGCCGGGAGACCGAGCTGCTGGTCGAGGTCGGCACGCAGCTGCCCGAGGGCGCCCGAGTCCATGAGATCGGCACCGGCTCCGGCGCGATCGCGCTGGCGCTGCTGTCCGAGCGCCCCGACCTGAAGATCACCGCTTCGGACCTCTCGGCCGAGGCGGTCGAAGCCGCCCGCGAGAACGCCGAGCGGCTGGGCCTCGACCTCGAGATCACCGTCGGCAAGGGCCTGCCCGACTCGGTCGAAGCCGAAGAGGTCGACCTGGTGATCGCCAACATGCCCTACGTCACCGACGAGACGATCTTCGATCGCTCGCCCGAGATCCAGAAGGAGCCGCGGCTGGCGGTCACCGGCGATTGCGGCGAGGACGGGCTCGGGGTGATTCGCGGCGTGATCGGCGAAACGCCCTCCGGCTGGAAACTGGCGATGGAGCACGACACCCATCACGGCCCGGCGATGCGCGAGCTGCTGCGCGAGGCGACTACGCTTCAGGACTATGAAGGTGACGACCGGGTCACCGTCGGCCTCGCCCCCTGAGCTGAGCGCCGGCGATGAGCGATAGTCCGCCCGCCGAGGAGGCGGGTAAGTCCGGCGACCGCTCGGTTGCCGTCTCCACCGAGGAGCAGCGCCGCGCCAAGGTCGAGCGGCTGCGCGAGGCCGGGGTCGATCCCTACCCGCACTCGTTCCCCGACCGCACCCACGTCGATGAGATCGACGCCGCCCACGATCCGGTGGCGCTGGGGGAGGGCGAGCACGAGGAGTTCAGCTACCGGGTGATGGGTCGGATCACCGGCAAGCGCGGCCACGGCAAGACCGCCTTCCTCGACGTCCGCGACATCACCGGCACGATCCAGGCCTACGCCCGCCGCGACGTGCTGGGTGAGGAGGCGTTCGAGCGGGTCGAGGATCTCGACATTGGCGACCTGGTCGGGATCGAGGGGCCGCTGCACGTGACCAAACGCGGGCAGCTGGCGATCGGCGTGCGCGAGTGCGTGCTGCTGGCGAAGGCGCTGAAAGATCCGCCGGACCTCTTCCACGGCATCTCCGACCCGGACACCCGCTACCGCCAGCGCGAACTCGACCTGATGGCGAACGAGGGCTCGCGGGAGATCTTCAAGAAGCGCGACGATCTGCTGTTCGCGATCCGCACCCACATGCACGAGCGCGGCTGGGTCGAGCTGGAAACGCCGGTCCTGCAGCGGCTGACCGGGGGGGCGGCGGCGCGGCCGTTCGTCACCCACCACAACGCGCTCGACCGCGAGCTGTTCCTGCGCACCGCGACCGAGCTGTACCTGAAGCGAGCGATCGTCGGCGGCTTCGAGGACGTCTACGAGTTCGGCAAGTTCTTCCGCAACGAGGGGATGTCGCCGCAGCACAATCCCGAGTTCACGATGCTGGAGATGTTCGTGGGGGGCGCCGACTACAACGGCGTCATGGAGTTCATCGAGGTGCTGGTTTCGACCGTCGTCGAGAAGGTGATGGGGACGACGAAGGTGATGCGCGACGGGGTCGAGATCGACTTCGCCGCGCCGTGGCCGCGGGTGCGGTTGCGCGACGAGCTGCTGCGGGAGATCGGGCTCGACATCTACGAGGCGAGCCGCGACGAACTGGCCGAGGCGGCAGGCGACGCGGTCGGCCCCGACGACGACTGGGCCGGGGTGGTCGACACCCTGCAGGGCAAGTTCGTCGAGCCGAAGCTGATCCAGCCCACCTACATCATCGACTTGCCGATTGGCCTCTGGCCGCTGGTCAAGGTGCACCCGGAGAGCCCGCGAATCTGCGAGGCGTTCGACGGGATCGTCGCCGGGATGGAGATCGTCGGCGGTGGGACCGACCTCAACGATCCGGTCGAGCAGCGCGAGCGCTTCATCCAGCAGCGCGAACGGCAGGAGACCGGGGCGGAGGCCGACCCGCACCCACACGACGAAGAGTTCGTGCGGGCGCTCGAATACGGGATGCCGCCGGCGAGCGGCTGCGGCCTGGGGATCGACCGCCTGCTGATGATCATGACCGAGGCGAAGACCCTCCGCGACGTGATCATTTATCCCGCGATGCGCGAGCTTCCGGGCGAGTAGACCTCCGGCGGACGCTCAGTTAGGGTCAGGTGCATGGCCGTGAAGCTCCATCGCTGCTCGTTGACGTTCGTCAAGATCGATGCCCACGCGTGCTGGCGGGTAGAGAAGGCGCTCGACGAGGCCGGGGTCGAGTACGAGGTGGTGACTGGCCCGGTGCGCGGCAGCAAGCGCGGCGCGCTGAAGGAGCTCTCCGGGCAGAGCAAGTACCCGGTGATCGAGTTCGAGGACGGCAGCACCTACCGGGCGGAGTCGAAGGACATGGCAGAGCGGATTCGCGCGGGGAAACTGTTCGACCAGCCGGCTGCTTCTTAGACCGACTTGGTCAGGCCGCCGTCGATCGGGATGACGGTCCCGGTGATGTAGGCGGCTCGCTGGGAGCAGAGGAAGGCGACGAGGTCGCCGTACTCCTCGACCGTGCCGAGGCGACCGGCGGGCACTTCGGCTTGGGCGGCGGCTTCGACCTGCTCCATCGAGCCGACCAGCTCGGCCATCCGGTCGGTGGCGAAGCGGCCGGTGGCGACGGTGTTGACCGTGATCCCGTCAGCGGCGACCTCGCGGGAGAGGGTCTTGAAGAAGCCGATCGTGGCGAGGCGGTTGGCGTTGGAGAGGCCGAGCGCAGGGTTGACCTCGATCGTCGTCGTGGAGCCGACGTTGACGATCCGGCCCCAGCCTTCGCCGCGCATGCCGGGGACGACGGCGCCGGCGAGGATCCGGGGGGCGAGGACCAGCGAGCGGTAGGCCTCCTCCCATTCTTCGAAGCCATGGTCGAGCGCGCCGCCCGGGGGCGGGCCGCCGGTGTTGGTGATGAGGATGTCGACGGAGTCGAGCGTTTCGGCGACCTCGAGCGGGAGGCGGGCCAGCCGGTCCAGGTCGGTTGCGTCGGCGACGAAGGGCGTGGCGGCCTCGCCGATCTCAGCCGCGGCGGCCTCGAGGCGCTCCTGCGAGCGGCTGGCGATAGCGACCCGAGCACCTTCCCGAGCCAGCACCGCGGCGATCCCGCGCCCGATCCCCTTGCTGGCGCCCATCACCAAGGCGACTTTCCCCTCGATCCCAAGTTCCATGGCCCAACCCTAGCCACGCCGGCAACGCTCAGAACCCCTTGCGCGGGTATCGTTCTCCCCGAGCGCCCGTAGCTCAGTGGTCAACGGGTCCTTTCGGGGGCCCAAAGAGCGTCGGTCTTTCAAGCCGAAGGTCGCCGGTTCGAATCCGGTCGGGCGCATTCCTCGGTGTTCCGCTCTGTGCTGTGCGTTGCCAGGTGCAGAGCCAAGTCCTCGGCCTAGGGGCGGATCGGTGTTCCGGCGGCGTCCGGGCGATTCCGCGCGGTTCTGGGGCGTCTGTGTCACATCCAGGTCACATTTTGCGACGGGCAATAGGGTCTTCGCGATGCCGCAGGAGAAGACCGAAGCTCGCAAGGCCGTTCGTGCCGCGCAGAAGCAGTTCGAGCGCGAATCCGACGCGGCCCAGCGGGCACGGCGTAAAGCCTTCGCCCAGGCTCAGAAGGAAGGGCTGTCGTTGCGGGAGATCGGCGAGGAGGTCGGCCTGACCCATTCGCGGGTCGCGCAGATCATCAATGGGGAGTAGCTACTGGTGTCAAGTTTTTCTTGACAGCAGATGCTAGGCTGAAGTCATAAGACAAAAAGCGCCCCCGCGCTGGTGGAACAGCCGGGGGCATGGCACAGGAAGGAATGCTTCCCATGCGCAACAAGCCTAGTGGCGCCGACGATGAGCGCGCCACGACCACCGCCGAGCAGGATCTTCGCGACCAAGCGGCGGTTCTGAGACACGTCCTCTCGCTCTATCCGCAGACGCTGACGGACTTGGAGCTGCTGAAAGAAATGACCGGCGGCCTGGATGCGACCTACGCCGAGAGAGACGGACACAGGCGAGCTGTCCGCGACCTCGCCGCTGGCGGTCTCCTCAACATCGAGGGCACGCTCGTAGTCCCGACCAGGGCCGCGGTCCTATTCCACGAACTGGCGGAAGTCTGATGGACGGCAGACGTAGGGACGAGGAGGCCGCTAAGCGCCTCGGCCGCAATCTGTTCATTGCTCGTCGCCGCGCCGGGTTCTCTCAGGAAGAACTCGGCGCGCTGACCTGTCTCCACCGGACTGAGATCGGAATGGTGGAGAACGGCACCCGACTACCGCGTGTAGACACGCTCATCAAGCTCGCCTCGGCTCTGGGCGGGAGAGCGGAGGAGTTGCTCGCCGGCATCGAGTGGATCGTCCCCGCGCCCACGCGGTCGGGCAGCTTCTCGGTGAGGAGCTAGCCATGCCGGAGAAGATCAGCGATCCCGAGCAGGCCCTCCTCTTTCTCCTTCGTCATCCGTTGCGGCGGGAGCTGCTGAGGCTCTACGTCAAGGAGGGCGGGAGTCTCAGCCCCAAGCAGCTCTCGGATTTCACGAAGAAGCATCTCTCGCTCGTCGGCTACCACGTCCGCGAGCTGGCGAAGCACGGCGCGGTGGAGCTGGTCGAAACACAGCCCGGCGCGGGTCCGTGGAGCACTTCTACGAAGCGACGGCGCTGATCGAGGAGGTGCCGTGGGCGCGATCGGCTCTCGGTCTGCCGCGACTAGCTAAATGAGACCAATCCACGCAATCCCAAAGATCAGCCAGAAGGATCTTCAAAGGCAAAGATCGGAGACACCGCATCTAGAGGCAGATAGCACATGCTGAGGACCGAAGGTCGAGCGACCACCGGCGCCGTCGGCATCCTCCGCGCTCTCTCCGCGATGGCCGAGGACGCGATCACCGACGAAGTTTGCGACCTCAACCCCTTCAAGGGCGTCCGCATCCGGGCGAACGACCCGAGGGCAAAGAAGAAGCCGAGGCCGATCCGAGTCTTCACCTTCGAGGAAATGCATCGCTTCGCGAAAGCGGCTGGCCGTTACGAGGCAATGGTCCGCGTCTTCACCGACTGCGGCCTGAGGCTAGGGGAGGTGCTGCCGCTGCGCAGAGAAGACTTCGACGGCGAGACCCTCCAGGTCCGCCGCACCGCCCACGAGGGCCAGATCCTCGAGGGAACGAAGACCGACCACGGCGAGCCCGACTCCGGCCGCGTCGTTCCCGTCCCAGCAAAGCTTGCTTGGATGCTCGAAGCGCAGATCAACCTCAACGGCCCCAA
Organism: Solirubrobacterales bacterium; assembly: GCA_035760445.1. Classification (GTDB taxonomy): domain Bacteria; phylum Actinomycetota; class Thermoleophilia; order Solirubrobacterales; family 70-9; genus VAYN01. Next base: position 15,996 of record DASTSW010000047.1, on the reverse strand, counting down.
CTGCCAGCTCCTCTTCCCAACCCCCCGCGGCCGCCTCTGGCGCGAGCGCACCTTCTACCGCGACCTCTGGAAGCCAGCCCAGGAAGCCTCCGGCCTAGACATCCGCCCCCACGAGTGCCGCCACTCCTACGTAAGCCATCTGCGAGCTTCAGGTATCAATGTGCAGACTTAGCTGAGATTGCGGGTCATAGGGTTGAGACGATGCTGGCGCGGTACACCCACTCTACGGGCGGGAGCTTTTGGCTCCGTCAGAGACGCGATCGGCTGATGCTGAGTGAGCCTCGGCTACCCTAGGTGAGACGCGGGATGGAGGTAAACGACAAAATTCTTAAGAGCCGGTCGCGAATGCGGGCGGCCGTCATCGATAGCTTGACTCAGCAGGGCTTTACGTTGAGCAAGGGGAAGATTGTCGCGCCCAGTATGGACTCGAAGGAGTCGCTGAGGGCGCTCCACCGTGAGGCAGTCGATCACCAGCGGGAGAAATCCCGACCGGGGTTAGAACGTCACGAGCGGACACTTCTGAGATCCATCGCAAACGGGAACGATCTCGATCCAAGCAAAGTTCGACCTCGCCTAATTCAAGTCCATCCTGGCACCGAAGAGGAGTTGCTCTTTCGCTGGGCTCGACTTCATTGGTCGATCCCGACGTCGGCTGGATATGGACGCCGCTTGCGATTCTTAGTTCGAGACGAAGCCCACCACGACAGGTTGATCGGAATTATCGGTCTATCGGACCCTGTTTTTGCGCTCCGGGGTCGCGATGACTGGATCGGATGGGATAAAGAGGCCCGCCGAGAACGGCTCCATCAAGTCATGGACGCATTTGTTCTCGGCGCTGTACCGCCTTACAACATGCTGCTGGCCGGAAAGCTGGTCGCACTTTTGGCAACGAGCTCAGAGGTCCAGAATGCGTACGCACTGCGTTATTGCGACCGGACGTCCCTCATCTCCTCTAAACGTCGAACGGCCCCTCTTGCGCTGCTTACTACTGCGTCAGCACTTGGCCGATCATCGGTCTACAGTCGGCTACGCCTGCCAGGAAGGAAGGTTGCCATCGGGGTAGGATTTACCCGAGGATCAGGCGACTTCCAATTCGCGAATGGTCTGTATGACGCTTTGAGTGCGTATGCGGCGAAGAACTGCACGCCAACTGCAAAGAACAGCGATTGGGGCTCCGGCTTTCGCAATCGCCGGGAGGTAGTGAAGAAGGCTCTTCAGCACCTAGGGCTCAGTGATGCCTTGATGTACCACGGAGTCGAACGCGAGATCTTCGTGTTTCCTCTTGGCGAGGATACCCGTGAAGCTTTAACGAATGGGAGCGAGCTGTCGCCATATCCTGAATCAGTGGAGTACATGGCAGCGTTTTGGAAGTTGCGGTGGTTGCTTCCGCGCGCTGTCCGGGATGACAGATACAAGTCATTCCACCGCGATTCATGGCGCTTGTGGACTTGACCTCCCCCGACCACATTTCCGCACAACCGTTTGTCGATCTGCCAGCCAGCTTGGTTGACGAACTTATCGAGAGCACGAGCGCCATAGGCAACCGGGTTCTAGAGGGATTTGAAGACCTTAGACTCAATCGAGCGGATCTGCGATCCCAGATGGAAGCCAAACAGATTCTGGGATTTGAGGGCGATCTTCCAAATGCGGAATCGGCCACGGTCGCTGCGGTTGATGGCTCCTACGCGGTGGATCGTCTTCTAACGACCGATCTCTGTGTTTGTGCGGCAGTTGGCATTGAAGGACTCACGCCGCCGCACGAGCCGAGAGTTTGGCCAGACCCAAAGCATCGAACGTTTGTAACCGAGGAAGGCCATGATGAGGACACTGCAACGGTCCTTCGAGCAATTATGCTGGGGTACGAGCTTGCACTCGCATGTGCTGCGCCTCACACCGTAGTAATGCTTGATGGCACTCTTACTTTGCCAATTATTTACTTCAATCAGGCGTTTGAGCGAGCTGCCCAGCACCCATCACAGAAAGTTAGCGAACGCTTCCTAGAGGAATCTCTAAGGTTCCTTGATTCCTATGAGCAAATGGTGACGTCGCCTCGCTCTGACAAGTACTACATAGGCCTGCCGAAGTATTCGACGAAAAGGGAGATTGGTGCAACCTTGGGTTGGCCGGTTGCCTACGATGATCGAGGCCTGCTGAGCATCCTCCTCAGAGCTGGTGAGTACACGAAGCCGCTAGAGCTGGAGAAGCCGTCATCTCCTTGGCATCTTTCTGTGAAGGGAGTGGAGGGGAAGGAAGGAGACAGGGCCACGCAGATTGCAGGACGAATCGAGGCAGCGGTTTCCAACCTGTGGACTTGCTACTACCGGCCGAGATCATGGCTGCCGGCAATTCGCATCGAGATGGCTGCGAACATTGCGGGAAACCCCCAGCAGCTTGCCAATGTGCTCAATGGACTTAAGGAGCAATGCGCAGCGCCAGGAATGATGGAGCCATATCCGATCTATCTGGCAGATCGGATGGTCAAGTCGGTCTCCACTGCCCTGCCGGCAATTCGGCAGGTTGTGACCCAGCAAGCGTGTGACCTGTATGAGGGGGATGTGGGAGAGGTCTTCTTCGGCCTGCATAGCTATCGATCGGAAGCGGGGGGAATGTGAGCGGAGACAACAGAAGCAAGATTGAAGCGTTGGTAGCGCAAGCCGAGCGGCTCGGAGTCGTTGGATCTCCCTCGACGACCGCTGAGCTAGCGATGGACGTGTTGGGAACGGCCGTCCAGAAGAAGCTTGTTGGCGAGTTAGCTTTTCTGCAGTTCCCGCAGGATGGCCAAGATCACTATGCGTTAGGCCAAATCACTGAGGTCGAACTACGAAATGTATGGCACGAGGATCCAACGATTCGAAGTCTTATCCGTCAGCGAGGTGGGGTCGAGCAAATTAGCGAGCGGCAAGACACGCACCTGGGTCGCATGACTCTAAGCGCGATCTTTGCGGCAAATCCGGCTGGAACCTTTGTTCCGGCCTTCCTTGGCACCGTGCCTTCCACCGGAAGCAACATCTACTTGGTACGGGATGAGGTGTTAGACACTCTCATGGAGCCGTTTAAGAAGGACTTGTTCTACCTTGGGCGGGTCTATGGCTCCAGTCCGCTTCTCCCTATGTGGTTTAAGCATTTTGACTCGGGTAAAGGAGGTGCTGGGGAGGCCTATCACTTGGGGATCTTCGGGAAAAGTGGGTCTGGCAAGTCGGTATTGGCAAAGCTCATCCTGATGGGATACGCCCGCCACAAAGAGATGGGCGCGATAGTCATCGACCCGCAAGGGGAGTTTGCAAGGGACTTCCGCTCCGGGCCGCCCGATCACGAGGGACTCAAGCTGCCGATTAAGGAGATGATGAGCGCCCAAGGGCGGGAGGTTGAGGTACTCGGAGTTAGAGACCTGGTGCTTGATCGCTGGGAAATCTTCGAGGAGATTCTCTTCGAGTCGCCCTTACTCGAGCGACTCAGTATGCGCAGGGATGAGAGACGACGTCGTGCCTGTTCAGAGATCGTGGAGCACCTTGAAAAGAAGAAGGTCAGGCTAACTGCTCTACACGAACGGGCATCCTTCGACTGTGCTTGGGAAGTGTTCCAGGATGAAACGATCTTGAAGCGGATCTACAAAACTAAGGAGAGCCGCGAAAACCTACAGGAGCAGATCGACGCGGCCGATCTCACCGATATTTATACGAATATATGGCAACCAGTTGCGGGCTTGTTTAATGCAAGCCGACCTAACGCACGAAGAGTCACTTGGGCAGTCGACTCAGTGCTACAAGAGAAGAAGTTTGTTGTTCTCGACCTGTCCGGGAAAGGGAGCGATGACTTGTACTGGAACGCGCGAATTCAGGCATTGACGATCCGAAAGGTATTGGGAGACCTTAAGCAGCGGGCCGAGACGGCTTACGAAGAAAAGAAGGGACTCAACACGCTCGTGCTGATTGATGAGGCGCATCGACTGGCTCCTCGTGAGAAACCCGATGATTCTGCCGAAGAGCGGGTGCGGGCTCAACTGATTGATGCTGTGCGGACGACTCGAAAGTATGGGCTTGGGTGGATGTTTATCTCGCAGACGCTCGCCAGTCTCCACCAAGAGATCCTCAATCAGATGCGGATCATGTTTTTCGGTTTTGGGCTCGCCCTGGGGCAGGAGTACGATGCCGTAGCTCGCCTAATCGGCTCCCGCGGTCCGGCGCTCGATCTATACCGACTCTTTCGGGATCCTCATTCATCTTTCAGCGCCGAAAGTCGCGAGTATTCCTTTATGACTATCGGTCCCGTCAGCCCGTTGTCATTTGCGGGGACGCCTCTATTTCTGAATGTCTTCAACTCTGTGGATGCCTTCGAAGCCGCGAATCCATCGCTCTCAATACGCAATACGTGATGCCTGGCAGGCACCGCGCATGGCCGCCGTCTGAGGCTGCGGGAGTCGCGTAGGCATAAACGATGAATCATCGTGCCCATATAGGTACGACCGGGAGTTCTAAGAGGATACGGACTGGTAGCGTTCGATGAAATGAGCGTGCATACGAACGTCTCGCCTGAAGAAACCGAGGCTCTACTTTCTCACGTCCTCTCTCTCCGGCGAGATTTCATCAACGATCTGCTGCGAGGAAAAGTACGGTTCGCCGGTCTGAAAAAGGGCGAGTTGAGGGGGCAGCTGAAGCTAGCGCTTGAGGAAGGCCTGCTAAGTGTTGAGGACGTTCTTAATTTTCTGGCGGAGCGGGAGCCAGCCGGGAAGCAGCACGTATTCCTTTATCGAGCGCAAAGCTCAGTCAATGATGAATGGCAAAGCTCCGATGCGGTGATTCAAGCCGTCGAAGAGGCGGGCTACGGGGATCTATTAGAGGCGGAGCTACCCGTTGCGATGCCGGAGGAGCTGACGCTATCATCGATCAAAGTGGACGAGTCCGAGGTGGAGATCACCGCTGTGGAGGCTCGTCGATATACCGAACATATTGAGGACTTGGATGAGTACGGCGAGGCGGATGATGGCACGGAGATTGAATGGCGAGCCTTTGCGCACCGCGTCGCGCGAAGTACGGTCCGATTGCGGTGGGATCTCACTACCCGAGGCGCTGAGCTGCATATAACTCAAGCGACCGAGAAGGGGACCGTCAGTAACTACTACGGCGAAGTTGTACAGCGGTTTTCTCAGCAGATCGGATCCTTCTTAGACTTTTCGAAATTTCAGCCGATCAACATGCATAAGGTGCTGCATGAGCTGGCACGCTTGGAGCAGGGGGCAAATCCATTGACCCGATCACGGGAGACCTCCTTTGAGTCGCCGGGGGGCTCGAATGTGCGGGCACGGAGTCCTAGTCGAACTGCATCTCTTTACGAAGAGCAGGTGGTACGGCAAGCGCTTGGATCGGTTGATACTCCTACCAGCGGCCTTGGCGGGAACCTGTACTGGCTACAAGCTGCCGCCCAAAATGGGGTACTGGATGATGATCTGCATACGGTGATCGTCGCGCATGATGCTCGTGTTCATTTCATGCGACCAAGTTCCGTGGAGGCTATTGCCTATGTCCTTGGACAGGTTCGAAGCCTTTCGTAGTCAGGCGGATCCGCGTGGGAAGGATGCCGCGAGTCGTATTGAACGATTCTTGTTGCAGCGCCGCCGGGGTCAGCCGGTGGATCCGCGACGAGTTGCGCAAGAGACGGAACTGGATCTCGACGACGTTCAAGACCTCCTAGAGGTCGCCTCCTCGGAAGCTGTTGGTCTGATGGAACGGGCCGATGTGATCACCTGCCCAAATTCAGGCTGCGAGGCAATGGAGATGGTGGGGCCGCTCATTGAGCAGGAGCAGTCCGAGGGACAGGCGCGATGTTCAGTGTGCGAGGAAGTGGTTATTGATCCAGCCAGTCGCCCTGTCGAGCGTCGATACCAGCTAACTGTTGATGCGGACCGAGAGGCACAGGAGCATCAGGCTGCCGAGGAAGCAAAGCCACAGCTAACCGCAGCTATTCTCACTGCTCTGCCAGAGGAGCTGGAAGCGGTTCGGGACCAGCTGCTCTCCGAAGGAGGAAAGATCGCCGAGGAGGTGGTTCATGGGGGCGGCCTTTATTTCAAGGGCGGTCTGCGCGGAGCGCATGTCGATTGGACCGTTTATGCCTCCTACACGGAGGCGACTCCTAGCGCTGCTGCGGCCAGCGCAGTTGATGTAATGCTCAACTTCAATCCGACGACCTCAATCTTCGTTGGAATTGCTGGGGGTATTGCGGAGAAGGGTGTCAAGTTGGGCGATGTAATCGCCGCAACGGAAGTACTTGACTACGACGGTGGCAAGGAGTCTGCCGAGGGCTTTATCCCGCGTCCGAGGCAATTCCATTCCGCCCACAGCCTCAAGCAGCTGGCTGCGTTCACGATGCTTGACGATGGCTGGCGTGAGCGTCTCCTGCATAAGGATCCTGGTCTTGAGCTCGAGCCGGCCACTGTGCATATCGAGCCCATTGCGGCTGGTAGCAAAGTAGTTGCGAACACCAACTCCGAGACCTACAAGCTAGTTCGGGAGACCGCAGACCGCGCGGTGGCTGTCGAGATGGAGGGGTCTGGCTTTCTCGGAGCCGTTCAGCGCTACGGCGAGGCGGCAATCGTGGTACGGGGTATCTCCGATCTAATCGATGGCAAGGATGCCGCCGACCACGCAGGGGTGCGGCAACAAGCAGCAGCCAACGCTGCTGGATTCGCCTGTGAGCTGCTGCGGAGATATATGCCCAGTCCGACCGAGGTGTCTTGATCGCCAAGTAGTCGTGCGGCGAAGGCCAATGACCTCGTTGATGGGCTACTTTCTGCCCAGATGGCATTTGGCATCTCAACTCACCTTTCGTCTGGAATCCCCTCGGGCCAACCGAATGGCGAATATTCGGCGTTTGAGGAGTGCAACTTCGTTATCAATGAGGTTGCTCGCAAGGCCGACAGGTATAAGCGAAAGGCTCGGTGGTCTGCCTTCCTTCTGACCGCGAGTACCGCCTTGGTTCCGGTGGTGCTGATCGTTGCAGAGCAGTTTGATCCTGATGACTTTGCTTCGTTCCTTTTTGGTCGCCTTGCACCGGGACTACTCGCAGCATTCGCGGCGATCCTGGGGAGGTGGATCCTGCTTGAGCAGCCCCATCAGCGTTGGACGCTCTACCGGCACTGGCAACGAACCTTCGAAGCTGAACGCCTTTGCTATCGGCAGGGCATTGGAAAGTACGCCAGCGGTGACCGCGATGACACCCTGGCGCAGATGCTTGTCAGCGGCAGGGTTCAGCTCGATACTGAGTGGTCCTACTTAGTCCCGGTGAGCAAGGAGCTGGTCGAGGACAGAGAAAACGCCTGACATGCAGAGTCGGTCTCATCTCGGTCACATCAGCCGCGGCGGCCAGCTCGCAGAGCCGACGCCCCTCCTCCTTTCAAGCCGAAGGTCGGAGCCTGTTGGTTACTCGTCCTCAGCCGGCTGTTGCAAACGCCGACGCCCGTATAGGCCAAGACCGGCGACGAGCACTACTCCCCAGAGGATCGCTGCCCAGATTCCGATTGCTCCGGCTAGGAACCCTGCCGCGACGACGGCGAGGAGGAGGCCGGTGTAGGCGGCGAAGAGGAGTGCGGCTCGGCGGGTGAGTCTTAGCATCGGGGCCTTCAGCCCTTTAGGTGGGTTGGGTCGATCTCCCGAAGGTGGTCGCGGTACTGGCGGTGCCAGGAGTGGAGGAGGCTGACTCCCTCGATCCCGAGGCGGAGGTGGTGGTCGGTCTCGGCCTCGCCTTCGCCGGCGATCCAGGCTTGGAGTCGGGGTGAGAGGTGGGGGGTCAGCGGGCCGTCGAGGAGGGAGCGGCGGTGGGCCTCGATCGCCGGCTTCGAGCACCAGCGCCGGGGCAGGTGCGGCTGCTTGCGTGGCACGTCGGCGGTGGAGGGGAGGGCTGCCACCTGCGGGGTGAGGAGCTCGAAGATCCTGCGGAAGAGCCGGGCGTCGGCTTTTTCCTCCAGGCTGGTCGAGAGGGTGGCGCGGACGAAGGGGTCGGCTGCGCCGGGGACGATCGTCCAGGAGCGGTCGCCGAGCAGCTTGGTCGAGTAGGTGGAGACCCCTCGCCGCGAGCGGTTCACGTAGAAGGTGAAGACGACCTGCAGGGGATGGCCCTCGTAGCGCCGCGCCTGCTCCAGGTAGAGGTCGCGGGTGCGGGAGATCAGCGGCTCGTGGAAACTCTCCTCCAGCGCGACGTGGGAGTGGCCGTACTGCCGCAGCGCCTCGAACATCGCCCGCGTCATCGCCTGCGGACTGCTGGTGTCGAAGGACTCCCGGCGGTAGAAGTTGCGGCCCTCCGAGGCGAAGACATCGATCGCGAAACCGTCGGGAACCGGCGCCTGGGAGGCTGCCAGGCGTCGCTCCAGCGGCACCAGCCAGGCGTGGTCGACGAACTCGTACTCGACCCGCCGCGCCCGCTGCTCCCATTCCGCCGGGTAGTCGGCCACCTCTCCCCGCAGCCGCTCGTGCGGCACCCCGAGGGCCGTCGCGACCGGTGCCGCCAGGTCCTCCTCGTGGGTATCGCCCTCGTCGTCGGGAACGGTGACCGCGGCGGCGACGCGATCGTCGCGGGCGAGGGCGCCGAGCAGCATGCGGGAGTCGCGGCCGCCGCTGAGCGGGCAGACGATCCCGCCGGGGAGCGGCGCCAACAGCTCCTCCAGCGCCGCCGCCCCTCCTTCCGCCGCCACCTCGAAGCTCTGGTCGGGCTCGATCTCCAGCCAGGACCAGCGCTCTTCCCGCATCCGCGCTCCGCCGAAGCGCCGCCGCAGGGTCGAGGACTGCGGCACCCGGCTGATCTCGGCGAACGGGTGCGATTGCCGGCGGGGAAGCGGAGCGCGATGATCGAGGCCCAGGCGTCCCAGTCGATCGAGAGGCGCGCGGGGGAGGTCCGGACCAGCGGGTCGATGCGGGAGGCGAAGTAGATGGCCCCGCCCTGCTCGAGCCAGTAGAGAGGCGCGAGCCCGTTCACTGCGGAGTGGAGGAAGCGCCGCCGGCCGTCGAGGACGAGGCCGCAGACCCCCGCCTCCGCCGCCGCCGACCAGTCCGCGAACCGCGCCGGGGGCCGCCGCGCGTCCCCTTCGACCCAGCCGAGCCCGCGCTGCCGGTCGCTGCTCCACTCGACCGGCTCGCGATCGAGGATCAGGGCAGAGCCGTCGTCTTCATGCACGAAGGCGTCGCCGCCGAGCAGCTCCGCCATCCCGCGGACGCGGTTGCGGTCATAGCGCCCGAGGGCGCCGCAGGCATGGGGCGCTCTGACCAACACCCTCGAGGCTATCGGCGCCGAGTCAGCCTTCGCCAACCGCGACGTTCGCCCCGGCGCAGGGTGTCTCCGATCAGCCAGAACATCGGTGGCCAGAGGCCGATGAAGAGGGCGCGGCGTTCGGCGTTTCCGCGCTCGTCCTCGCCGACGGTCTTGGCGCGCAGCCAGAGTGCGATGCAGAGCAGGATCGTTGCGAGGGACAGTCCGTAGAAGTGGTGGCCACGCGGTCTCAGCTGCCTGGGAACGGAAGGGGCCATGGCGAGCACCTACCCGGATGGTCTGTCCGGACAACCGGTGGCAGGGTTGATGAGCGGGTAGGGCAGAGGGATGGGCACCACCCACCCTCAAACTCTGCGCCGGAGGTGGACGACCGCGGCCCGCTGGCCACTCGGCGTGGCGGTCGCTGCCTGGCGTTACCTGTGGACCGTGACGCCGGTGCACCGCTGGGAGATGAGCGGCGAATGGCCGGCCGACGCTCCGCCCTCGCTGCCGACCGGCACCGACCTCTCGGAGCTGCAGCGGTTCGAGGACGGGGTGGGACCGTTGATGCACCGGATCTATCGCACCCGGATCGTCGGGTCGGCGTCGACCCCCGAGCAGCTGATGGCCCGGATGACCGAGAACCTCGACGGCGTGGCGCCATCGGAGTTCGCGACCTTCCAGAAGGTGGAGGGTGAGAAAGGTGGCCTTGATGAGGGCAATCGGTATGTGGTGCGGATGCCCGGTCCCTGGGACGGTCCGGTCCGTGTCGTCGCCGCGGATGCCACCTCCTTTCGGCTGGCGACCCTGCCGGGACACCTGGAGGCCGGCCAGATCGAATTTCGCGTCCGCTCGGACTACCGCTCGCTCTGGTTCGAAATCGAGTCCTGGGCGCGCAGCGGCGACCGGGTGAGCGACCTCCTCTACTCGCGCCTCCGGGTCTCCAAGGAGGTCCAGTTGCACATGTGGTCCTCGGTTCTGCGCCGGGTGGCCGATCTGGCCAGCGGCAGGATGGAGGACGGGCTCGTGATCACCACCCGCGTGGTCGCGGCCGACGCCCTACCGGGCGCGCGGGGGAACCGCCGTAGCCGCAGGAGCCGGGCGGAGGTTGCCGCTCTCGGCGACCGCCGAGTCAACTTCGACGACACGAAGGGGGCCTTTGGCTCCAAGCCGGGGTGGAACCTGGACGACATGGTCGAACCTCTGCCGCACGAGCGTCCCGGCCCTCCCGCCGAGGGCGAAAGCTGGCAGGTCGCCCGCGAAGTCATGGACAGCTACCAGCTTGCCGACCCGGCGGTCGTTACCGCCTTCTACGACCGGGACGCGCCTCTCTCAGGCCGGGACATGCTGCTGCGGATCCGGTTCGCCGGGCTGCGCTTGAAGGTCGCCGTCAGAGTCGGCGACACCTACGAAGAGACGCGCGAGATCGACGGTCGCGCCGTCCAGGTGTTCGGCTGGAGCTACAGCACCCTCGAAGGTCACTTCGAGGAAGGCCGCATGCACTACGAGCTCTGGAAGTGGCAGGAGAGCGGCGACGTCGAGTTCCACTTGAAAGCGATCTCGCGACCGGCCCGCAGGGGCCCGCTTCTCCTGCGGACCGGCTTCCGCCTCCTGGGCCGTACCCATCAACTGCGCTTCTACCGGCAGGTCTGCAGGCGGGCCAAGAGACTCACTGAGGCCCAGCTGGAGACCCAGCGCGCAGCCGCCGCGCGCTAGGACTCAGGTTTTGCGCTCGAGGTCGGCTACCTCTTCGGCCTTCTCTTCGGTCTTCTCCTGGGCGTGGTTCAGCTCGTCCTTCTTCTCGCCCTTGCGCTCCTCACGTTTGCCCTGGCGGCGGAGGGATGCGTCGTCGGTCAGGTCGCCTGCTGCTTGCTTCGCTCTACCGGTGAGCTTGTCGAGGATTCCCATCTTTTTGGTGCCTTTCTCTTGGGTACTGGCTCCGGGTACCCCGGTTGGCCGCGGGCTATGCGGCGCCCTCGCCGTATTCGTCGTGGCGGTTCCACCAGCCGTATGGGGGCGTCTGCGGGTAGCCCTCCGGCGAGTCCTCCCAGTTCTCCTGCCGCCCCAGGGCGGTGATGTCGAGGTAGTTCCAGGTGCTGCCCATCTGTTCGTCACCGCGGCCGTCGACGAAGTAGGTGCGGAAGATCTCCCCGCCGTCGCGCAGGAAGGCGTTGGTCCCGTGCCATTCATCGACGCCGAAGTCGGCGTCGAAGCCGTCGGTGATCGTGTACCAGGGGATGTCCCAGCCCATCCGCTCCTTCAGGCGCGCGATCTCGGCCTGCGGGGCGCGAGAGGCGAACACGAGCGTGGTGTCGCGGGCGTTGAGGTGGGCAAGGTGGGCGACCTGATCGGCGACGAAGGAGCACCCGGGGCAGCCCTTCTCGGGATAGCCGTCGACGTCCGGGTCGAAGAAGAAGCGATAGACGATCAGTTGCCGGCGACCTTCGAAGAGGTCCTCGAGACTGGCCGGACCCTGTGGCCCCTCGAAGCGGTACTCCTCGGTCACGGCCATGCGCGGCATCCGCCGGCGTTCGGCCGCCAGCGCATCGCGGGCGCGGGTCAGCTCCTTCTCCTTGACCAGCAGCTCCTCGCGGGCGGCCTTCCACTCCTCGGTGGAGACGACGGGCGGCAGGTTCATCTCGGTTCCTCCTTCGGGGGTTTGGTCACTCATACCCCAAGCGGGGCCTCGGCTAGTCGATCCGGCAGAACGCCGGCTCGGCACCGGCTCCGATCGCGTAGCCGCAGGCGCTGCGGTGCTCGAGGTGGCGGCGTAGGTCCATTTCCCCGGCGTAGATGCGACCCGCCTCGCACTCGACCCCGAACTCTCCGGAGAGAAAACGGTCGCCGCCGATCCGGGCCGCGACCTGGACTCCGACGGTCTCGCGCCGCCCGGCCTGCTCTTCGTATTCGGCGGCGAGGGGGCCGGGATTGCCGACTTCGACCGCGAGGAAGGAGGCGACGTGGTTCTTCGGAATCGCGGCAATGAAGCTGTCGTGCAGTTCGCGCGGGTTGCGGGAGGCGTCGCGGCCGCCGCCTGGGGTGACCCGGTCGTAGAGGGTGAATTTCATGAACTCGCCGCGCGGGGCGATGTAGCGGAGGACGCGCTCGTCCTGACGGGCGCTGACCGCGTTGAGGAAGCCGGTGAGGTGGTGGGCGACGCCCTCGGGCCCGCAGCCGGCGAAGCCGACGCCGGCCTCGCCCTCCTCCGAGGGCGAGCCGCAGGAGGCGAGCGCGATGACGGCGGCCACCGCGACCAGCGTCGCCGAAATGAGACTCCTGCTTGCCAGTCGTGCCACGATTGCGGGGGATCATGACGCGCTCCGCCCACACCGCCTCGGCGACCGAGATCAGGACGGCGCTCGCGGCGCGGCTGCGCGAGCGGCTCTCGGAGTTGCAGGGCGCGGTGGCGACCCGTGTCTACTCGATCTCCGACCCGCGCAACGTCGCCGACCCTTCCTACCTGCAGGGACTGAACGGCGCGATGGCCGCGGCGATCGAGTACCGGCTGGCGGTGCTCGAGGCCGGTGAACGAGCGGCGCCGCCGATCCCGACCGCGCTGCTCGCGCAGGCCCGGCTGGACGCCCGCGACGGGGTCTCGCTCGACGCCGTCCTGCGGCGCTACTTCGCCGGCAACGTCCTCTTTGGCGACTTCCTCGTCAACGAGGCCGAGCGGGCCGAGGTGCCGAGCTCGGCCCTGCGTCAGCTGTTGGCGGCGCAGGCGACGATCGGCGATCGGCTGATCGCCGCGGTCAGCGCCGAGTACGCCCGCGAGGCCGAGAACCGGCCGACCACGCCGGCCGAGCGCCGCCGCGAAACGGTCAAAAGCCTGCTCGCCGGCGAGCTGGTCGACCACTCGGAACTGGGCTACGAGCTCGACGGCCAGCATCTCGCGGTGATGGCGAGAGGCGAGGGGGCGGAAGAGCTGATGCGGAACCTCGCCGGGGCGGTCGACCGGCGTCTGCTGATCGTCCAGCGCGAGGAGGAGCCGACCTGGGCCTGCTGGCTCGGCGGCCGGCGGCAGCTGACTTCGGAGCGGGCGCTGGAGGCGCTCGCCGCGGTCCCCGATGGCGTTTTCGTCACGGTCGGCGAGCCCGGCGAAGGGCTCGGCGGCTGGCGGTTCAGCCACCGGCAGGCGAAGGCGGCGCTGCCGATCGCCGAACGCCGCGGCGAGGCGGTGGTCCGCTATGTCGACGTTGCCCTGCTGGCGGCGATCGCCAGCGACGACCTGATCGCCACCTCGCTGCGCCAGCTCTACCTGACGCCGCTGGAACGCGCCCGCGATGGCGGCAAGGTCGCCCGCGAGACCCTGCGCGCCTACTTCGAGGCCGAGCGCAACGTCTCCTCGACCGCGGCTGCGCTGGGGGTCGACCGGCGCACGGTGCGCAACCGCCTCGGCGCGATCGAGGAGCTGCTCGGCCGGCCGCTGAACGGCGCCGAGGCGGACCTCGAGATCGCCCTGCGCCTCGACGAGTAGCGGTCGCGTCCGGCTTCCCACTTTGGTCATCCGCCCACTCGGGAGGGCTCACATCGGGAATGGCACGACACCTCCGCGCGGCGCAGGATCGGGTCATGAACCGATTCCCGATCCGCCTCAGCCTCGTCGTCGCCATCCTCGCCCTCGTCTTCGCGGCGGTGGCGATCGGCAGCCCCAACCGGAAAGTCTGGTGCGCCGGCAACATCTGCGTCGCCGACGACGGCGGCATCAGCCCGACCAAGCTGCCGCGGCACGGGAAGGCGCCGGTCACCGCCCGTCTCAACGCCGAAATCAGCACCCGCGACGGCAGCCACCCGCCCGCCTTCGAATCAATGGACCTGAAAGTCGAGAAGAACGTCTCGATCGACCCGGTCGGCCTGCCGACCTGCAGGGTGGGACAGCTTCAGGCGACCAGTTCAGCGGCAGCCAAACACGCCTGCGGCGAGGCGATCGTCGGTTCGGGGGAGGCCGAAGTGGAGGTGGCCTTCCCCGAACAGCCGGCGTTCCGCTCGACCGGGCCGCTGGTCCTCTTCAACGGCGGCCAGAAGGGACCGACGACGACCCTGTTCCTACACGCCTACGTCAACGTCCCGGCGCCGACCGCGATCGTCGTGCCGGCGACGGTCACCCGCATCCACGAGGGCCGCTTCGGCCTGCGGATCCAAGCCACCGTCCCCAAGATCGCCGGCGGCTCCGGGTCGGTCACCGAGTTCGAGCTAAAGGTCGGCCGCAAGTTCACCTACAGGGGCAAGAAGAAGAGCTTCCTCACGGCAAGCTGCCCCAACGGCGTCTGGCTCGCCAAGGGCGAAGCCAAGTTCGTCGACGACACCACGCTCCACATCTCCCACCCCTTCCCCTGCACGCCGAAGGGTTAGCTCCGTAGTTCGTCGGCGAGCGTGGTCAGCTCGCCGACGCTCGTTCCCAGCGCACCGGCGAGGCGCAGCAGGGTCGTGTAGCTGGGGTTGCGCACGCCGCGCTCGATGCCGCCGACTTGGGTCAGATCGGTGCCCGCGCCCTCGGCCAGCTGCTCCTGACTCAAGCCGGCCTCGCGGCGGAGCTGGCGGAGGGCGTCGCCGAGAGCTGCGTGCTCGGGCGAGCGAGGCTTGCTGCGGCGCGGGGGCGGCATCGCTCCCGGGAGCCTCTCTATTAAAAGACTGCATTGTTAGAGTATTTATGCCTTAACATCCTGAGCGCCGGAAAAGGGCTGACCGCTAGGCCCCCCGGCCCTCTATGCCGCCCACCGCTTCCGAGCTGATCAGAGCCGTCAATCACCCCCTGCGGCGCCGGATCCTCTTCGCCTATCTCGACGGATCGGTCGAGTGCGCCTCCGCGAAGGAGCTCGCCGAAGCGACGGACCAGCGGGTGGGGCAGGTGGCCTACCACCTGAAGACGCTGGCCAAGGGCGACATCCTGCGACCGGTCCGGCAGGGGGACCGGTCGCAGGCGCCGGGAGAGGCCTACGGCTGGACCCTCGGCGTCGAGGCGGAGTGGCTGCGGCTGGTGCTCGCGGTCTGGGCCGAGGCCGACGTCTCCGGCTAGCCTGGCCGGGTGCCGTCGCTGCTCGAGCGCCTCGGGGTGGAGCTTCCTGTCGTCCAGGCGGGGATGGGAGGCGGCCTCAGCCGGCACGAGCTGGCGGCCGCGGTCTCCGAGGCCGGCGGGCTGGGGACGATCGCGGTCAGCGGGGCGGGTGCGATCCGCCGCGAGCTGGCCGCGGCGCGGGCGCTGACCGGCCGGCCGCTGGCGGTCAACCTGCTGCTGCCGTTCGCGCGGGGGAACTGGTTCGAGGCCGCGGCCGAGGCTGACGTCGTCGTCACCTTCTGGGGCAAGCCGCGCCGCCGAACGCCCGGGGTTTGGCTGCACCAGTGTGGTTCGGTCGCCGAAGCGCTGGCGGCCCGAGCAGGGGGCGCCGACGGGGTGATCGTCCAGGGCGTCGAGGCTGGCGGACACGTGCGTGGCACCGTGCCGGCGCTGCAATTGCTGGAGCAAACGCGCACCGCTCTACCATCCGAGTATCCGCTGCTGCTCGCCGGCGGAATCGCCGAGGCGAGCGACGTGTGCGTGGCGCTGGAGGCCGGCGCGAGCGCAGTGGTCGCCGGTACCCGCTTCCTCCTCGCCGAGGAGAGCCACGCCCACCCCGCCTACCGGCAACGCTTGGTAGAGGCGAGCGAGACGATCCTCACCGACCTCTTCGGCGCCGCCTGGCCCGCGCCGCACCGGGTGGTCCCGAACGCGGCGACGAAGCGTTGGCTGGGCGGCGTTCGTCCTTTGTTAGCCGTAGGCGGAACAAAGGA
>DASTSW010000046.1:0-23947 GCA_035760445.1 Solirubrobacterales bacterium | reverse complement strand
ACGCGGTCGCCGAGATCGCCTCGCTCGCCCTGCTGCTCGTCCCCGCCGCGGTCGCCCTGTGGGCTTGCCGACCGGAGGGGCCGCCGCCGACAGGCGAGCGACCCTAGAATCCAACGCCCGCGGTTCCTGGAGGGGTGCCGGAGTGGTTGAACGGGGCAGTCTCGAAAACTGTTGGCGTCGCAAGGCGCTCGTGGGTTCGAATCCCACCCCCTCCGTCGTCGTTTAAGTAGACACCAGGGTTTGTCGAAATAGTCGTGTGGCCGCTGGCGAGCAGACCAAGGTCGGCCGATTCTTCGATCGGCATCCCCGCTTGCTGCGGACGTTGGCGCTGCTGGCCCTGATCTGGGGGCTCGGCTACCTCACCTGGCGCGTTGGCTGGAGCGGCGAAGGCGCCAACCCCGTCGCCTTCGCGATGCTGCTCGCGACCGAGGTCTACGGCCTCTACGCGCTTGCCGTCCTCACCTGGTTCTCCTGGTCGCGCCGCCCGGCCCAGCGCCCGGCGGCCACCCCCGGCCGCAGGATCGACGTCTATGTCTGCACTTACGACGAGCCGCCCGAGGTGGTGATGGCGACGCTGGCCGGCTGCCGAGCGCTCACCTACCCCCACACGACCTACCTGCTCGACGACGGGCGGCGACCGGAGATGCGGGAGCTCGCCGAGCTGGCCGGCGCCCGCTATCTGACCCGACCCGACAACTCCCATGCCAAGGCGGGCAACATCAACACCGCGCTGCCGCGCACCGCGGGCGATCTGGTCCTGGTGCTCGACGCCGACCACGTGCCGATGCCGGACGCCCTCGACGCCCTGGTCGGCTACTTCGACGACGAGCGGATGGCGATCGTCCAGACCCCGCACGATTTCTTCAACCACGACTCGGTCCAGCACTACGTCGTCGGCCGCCACGAGCAGTCGCTCTTCTACCGGGTGGTCTGCCCCGGAAAGGACCGCCACGGCGCCGCCTACTGGTGCGGCTCGGCGGCGCTGATCAACCGCCGCGCCCTGCTGGCGATCGGCGGCGTCGCGACCGAGACGATCGCCGAGGACTTCCACACCACGATCCGGCTGATCCGCCACGGCTGGCGCACCGCCTACCACGACGAGGTCCTAGTCCAGGGGCTGGCGCCGCACGACCTCGACGGCTACCTGCTGCAGCGCGACCGCTGGGCGCGGGGCAACCTGGCCGTCTTCCGGCTGCCCGAGTCGCCGTTGCGAGCGCGGACGCTGAGCCCGCTGCAGCGGCTCTCCTTCCTCGCCAGCCTGCTCGCCTACCTGGCGCCGCCGATGCGCCTCCTGCTCCTGCTGACCCTGGGCCTGGTGCTCTGGACCGGCGAGCTGCCGATGAAGATCAGCGTCGCCGCCCTGGCGGCGCTTTGGGTGCCCTCGCTGCTGCTCAATCTCAGCGCCGGCGCGGCCCTGGCCCGCGGCTACATGAGGATCCCCGAGACCGCCCACTACGAGCTGCTGACGATGGAGATCTACGCGCGCGCACTTCGGTGCGCATTGGTCCCCGGCAGAACCGCGTTCAAAGTGACGCCGAAGCAGGGGCGCGACGGTGGCGGCCTCGAGGCACTGCGCAAGCTCCACCTGGTGCTCTTCTGCACGGCGCTGCTGGGGACTGGGACGCTGCTGCGGCTACTCGACCTCGCCGGCGTCGGCCCTCTGCCGGACCTGCCGGGAATCGCCGCGATGGTCGTCCCCCTGCTCGGCCTCTTCGAGCTGCGGCGACTGGGGTCGACGCTGCTGGCTGTCGGTCGCCGGCGCCAGCGCCGGCTCGTCTACCGCTTCGAGGGCGATGCCGAAGCCAACCTCTATAGCCCCAGCGCCCATACCCCGGCCCGCCTGGTCGACGCCTCCGCCGCCGGCCTGGGCTTGGTCGCCGCCGCACCGCTCGAGGTCGGCAGCCAGCCCGCGGTCCTTCTCGGATTGACCGATGCCGCCGGCGAGCCACACGAGATCGCCGCCAAGGTCGAAGTTCGCACCTGCCGCCAAGCCCAAGTCGAGGGCAGCTATCTGATCGGGGCCACGATCCTCGAAATCGACCCCGACGCCCGCCTGCAGCTGATGGAGTGGTGCTACGTCGTCTGCAGTCACGAGCGTCTGCGCGGTCGCCGCCCAGCGGCGCCGCTGCCCGAGTCCGATGCGATCGTCGTCGCCCTCGACGATTACCGCGATCGGGAGTGGAGTCCGAGCCATCCGTCGATTCCCGCCCTGCGACAAGCTTGAAGCGCTAGTCTTGATTGATGGAGCGGTTTCTTGTAAACCGCAAGGGGAAAGGGAGAGGACCGGCAATCATCGGCCAAGAAAATGCCGGCCCTCCCAGCTCGCAACGAGGCTTCAGAAAAGCCCCATTACCTCCCTGAGTATAGAGTCAAACTCAATTACTGGGCTAACGCTTGAGCGCCGGGCGCCGCTACTCGTGAGTAGCGGAGAGGGTGGGATTCGAACCCACGAGGCGGGTTAACCCCGCCCACGCGATTTCCAATCGCGCTCCTTAAGCCACTCGGACACCTCTCCGGGTGCAGACAGGGTATTGGACTGCTCAGCCTCGGCGGTTGGCGAAGAACTCCCGCAAGAGGGCGGCGCACTCGGCTTCGCGGATCCCGGCGACCACCTCGGGGCGGTGGTTGAGCGCCGGCTCGGCGAGGACGTCGAGGACGCTGCCGGCGGCGCCTGCCTTGGGATCGCGGGTGCCGAACACGACCAGCGGAACACGGGCGAGGACGATCGCCCCGGCGCACATCGCGCAGGGCTCGAGGGTGACGAAGAGCGTCGTGCCCGGCAGCCGCCAGCCACCGAGGGCCGTGGCGGCGTCGCGGATCGCCAGCAGCTCGGCGTGGGCGGTCGGATCCCGTCGCAGCTCGCGCTCGTTGCCAGCCCGCGAGAGCAGCTCGCCGTCGCGGAAGACCGCGGCGCCGATCGGCACGTCGCCGTGCTCCTCGGCCCTGCGGGCCTGCTCGAGCGCGACCTCCATCCCAGCATCCAGAATGCTCGCGTCCACGATCCGTGAGTATGTCCAGCGACAACTTCCGCGGTATCGCGGTGTTGGTGCAAAAGCCGGATCCAGGGATTCCGGCCACCCACTCGAGAACAGATGAGACGACTTCTTCGCACCCTTCTGCCGTTGCTGGGCGCAATCGGGGCTCTGTCCCTTGCCGCCTCCCCTGCCCTTGCCGCGACGGGAGTCTCGCCGGCCCGCGCCTTCGCCCCGGGCGAGCTGCTGGTCAAGTTCGAGGGTCAGCGGCGCGGCGAGGCGATCGAGCTTCCGGCGGGCGCGGGGGTGCGCGAGACCGCGCGGGCGCTGCGGCAGAGTCCCTCGGTCGTATATGCAGAGCCGAACTACATCGCCTCTGCCTCCGCGGTCAGGGCCGAACCCTTCGATCCCGACGATTCGGGCAGGTTGAGGGAAGGCGCCGGCTCCTCGAGTGCGTCCGGTAACTGGGCGTTCAGGCAGTGGAACTTTCTCGCGCCCAAGGCGACCGCCGGGATCGATCTGCCGACCTCGCCGGGGGGGATCGACGCCGTCGGCGCCTGGCGCAACCTGATCGACGTCGGCCGGCCGGGCGCCGCCGGCATCGTCATCGCGGTGCTCGACAGCGGTATCGCCTATCGGTCCGACGGCACGCGGTTCCTCATCAGCCCCGACTTCGGCCCCGAGCAGTTCATCCCGGGCTATGACTTCGTCGACTACGACCGGCTGCCGCTCGACGAAAGCGGCCACGGCACCCACGTGGCGGGCACGATCGCCGAGAAGACGGACAACGGTTTCGGGCTCACGGGCCTCGCCTACGGGGCGAAGTTGATGCCCGTGCGGGTGCTGGACGAGAAAGGTCTCGGCGACGCGGTTCAGATCTCTCAGGGAATCCGCTACGCCGTCGCCCACGGCGCCCAGGTGATCAACATGAGCTTCAACTTCCCCTGCGGCAAGGAGGTCCCGATGGTCAACGAAGCGCTGCGCGAGGCCTACGAGAAAGGGGTGGTCACGGTCGCCTCCGCCGGCAATCTGGGCACCGAGAAATGCGTCTCGGCGCCGGCGACCGGGCCGCGGGTGATCGGGGTCGGCGGGACCACCGAGGGAGCCTGCCTCGGCAGCTACTCCCTGCCCGGCGCCGGCATCGACCTCGTCGCCCCTGGCGGCGGCGAACCACGGGCTCGCTGCCGCTCGGTCGCGGCGCGGCCGATCTACCAGGTGACGCTGCGGGCCGACAGCACCGACACCTTTGGGATCCCCGCCAAGTACGTCGGCACCTCGATGGCCGCCGCCCATGTCTCCGGGGTCGCCGCCATGGTCCTCGCCAGCCGCCGGATCAATCCCCTGCTGAAGGGCGAGGCCCGGGTCCGCGCCGTGACCAAGCGGCTGCGGAGCACGGCCCGCGACCTCGGTCTACCCCGCGCCCAGCAGGGAGCCGGACTGGTTGACGCTGACGCGGCAACCGGCACCGGGCCGACGTTCTACCCCTGACCTTCGTCAGGTGGTGCGGACGATGATCACCGAGCAGGGCGCGTGGTGCGAGACGTTGTTGGGGACGCTGCCGAGGAGGTAGCGTCGTGCCCCGGTCATCCCCTTGTTGCCGACCACGATCAGGTCGGCTTTGACCTCTTCGGCGACGTTGAGGATCGCGTCGGCGGGGTCGCCCTCGACCGGGTGGGTCTGGACCTCGATCCCCTCTTTCTTCGCCTCGGCGGCGGCGGCATCGAGGACGAGGTTGACGTCCTCGCGCGGCCCGATCTCGTACTGGATGTCGGCCGGTGCTTCCGACTGCTCGGCTTTCACCCGGCGGGCAGGGGCGGGCGAGTAGGCGCTGACGAGGCTGAGCGTCGCGCCGGTCAGCTTTGCCAGGCCAACCGCCTGGCGCACGGCCTCGGCGGCCGTCTCCGAGCCATCGGTCCCAACCACGATGCGTTTGAACACGCCGCCTCCTTCGGTCGCTGAACGGGCTCGATACTAACGCTGCTTGGTCGGGAGGCCGCGATAGCCGTCGCCGAGGATTTCGGTCGGCGTGGTGGTCAGTCGGTAGATCGCGATCACCATCGAGATCGCGAGGCAGACGACGAGGACGATCATCCCCGCTCTCCAGATCCAAGGCACGCGGAAACCCTAGTGGTCCCATATGGTGAGCGGCATGGGACCGGAGAAGGTGGCAGACGGCGTCTGGCTGCTGCGGGGCGACTTCCGCGGGGCGATGAACATCTACTTCATCGAGGACGGCGACGGGGTGGTCCAGTTCGACGCCGGCACCAAGGCGATGCGGAAGAAGGCGAAAGCAGCGGCCGAGGAACTCGGCGGGCTGAAGCGGGTCGTCCTCGGCCACGCTCACGCCGACCACCGTGGCACCGCCCCCTACATGGGCGTGCCGGTCCTCTGTCACCCCGACGAGAGGGCCGACGCCGAAAGCGACGCCGCCCTCGCCCCCTACTTCGACCTCTCGCAGCTGCCGGTCGCCTGGGTGCGCTGGATCTACCCGTTCCTGCTGCGGCGCTGGGACGGCGGCACGGTAAAGATCGCCGACACGGTGATCGAAGGCGACGAGGTCGCCGGCTTCAAAGTCATCCATTTCCCCGGCCACGCTCCCGGGCTGATTGGGCTCTGGCGCGAGAGCGACCGGCTGGCGCTGGTCAGTGACGTCGTCTATCTGGTCGACTCGGGGCGGCTGAAACCGCTGCCCGAGGGCGAGGCCAGCGTCCCCCACCCCGCCTGGGCCTGGGACCACGCCAAGGCGAAGGAGTCGGTGCGGCGACTGGCGGCGCTGGAACCGCGGGTCGTCTGCCCCGGTCACGAGCACCCGCTGCGGGGCGAGAACCTGCGCGAGACGCTCGAACGGGCCGCCGAGAAGTACTGAAACCGGCTCCTGCCGTAAGTTCCAGCGCCTGATGATCGCCACCTTCGCCTCGGCGGCGCTGATCTGCGCCGTCTCGCTGCTGGTCGGCCGCGCCGTTCTCTCGCTCGCCGGCAGACGCGAATGGTCCTGGCTGGAGCCCGCGGTCGGGCTCGGCGCGGTGCTGACCGTGACCGGGCTGCTGGCCCGGGCGCCGGGCCACGGGACCTCGGCGACGGTCGGACTGGCGGCGCTGGTCGTGATCGCGGCGCTGGTGATCTGGCGCCGGGACTACCGGGCGCCGGGAGCCTGGCGCGAGGGGCTGCCGGTGGCGGCGGTGGTCCTGATCGTGCTCTCGATCCCGTTTGCGATCGCCGGCCACTGGGGACTGCTCGGCGTCGGCTTCAACAACGACCTCGGCCTGCACCTCGCCTGGGCCGAGTGGCTGCGCAGCGGCTTCGGCCCCGACGCCGAGCCCGGCTACCCGCTGGGACCGCACGGGCTGGCGGTGGCGACGGCGACCCTGCCGGGGATCGGCCTCGGCCAAGCTTTCCTCGGCGAGATCGTCGCGATCGGGGTCCTGACCGGCCTGACGGCCCTGGCCGCCCTGCGCCAGATGACCCCGGGACGCCGCACCATCGCCGCCGCAATGGTCGCCCTCCCCTACCTGGCGGCCTCCTACTACGCCCAGGCAGCCTTCAAGGAGACGGCCGAGGCCCTCCTGGTCCTCGCCTTCGCGATCTGGCTGACTCAGTTCGAGCAGTTGCCTGCGAGCTGGCGGCAACGCCTGATCTTCGCGCTCCCCCCGCTCGCCCTCGCCGGAGGCATCTTCTTCTCGTACTCATTCGCCGGCATCGCCTGGCCGGTAGCGATCCTCGCTCTCTGGAGCCTCACCCTGCCCGCCGTCCGGGCGGCGTTGCGGCCGCGCTCGCTGCTGCGCTTCCTGCTGCGGCCGCTGACGCTGCTGACCCTGGCGGCGCTGGCCGTGATTGCGGTGCTGGTCACGGTGGTCGGTCCGTTTGGATTCGGCAGCAGCTTCAACAAGGTCGCCGGCAGCAACACCTACGGCCCCGTCTCGCCGCTGGAGGCCCTGGGGATCTGGCCCGCTTCCAACTACCGCCTCGACGCCGCCGGCGGAGCCCGCCTGCCAGGCCTGGCGGGAACGATCTCGATCCTCGCCCTCCTGGCCGGAGTCGCCTGGTGGGTAAAGCGCCGCGAATGGACCATCCCAATCGCCCTAGGAGGCGCCTGGCTCC
The DNA here is from genome assembly GCA_035760445.1 of Solirubrobacterales bacterium. Lineage (GTDB taxonomy): Bacteria > Actinomycetota > Thermoleophilia > Solirubrobacterales > 70-9 > VAYN01. The sequence continues at coordinate 16,877 of DASTSW010000046.1, read as the reverse complement.
TCTACCTCGTCTCCCTCCCCTCGGCCGGCGACTACTCCCAAGCCAAGGCCCTGATGATCGCCGCCCCCCTCGTAATGCTCGTGATCATCCGGCCACTCCTCGAAGAGTTTCCGCGACGCCGTGCGGCGGGGGCCCCCTCACCAGACACTCAACATCGAGCGCGGCGAGATGTGTCTGGGGAGGGGGTCCCCACACCGCGGCCCCTGGTGCAAGTGGGATGGAGCCTTCTAGCGGTTGCCTTCATCGGCGGCGCTGTCTGGTCCAGCTTCCTGGCCCTGCGCGACGCCCCAGTCGGCCCCCCCGGCCACGGGGCCGAGCTGAGCGCCTTCCTGCCGATCGTCCACGGCGAACCGGTCCTCTACGCCGGCCAGGACCGCTACGCCGCCTACGAGCTGCTCGGCGCCGACACCCACGTGCCGCTGGTCGAGTTCCCCGACGACGCCGTCTCCCCCAACTCGGAGAAGCCGTTCGACACCGGCGACGCCTACAGCCCGATCGACTTCGACTCCTTCTCGCACGGGACGCTCGAACGCTTCCCCTATGTGATCACCGGCCGCGCCGCCTGGAACAGCCAAGCGCCGCCCAACTTCAAGCGGATCGCGACCACCGACTCCTACGTGCTCTGGGAACGAACCGGCCCGACCCCCGAAAACCGCCACGTCCTGCTCGAGGGCACCGAGGCCGGGGCGCTGGCCGGCTGCGCGGCGCCGGAGGTGCGGATCCTGCTCGCCAATCCGGGTCGCGCCGGCCTCTTCCCCGGCGCGGTGATCGGCCACAAAGACAGCTGGGACGAGGGCAGCATCCTCGAGACCGGCACCGAGACCTCACAGGCGCTGCGCCTGCCGGCGGGCAGCTGGAACCTCTCGCTGCAGTACTTCTCGCCGGTCGACCTGACCCTCTCGGCGCCGGGCTTCAGCGAAGAGCTGAAGGCGGCGCTGGACGGCCAGCGACCGAACACGATCAGCCTCGGCAACAACGGGCAGTTCTGGCCCGCCGGCCGCTTCGAGAGCAAGGGCGGCAAGGTCCGCTTCACGGTCGAGACCGCCGCGGCGAACGCCCTGCAGAGCCTGACCGGCTACGACGGCAAGGCCTACATCGGCGAGCTGGTCGCGGTCCCGGCCGAACCGCACCGCACGGTGCCGCTGTCGCAGGCGTGCGACCAGTGGATCGACTGGTACGAAGCCGAAGAATCGCCCTAAGCGGCTTTAGAAGCCATTCGCTCAGGCGAGACCCGAACGACGTCCCAGGCGAGGTTGGTCTTCTCGAGCCCGTCGATGATCAGGGCTGAGATGTCGACCTGGTACCAGCGCAGGCCGTGGGTGGCCGAGGTCGGGAAGGCGTGATGGCTGTTGTGGAAGGCCTCGCCGAGGGTCGGGATCGCGATCAGCGCCAGGTTGCGCGAGTGGTCGGTGGTATCGAATTCGCGGCGGCCGAAGGTGTGGCAGAGCGAGTTGATGCTGTAGGTGAAGTGGTGGAGGACGAAGACCCGGACCAGACCGCCCCAGAGCAGGCCGGTGAGGCCGGCGACGAGGGTGCCGCCGATGATCCAGCCGAGGAAGAAGGGGAGCAGCAGGCCGGCGATCGCCCAGAGCAGGAAGGTACGGTCGACCCAGCTGATCACCGGGTCCTTGACCAGGTCCGGCGCGAAGCGTTCCTTGTTGCCGCGCTGGGTGTGGATGAAGATCCAGCCCACGTGCGCGTGGAAGAGGCCCTTCATCGCTCCCTTCCAGCCGCCGCCGTGGTCGACGTGAGGGCTGTGGGGGTCGCCGTGTTCGTCGGAGAAGGTGTGGTGCTTGCGGTGGTCGGCGACCCAGGAGATCACCGGCCCCTCGATCGCCGCGGATCCCAGAATCCCGAACAGACCACGCATCCAGGGGTAGGTCTTGAAAGCGCGGTGGGTGAGGAGGCGATGGAACCCGACGGTGATGCCGAGGCCGGTGAAGAAGTACAGCCCGAAGAAGAGGAAGACATCGGTCCAGTTCAGCGCGCTTCCCCAGACCTGCCAGCCGGCGACGATGACGGCTAGGAAGGGGATCACGGTGACCAGGCCGGTGATGATCCGATCCCTGGTCTCGTTGGCGACGGGCTGAATATCTGAGGGAAGTGGTCCTACGGTCGTCATGGCGGCGATGATACGGGCCGAACCCGAAGGTGCCTAGGCGGGCTGGCGGATCGGAAGTTGTAGGGTCCCCCGGCAGTGCCCTTCGCAAACACCGCACCGCTGCGACGGGAGATCGAATCCCGCCTCCCGGAGCGTCCGTTCACGATCGAGTTCTGGGACGGCTCACTGGTCCCCTCGACCTCGGAGGACGGCCCCGTCTTCAGCGTCCGCTCGCCGCGGGCGATCGCCCACGCGCTGCGGGCGCCGGGCCAGCTCGGGCTCGGCCGCGCCTACGTCAGCGGCGAGCTCGAGGTCGACGACATCGAAAAGGTGATCCGCGTCCTCGACGGCTGGCAGGCGCCCTCGCTCGACGGCGCCGACCAGCGGGCGCTGATGCTTGCCGCGGTGCGGGCGATGGGAATCGTCAAGCCGCCGCCGCGCCCGGAAGCCGAGCTGCGGCCGAGCGGCAAGCGCCACAGCAAGGAGCGCGACGCCCGCGCCGTGCGCCACCACTACGACGTCTCCAACGAGTTCTTCGAGCTCTTCCTCGGGCCGACGATGGTCTACAGCTGCGCGATCTGGCGCGGCGGCGAGATGAAGACGCTGGAGCAGGCGCAGGAGGAGAAGCTCGACACCGTCGCCCGCAAGCTCCAGATCAAGGAGGGCGAGCGCATCCTCGACGTCGGCTGCGGCTGGGGCGGCTTCCCGCTCTGGGCGGCGACCAGGTACGGCGCCAACGTGGTCGGCATCACCCTCTCTCCCCCCCAGGCCGAAAAGGCCCGGCAGCGGGCCGAGGAGGCCGGCGTCGCCGACCGGGTCGATATCCGGGTCATGGACTACCGCGACCTCGGCAAGACCGGCGAGAAATTCGACGCGATTGCCAGCATCGGCATGGTCGAGCATGTCGGCGCCTCGCAGATCGAGGTCTATGCGGAGACGCTGGCGGGCCTGCTCGACTCCGGCGGCCGCCTGCTCAATCACGGCATCACCCGCCTCCGCCACACCGACGCCGAGGCCGGCGCCTTCTCGGAGCGCTACGTCTTCCCCGACGCCGCCCCCCTGCACCTCTCCCGCAACCTGCTGGCGCTGGAACGGGCGGGCTTCGTCACCCGCCACGTCGAGGACTTCGGGATGGACTACGCGGAGACGCTGAAGCACTGGGCCAAGAACCTCGACGACAACCTCGAGGAGGCCACCCGCCTCGCCGGCCCGGAACGGATCCGTGTCTGGCGCCTCTACCTCCGTGCCGCGCGCAACGGCTTCGAAAACGGCTTCACCGACATTTACCAGGCGCGCTGCGAGAAAGTCTGACCGACCTCAAGTCGGGAAACCGGACTTGACGTTCTCGATCGCCCAGTCCGCTTCCGCGTCTTTCAGCTCATCGACCGAGTAGTTGCCGGTGGCCACGCCGACGACCCTGATCCCGGCGCCGTGGCCGGCGACCACGTCACGGGGGGTGTCGCCGACGGCGATCGTCGCCGCGGGGTCGAGGGGCTTGCCGGCGATCTCTCCCCCGCGCTCGATCGCCTTCGCGGTCAGCTCGGTGCGGTCGCTGGAGTCGGAGCCGAAGCCGCCAAAGGAGAAGTAGCGGTTGAGGTCGCCGCGAGCCAGCTTGATCTCGGCCGCGGGCTCGATGTTGCCGGTGACGATGCCGAGCAAGACCCCGCTCGCGGCCAGGCGCGGCAGCAGCTCCTCGATCCCCGGCATCACCCGGTAGCCCTCGGATTCGTCGACCGCCTGCTGCAGGTGCGAGAGGTAGCCGGCGATTGCTTCCCCCCGCTCGGAAACCGTGCCCTCGCGCCCGATCACCTCGCGGAAGATGATCGCGGCGATTTCCGGATCGGTCATCCCCGCCCGGGTGTGTTCGTCGATGTTGGCCTCGATCCCGTGCATCTCCCGAAAGGCGCGCTGCCAGGCGACCGCGCCGGCGCCGCCGGTGACCAGCAGGGTGCCGTCGATGTCGAAGAGGACCGCCTCGATCCGCTCGCTCAATGCTCGCTCTCCAGTAGGTCCTTCTGGGCGAGCGTGTAGAGCAGGAACAGCGAGGGCAGGACGAGGACGGCGGCGATGCCGAAGACGATGAGGACGACGGTGAGGGTGGCGTCGGGGGCGGCGGCCTGGTCGATGCGCAGGCTGGTCGGCAGCAGGTAGGGGAATTGGGCGACCGCCCAGCCCCAGATCACGGCGACGAAGGCGGCGCTGGCCAGCGGGCGCAGTGGTTTGCGACCACCGCGCATGAGGACGGCGATCGCGGCGGCGCCGCAGAGCAGCGAGAGGATCACCAGCGGCAGGCCCTGGTCGAGGAGGCGGTCGTGGACGTAGCCGGCTTCGGAGTCGAGCAGGAAGAGGCCGGCGACCGCGAGGCCGCCGGCGACCACCGCGGCTCCGAGGGCGCGGCGCTCGAAGTAGCGCTCCATCTCCGGTTCGCCGGCCCGGCGCGCGTCGCCGACGAGGAAGATCGCCGCCAGGTAGGCCCCGCCGACCACGAACAGCGCCCCGACCAGCAGCGGCAGCGGCTGCAGCCAGGAGCTGAAGGCGTCACCGTTGCCGTCGGCCGGGACGTTTTCGGCGGCGATCGCACCGACCACCGCGCCCATGAAGAAGGGGGTGAGCAGCGAGGAGATCGCGAAGGTGGCGCCGGCGGCACGGCGGCCGGAGAGGCCCTCGATCGACTTGCGGAAGGCGAAGCCGGAGCCGCGCAGGATGATCCCGAAGGCGGCGATCGTGATCGGCACGTACAAGGTCGTCATCACCGCATAGAAGGCCGAGGGGAACGCGGTCCAGAGGACGACCAGGATGAAGATCAGCCAGACGTGGTTCGCCTCCCAGACGGGGGTCAGCGAGCGCTGGATCGTTGCCCGCGGCCGCTCGCCGCGCTCGGCCCCGCCGGCGACCAGGTCCCAGAAGCCGCCGCCGAAGTCGGCGCCGCCGAACAGCGCGTAGAAGGTGACCCCAGCCCAGAGGACCACCGCAGCGGCGTCGGCCAGGCTCATGCCTCACCCCCGTCGACGGGACGATTTGCGGTTACGTCAACCGCTTTTCGTCCCGTCGGCGCGTAGGGGCCCTCGCCTTCGGGCTCGTCCCCACCCTCGCGCCAGCGCTTCGACATCGCCCGCAGGACGCCGATCGTGATCGCGGTCAGCGCCGCGTAGATCGACATCACCAGGGCGAAAGTGAACCAGATGCCGTCGGCTTTGGTCACCGCTTCGGAGGTCCGCATGTAGCCTTGGACGATCCAGGGCTGGCGGCCGACCTCGGTAACGATCCAGCCGCACCAGAGGGCGACGATCGCACCGACGCCGGAGACCGCGACCGCGCGCAGGAACCACGGGGTCTGTGGGATGTCACGCCGTCGCCACCAGACGAAGCCAAACCAGAGGCCGAGGCCGAGTAGCGCCGTGCCGATCCCGACCATCGTGTCGAAGGAGAGGTGGAGCAGGGTGTTCGCCGGCGGCTCTTCGTTGTCGGGAATGTCATTGAGCCCGGTGACCTTGGTGTCGAAGCTCCAGCCGACCAGGAAGGAGTCGAGGTCGGGGATCGCGATGCCGTAGTCGACGCCGTCGTCGGTGCAGATGCCGCCGACGTACTCGTCCTGATGGGTGCCGGTTTCCTGGATGCACTCCATCGCCGCGAACTTGGCCGGCTGGTGGTCGGCGACTTCGCGGGCCGCGGTGTCGCCGACGAAGAGCTGGATCGGGGTGGCGATGCAGGCGATCGTCAACGGGATCACCAGGCCGAGCCGGTGCAGGCGGTCGCGCCGCCCCTTCAGCATCCCGACCGCGTAGATCGAGGCGACGAGGAAGCCGGTCACCATGTAGGCGGCGAGCAGCATGTGCGGCACCTCGTAGCCGGTGGCCGGGTTGAGCAGCACCTTCAGCGGCTCGACGTCGATCACCTTGCCGGCGGCGTCGAGGGTGAAGCCCTGCGGCTGGTTCATCCAGGAGTTGGCGGCGACGACCGCGAAGGCGCCGCCGATCCCGGTGATCACCATCGGCACCCCGGCCCAGAAGTGCTGCCAGGGCTCGAGCCGCTTCCAGCCGTAGATGTAGACGGCGAGGAAGATCGCCTCGAGGAAGAAGAAGATCCCCTCGATCGCGAAGGCGACCCCGAAGGCAGCGCCGAAGCGGTCCATGAACTCCGGCCAGAGGAGGCCGAACTCAAAGCTCAGCAGGGTGCCGCTGACGGCGCCGACGGCGAAGGTGACCGCCATCGCTTTCGACCAGCGCCGGGCCAGCTCCATCGCCGCCTCGTCGTTCTTCTTCAGCCCCAGGTAATTGGCGACCAGGATCGTCGCCGGCAGCGCCACCCCGAGGCAGGAGAAGACGATGTGGAAGCCGAGCGTCCACGCCATCTGGTTGCGCGCGGCGAGCAGGTTCGACGACTCCGCCAGGGGAAGCGGGTCGAACGGCAGCATGCCCGCGAGGTTACCGGCGCAGGCTGCGGTAGCGGCGGATCAGGGCGTTGGTGGAGCTGTCGTGGTGCAGCTTCGGCTCTGCCTCGGACTCGAGCTCGGGGATGATCGCCACGGCCAGGACCTTGCCCAGCTCGACCCCCCACTGGTCGAAGGAGTCGATCCCCCAGATCGCCCCCTGGGTGAAGACGCTGTGCTCGTAGAGGGCGATCAGCGCGCCGAGAGTCTCCGGCGTCAGCCGCTCGGCGAGGATCGTGTTCGAGGGCCGGTTCCCCTCCATCACCCGGTGCGGGACGACCTCCTCCGCCGTCCCCTCCTCCCGCACCTGCTCGGGCGTTTTGCCGAAGGCCAGAGCTTCGCCCTGGGCGAAGACGTTGGACATGAGGATGTCGTGGTGGCGGCCGAGCGGGTTGAGGCTGTTGCCGAAGCCGATGAAATCGCAGGGGATCAGCCGCGTCCCCTGGTGGATCAGCTGGTAGAAGCTGTGCTGGCCGTTGGTTCCCGGCTCGCCCCAGTAGACGGCGCCGGTCTCGTAGTCGACGTGCGCCCCGTCGAGGGTGACGTGCTTGCCGTTCGACTCCATCGTCAGCTGCTGCAGGTAGGCGGGGAAGCGGTGCAGGTACTGCTCGTAGGGGAAGACGCCGTACGTTTCCGCCCCGAAGAAGTCCGTGTACCAGACCGCCAGCAGGCCGTGGAGGAGCGGCAGGTTGGCCCCGGTCGGGGCCTCGCGGAAGTGCTCGTCCATCGCGTGGAAGCCGGCCAGCATCTCCGCGAAGCGGGCCGGGCCGATCGCCAGCATGGTCGAGAGGCCGATCGCCGAGTCCATCGAGTAGCGGCCGCCGACCCACTCCCAGAAGCCGAACATGTTCTCGGTGTCGATCCCGAACTTGGCGACCTCCTCGGCGTTGGTCGAGACGGCGACGAAGTGCTTGGCGATCGCCGCCTCGTCGCCGCCGAGCCCCGCCAGCGCCCACTCGCGGGCGGTGTGAGCGTTGGTCATCGTCTCCAGGGTGGTGAAGGTCTTCGAGGAGATGACGAAGAGCGTCTCCTCGGGATCGAGGTCGCGGGTCTTCTCGGCGAAGTCGGTGCCGTCGACGTTGGAGACGAAGCGGAAGGTCATCTCGCGGCGGCTGTAGTGCTTCAGCGCCTCGTAGGCCATCACCGGCCCGAGGTCCGACCCGCCGATGCCGATGTTGATGACGTTGCGGATCGGCTTGCCGGTGTGGCCGCGCCACTCCTCCGAGCGAATCCGCTCGCTGAATGAGGCCATCCGGTCGAGGGTCTCGTGCACCTCCTGGACCACGTCCACCCCATCGACCACCAGCGAGCGGTTGCGCGGCATCCGCAGCGCAACATGGAGGACGGCCCGATCCTCGGAGACGTTGATGTGCTCGCCGGCGAACATCGCGTCGCGGCGCTCGGCGACGCCGCGCTGCTGCGCCAGCGAGCCGAGCAGGAGCAGGGTCTCGTCGGTGATCCGGTTCTTCGAGAAGTCGAGATAGAGGCCGGCGCCCTCGGCGATCAGCCGCTCCCCACGCTCGGGGTCGGCGGCGAACAAGTCCCGCAGGTGGGTAGCGCGGATCTGCTCGAAGTGGGACTGCAGCTCGGCCCAGGCGGGCGCCTGACGAAGGGTGGGCGAGGCGTCGGGCGAGGCCATCCGGGCAAACACTCGCAGGTTTTTCGATGCGGGTACCTTTTGCCCGGGATGACGACGGGGAGGCGTACCGCAAGGGGGGCGGCGTCGATGGCGCTGGCCCTGCTCTGCCTGCTGGCGATCGCCTCATCATCCGCCCAGGCGACGTTTCCGGGCCGCCCCGGACTGATCGTCTTCAACCACATACCTCGCCTGGATGAAAAGGGCCGATACGTCGGCGGGCTCTACGCCATTGAGCCGGGCTGGAAGGCCCCTCGCAAACTCACCGACGAGGCCTGGGACGACGAAGCGAGCTTCGCCCCGTCCGGACAGCGGCTCGTCTTCACCCGAGGATCTGGACTGGAGCCAGGCATCTTCACGCTCGACCTCCGCAACGGCAGTACGAGGAGACTGACCAGAGGCCCGCTCGATCGGAGCCCGGCATTCGGAATCCGAGGAAGGGTCGTCTTTTCGCGCCCCTCTCTGCAAAGCGGGTCTTACGACCTGTTCCTTCGAACCGCTGCCGGCCGGATCCGCCGCCTCACCTCCACCCCGGCCGACGACGTGGACCCGGTATTCACCCCGGACGGCTCGAAGATCGTTTTCAGCCAGGATCACCTGGGCGGCTTCCCCTCGGACGAACCTCCGCCGCCGAGAAAGATCTCCCTGATCCGCGTCGACGGAGGCGGGCTGCGCGACATCGAGGGCCTCGAGGATGCGGCCCGGGCAGATGTCTCCCCGGACGGGCGCGATCTGGTCTTCCAAAAACCGGAACGGCTTCCCAACGGAGACGCCAAGCTGAGGATCTGGAAGAGATCTCTAGCCGGCGGCAAACCGAAGCTGATCGCCGAGGACGCGCTGATACCCGCCTACTCGCCGAGCGGCGAGGAGATCGTCTTCTCGATCTACCGCGAGCTTTGGCTGCTCGACCTCAGCCAGATCGGCGAACCCAGGCAACTGCGCGAGTGGGACGCTGTGGGGCACCTGCTGGAAGACAAGCTCACCACCGAGCCCGCCTGGCAACCGTTGCCGCTTGGGCGTTAGCCCGCCGTGACCCCGCTCTGGGTCTCGATCGACTTCAGCAGCTCTTCCCAGGACTTGTTGAAGGCCTCTTTGCCCTCCTCCTGAAGACGGGCCGCAAGCGCCACGACGTCGATCCCAGCCTCGGCGAACTCGGCCAGGACCTGCTCGGCGTTGCCACCGTCTTTGGGGAAGAGGTCGGTGACCTGGCCGTGGTCGGCGAACGCTTTCAGGGTCGGCTCGGGCATCGTGTTGACCGTGAACGGCGAGGCGAAGGCCTCGATGTAGAGCGTGTCGGAGGCGTCGGGGTCCTTGGTCCCGGTGCTAGCCCAGAGCAGCCGCTGTGGCCGCGCGCCCTCGTTCTCGAGGCGCAGCATGCGGTCGCTGTTCAACAGCTCGTGGTAGGCGCGGAAAGCGCGGCCGCCGACCGCGATACCCAGCCGGTTGACGAGCTCGTCGGGCACCTCCTCGCTGACGGCGACGTCCCAGCGGCTGATGAAGAGCGAGGCGACGGAGGCGACGTTGGGGTCGAGCCCGGCCTCGATCCGCCGCTCGATCCCGCGCATGTAGGCGTCGGCGGCGCCGAGGTACTGCTTGTCGTCGAACAGCAGGGTGACGTTGACGGGGATGCCGGCGAAGATCGACTCCTCGATCGCCTCCCGCCCGGCCTCGGTGCCGGGGATCTTGATGAAGAGGTTCTCGCGCCCGCCCTTCTCGTGCAGCGCCTTGACCTGCTCGATCGTCGCCGCGGCGTCATCGGCGAGCAGCGGCGAGACCTCGAGCGAGCAGAAGCCGTCGACGCCGGCCGTGCGGCGGTGGACGTCGGCGAAGAGGTTGGTGGCGTCGCGCAGGTCGGCGAGGGCGAGCTCGAAGAAGATCCGCTCCTGGTCGTTGGCGCCGACGCCCTCGCCCGCGCCCGCCTTCGGCGCGACCTCGGCGATCTGCTCGTTGTAGGCGTCGCCGCTGGAAATCGCCTTGTCGAAGATCGACGGGTTCGAGGTCAGGCCGGTGACTGAGAGGTCGCGGATGTAGCCCTCGAGCACCCCCTCGCGCAGCATCGGCCGCGTGATGTTGTCGAGCCAGAGGCTCTGTCCCAGGTCGTGCAGACGCTGCGTCGGCTTCATCTCGAGCGCCCCTTTCAGGTGGTTGGGTTGGCGGTCGCGCGCTCGGCGACCTCTCGCGCCACCTTGGTGACGTTGTCGACGGTGAACCCGAACTCGGCCTCGACGTCCGCGAACGGCGCCGACTGCCCGAAGGTGGTCATCCCCATGATGGCACCCTCGCTTCCCACCCATTTCTCCCAGCCGAGCGGCGAGGCCTCCTCGATTGCGAGGCGGGCGGTGACGTCGGGGAGCAGGACCTCGTCGCGGTAGGCCTGGTCCTGCTTTTCGAAGATCTCCCAGCAGGGGAGGCTGACGACGCGGCTGCGAATCCCGTCGGCCTCGAGCCGCTCGTGGGCGCCGATCGCGAGCTGGACCTCGCTGCCGGTAGCGATCAGGATCAGCTCCGGATCGCCGCCCTCGGCGTCGGCGAGGACATAGCCGCCGCGCTGGACTCCCTCGGCCGAGGCGTACTTGGAGCGGTCGAAGACCGGCACGTTCTGGCGGGTCATCACCATCGCCACCGGGCAGTGGGTGCGGTTCAGCGCGATCTTCCAGGCCTCGACCACCTCGTTGGCGTCGGCGGGGCGGATCACATCGAGCTCCGGCATCGCCCGCAGCCCGGCGAGTTGCTCGACCGGCTGGTGGGTCGGGCCGTCCTCGCCCAGCCCGATCGAGTCGTGGGTGAAGAGGTGGACGACCGGCAGCTCCATCTGGGCCGAGAGGCGGATCGCGGCGCGGCCGTAGTCGGAGAAGGTGAGGTAGGTCGACCAGAGCGGGCGCAGCTTCGCCGTTGACATCCCGCTGCAGGCCGCGGCGGCGGCGTGTTCGCGGATCCCGAAGTGGACCTGGCGACCGTCGTAGCTGCCGGGCTCGTACTGGTCGGCGTCGCTGAGCCGGACCGAGGTCGAGTCGGTCAGGTCGCAGGAGCCGGCGATCAGCCACGGCACCTTCTCGGCGATCGCGTTCTGAACCTTGTTCGAGGCCTTGCGGGTGGCGACGCCCTTCTCTTCGTCGGCCTCGAAGCTCGGCAGGTGGGCGTCCCAGCCGTCGGGGAGGCCGCGGTGCTGCAACATCTCCAGTTCGGCGGCTTTCTCGGGGTTGTCGCCCTTGTAGGACTGGAACTTCTCGACCCAGGCGGAGTGCGCCTCGCCGCCGCGCTGGCCGATTACCTCGTCGAAGCGCTCGCGGACCCCGTCGGGGACGAGGAACTTGGCGTCCTTCGGCCAGCCGTAGACCTCCTTGGTCAGTTCGATCTCCTCGTCGCCCAGCGGTTCGCCGTGGGCCGACTCGGTGTCCTGCTTGTTCGGCGAGCCCCAGCCGATGTGGCTGTCGACGACGATCAGGGTCGGACGGCCGGTCTCGGCCTTGAACTCGTTGAAGGCTTTGCCGAGCAGGCCGGTGTCGTTGGCGTCACCGACCCGGATCACATTCCAGCCGTAGCCCTCGAAGCGGCTGAGCACATCATCGGAGAAGGCGAGGGCGGTGTCGCCGTCGATCGAGATGTGGTTGTTGTCGAAGATCCAGCAGAGGTTGTCGAGCTTCAGGTGGCCGGCGAGCGAGGCCGCTTCGTGCGAGATCCCCTCCTGCAGGCAGCCGTCGCCGGCGAGGGCGTAGGTGTCGAAGTCGAACAGCTCCGCCCCGTAGGTCGCGCCCAGCCATTTCGAGGCCATCGCCATCCCGACCGAGGTACCGACGCCCTGCCCGAGCGGGCCGGTGGTGGTCTCGACGCCGGTGGTCCAGCGGTACTCGGGGTGACCCGGGGTGCGCGACTTCAGCTGGCGGAAGTTTTCGATCTCCTCCAGCGAGCAGGCGGGCTCGTCGGTGACGTTGTAGTTCTCGTCGACCTTGCGAACGCCGGCGAGGAAGATCATCGAGTAGAGGAGCATCGAGGCGTGGCCGGCCGAGAGCACGAAGCGATCGCGGTTCGGCCAAACCGGGTTGGCCGGGTCGTAGCGCAGGTGGTTCTGCCAGAGCTCGTAGGCGACGGGCGCCAGCGACATCGGCGTCCCCGGGTGGCCGGAGTTCGCCTTCTGGACGGCGTCCATAGCGAGGGTGCGGATGGTGTTGATTGCGAGCTGATCGATGTCCTGGGTCATTGGCCCGATCCTAGGGAATCAGCGGACCCGATCAGCGCGTCGAACCTCAGGGCTCGATGCGGGTGACGGTGCCATCTCCGTTATTTGCGACCCAAACCGCGTCGCCGCCGACCGCTACGGCGCCCGGTTCGGGCCCGACCTCGATCGGCGCGCCCTCGACCTCGCCGCTCCCCAGGTCGATCCTGGAGACCGCGTCGTCCTCGCGGTCGGCGACCCAGACGGTGCTGGTGCCGGCGTCGATCCCGCCCGGGTGGCCGTCGAGTTCGATCTTGTCGACCACCGTCCGCAGCGAGGGATCGACCTTGGACACGGTGCCATCGCGGCTGTTCGCGACCCAGACGAAACCGCCGGCGACGGTGAGGCCGGCGGGGCCGCGGCCGACGCGGATCGGTTCGCCGGCGACGAGGGTGCCGGGGTCGAGGCGGCGGATGACGCCGGCGTCGGCGACCGCGACCCAGAGGCCGGCGTCGCCCCAGGCAAGCCGCAGCCCGGGCGCCTGCGGCGGCAGGCCACTGCGGTAGAGGCTGGCGCCTTCGGCGTTGACGGCGCTGACCCCTTTGCCACCGAGGTCGGCAAGCCAGACGCGGTTGCCGCCGAGGGCGATCGGGCCGGGTTCGCCGGGGATGGCGACTTCTTTATCCCGACCACTGCGCGGTTCGAGCCGCAGCAGCACCCCGCGCCCCGGGTTCGTCACCCAGGTCCACTTGCTGCCGACGGCGACGCCGGAGATGCCTTTGCCGAGGGTTCGGGTGGATACGACTTCGCCGCTGTCTGGGTCGAGCCGGGTCAGGGTCCCGTCCTTTTCGCTCGTCACCCAAACCGCCTTCGGGCCGGCGTCGAGGCGCAGCGGCGGCGACCCGATCGCGATCGGGTCCGAGACGTCCGGCCCGTCGCTACCGAGCAGCAGGAACAGCACGGCGGCGACCATCGCCAGGACGAAGACCACCACGCCGCTGACCAGCCAGGCCGTCGCCCTCCCCCCCATCCGTCCGAAGAAGCCCTGGGAGGGGTTGGGGACGGTGGTCCGCTCGCTGCGGTCGCGGGAGAGGACCGCGGTCGGCCGCACCTCCGAGCCTTCGGCGCCGCGGGCGGCGGCGATCAGGGCGCCGGCGGTCGCGTAGCGCGCCGCCGGGTCTTTGGCGACGGCGCGACGGATCGCCTCATCCACTCCCTGCGGCATCTCCGGCGGCGTGTCGGCCTCCTCGCGCTCGAAGGGCGCAACGCCGGTGATCGCCTCGTAGAGGACGCAGCCGAGCGAGTAGATGTCGGCGGCCGGGCCGATCGAGTCCCCGCGCCACTGCTCCGGCGACATGTACTGGGCGGTGCCGACCACCGAGGCACTGCTGGCGGCGCCGCTCTCGTCGACGGCTTTGGCGAGGCCGAAGTCCGAGAGGTAGGCGCGGTCGCCGTCGACGAGGATGTTGTGGGGCTTGATGTCGCGGTGGACGATGCCGGCCGCGTGGGCGGCATCGAGCGCGTCGGCGACCTGGGCGAGGAGGTCGATTGCCCGCCCGGGTGACAGCGGGCCCTCGTCGTCGATCAGCTTGCGCAGGTCGCCGCCCGCGACCAGCCGCATCGCCACCACCAGCTCGCCGTCGACCTCGCGCGAGTCGTAGATCGGCACCACCGAGGGGTGCTCGAGCCGGGCGGCGAGGCGGGACTCGCGCAGGAAGCGCTCGCGGAAGCCCTTGCGGTCGGCGAGCTCGCGGGCGATCACCTTCAGCGCCACCGGCCGGTCGAGGCCGACGTGGGTGGCGCGGTAGACGACGCCCATGCCGCCGCGCGCGATCAGCTCTTCGATGCGGTAGCCGGCAACTTCATCGCCAATGGAAAAGTCCCCCACCCGGCCGTTATAGCCGGATGGGGGACGGAACCGCTGACTGGCCGCTGCGTCGAGGGCGCTCTGTTAGCGGCGTTTCGGCACCGGCTGCCAGTCGATCACCGGGCCGAGGACCGTGCCTTCGCCTTCGTCGAAGTCGTAGCCGGAGGCGAGGCTCGACTGACGACGGGTCTCGACGTTGATCGAAACCAGCTGCTGTTCCTCGCCGACCGCGACGAACGCCGCGACGCGCTTGCCGTCGGAGGAGAAGACGGAGCTGGTCTCCGACTGGTCGGGCAGCTGGCTCAGCTTGCGGGCTTTGGTCGGGCCGATCTTCTTCACCCAGAGACCCTGGGCACGGCGGAAGATCAGCGTCTTCCCGTTCGGGGCGACGTCTTCGACGTAGGCCGAACCGACACCGGCGACCTGCTCCTTGATCCGGGAGCCGGTCGACCCCATCGTGTAGATGTCGGCGTAGGCGGCCGGGCCGGGCGCGCTCTCACCGCGGCTGTAGATGATGCCGCCGGCGAAATAGCGGGGAGCGAACTCGTCGACGCCGGCGGTCGGCGTCAGACGGCGGGCGTTACCGCCGGTCGGCCGGACCACGGCGATGTCGTCGTTGCTGACGCCGTTGGCCGGGTTGATCGCCGCGCTGGTGCGGACGAAGACGATCCACTTGCCGTCGGGCGAGAAGGCGGCTTCGTGGTCGTCAGCGCCGCTGGTCAGCGCCCGCAGGCCGCCGCCGGTGGCGCCGACCGTGTAGAGGCTGGCCGCGCCGCCCAGGGCCGCACGCCGCTCGAAGACGACGTATTTGCCGCTGGGGGCGATCTTCGGCAGCGAGTCGATCTCGGCGCCACTGGTCAGCTGTCGCTGGCCCGATCCGTCGGGCCGCACCGAGTAGATGTCGCCGCCGCGGGCGAAGGCGATCGTGCGGCCGTCCGGCGAGAAGTTCGGTTCGGTGTCGGTCGGATCTTCGGTCAGCTGGTTGAGGCGCCCATCTTTGACGGCGAAGAGGCCGCCTTTCACTTCGTCCCCGACTTTCGAGGATTTCGAGAAGACGACCGCGCCCGTGTTGGACGCCGCCGAAGCCGCTGCCGGGACTACGAGGGCGAGCAGCGCGAACATTGCGATCAGGGTCTTCTTGAACATCAGATGCTCCTTTCACGAGCAGTAGGTGACTTGATGCACCCATGCTCGGACCGGGAGCCGTGCCGGCCAATGACACCCGGTTCACCTACCGAGCCACGAATGGCCCGGGTTGAGCCACTTGGTAGGGAGGGTGCCGGTGTGATTCCCCGTCTGACGGAAGCTGTCGAGTAGAGGGACGGGTGCCCCTCTCACAGAGGCTCCTGAGACCACATGCCGCGCCCAGCACTCCGCTCAGCTGCGCGACGGTCTCTGGGAGAGGGGCACCCGTCCCTCCCAACCGCAAGCTGTTTCAGCGTGGTCGGTCGAGTCCCAGCTCGATGACGCGGGCGGCGATCTGCCTGGGCCGGTCGCGGCCGGCTTCGCCGGGGATGTCGAGCTTGGCGGCGAGGGCGTCGAGGCGGCGCTGGGCGGTGCGCTCGGAGACGTGGAGCTCGGTGGCGATCTCGGCCCGGGTGGCGGGACGGCCGGCAAAGGCGCCCTCGCTGCGGTAGGGGGCGACGAGGGCGGCGGCGGTCGCCCGCTCCTCCTCGCTCAGCGCCACCGCGGGCTCGCTGGCGGCGACCGTGGCTCCGACCGGCGTCACCGACCCGGTCTTCACTTCCAGCCGGTGGCCGCCGACGATCAGGGTGTCGCCGTCGCGGAGGCGCCGCGGCCGGTCCAGCGGCTCGCCGTTCAGCGCGGTGCCGTTGCGGCTGTCGAGGTCGCTCGCCATCAGCACCTCGCCGCGGCGCTCGATTTCCAGGTGGTTCCAGGAGACCTCCTCGTCCTCGAGCACGACATCGGCCTCGGGCGAGCGCCCGACCACCGTCCGCTCCGCGCTCAGCGCGAAGGAGTGCGGCGCCTCACCGCTGGCGGAGATCCAGATCCGGGGATCCATCGCCGCAGAATAGATCGACGGGCCGATTCCCCTACATATAGGGGTATTTTCGTCCCGTCGGCGAGCTAGTAGCGGTAGTGATCCGGCTTGAAGGGGCCCTCGACCGGAACGCCGAGGTAAGCCGACTGCTCCGGCGTGAGCTCGGTCAGGTCGACTCCCAGCGCCGCCAGGTGCAGGCGGGCGACTTTCTCGTCGAGGTGCTTGGGGAGGACGTAGACCGCGGACTCGCCGCCGTATTTGTCGTCGCGGTGGCCGAAGAGCTCGATCTGGGCGATCACCTGGTTGGTGAACGAGTTCGACATCACGAAGCTCGGGTGGCCGGTCGCGTTGCCGAGGTTCAGCAGGCGTCCTTCGGAGAGGACGATGATCGCGTGGCCGTCGGGGAAGGTCCACTCGTCGACCTGCGGCTTGACCTCGACCCGCTTGGCGTCGGACTCTTCCAGCGTCGCCATCTCGATCTCGTTGTCGAAGTGGCCGATGTTGCCGACGATCGCGTTGTGCTTCATCCGCCGCATATGGTCGAGGGTGATGATGTCCTTGTTGCCGGTGGCGGTGACGAAGATGTCGGCGGTCTCGACGACGTCCTCGAGCTTGCGCACCTCGTAGCCCTCCATCGCCGCCTGCAGGGCGCAGATCGGGTCGATCTCGGTGACGATCACCCGGGCGCC
>DASTSW010000045.1:0-16880 GCA_035760445.1 Solirubrobacterales bacterium | reverse complement strand
TCGGCCTCGATCACCGCGACCGAGTCGGCCGAGGCCGAGCGCAGCGGAATCCGGTTGGCGACGAACTCGCTGCGCCTCGGCATCAGCTTGCCGCCGACACCGCGCAGCTCGCCGGCTTCGACCAACCGCTCGGCCCGCTCGCGCCAGCCGTCCCCGAAGACCTCGTCGTCCTCGTCGGTCAGCGGCATCTCGTAGGCGGCGGCGATCAGGTGGCGGGCGGCGATCTGCTCGTTGGCGTGGTCGAGGATCGCCGCCTCGACCGGCCGGCCGAGGAACTCCTCCGGGTGGCGGCAGAAGAACTGGTCGAGCGCGTCCTGGCCGGCGACGTAGACGGCGAGGCCGCGGCGGCGGCGTCCCGCCCGCCCCCACATCTGCCGCAGGCTGGCGACGGTGCCGGGGAAGGTGACGCAGATCGCCGCGTCGAGCTCGCCGACGTCGATCCCCAGCTCCAGGGCGTCGGTGGCGACGACCGCGAGCAGCTCGCCGCCGGAGAGCCGGGCCTCGATCTCGCGACGCTGCTGTGGGGTATATCCGCCGCGATAGGGGGCGATCCGCTTCGCCAGCTCCGGCTTGCCCCGCCGCTCCAGGTTTTCGCGGGCGAAGCGCTGGATCAGCTCGATCCCGCGCCGGCTTTTGAGGAAGCAGATGGTGCGCACCTCGTGGCTGACCAGCTCGGCCAGCAGGTCGGCGGCCTCGGAGAGAGCCGAGCGGCGGGTGCCGCTGCGCTCGTCGATCAGCGGCGGGTTCCACATCGCGATCTCGCGGCCGGCGCGCGGGGCGCCGTCGTCATCTACCAGCTCGAACGGAGTCCCGACCAGCCGCTCGGCCAGCTCGACCGGGTTGGCGATCGTCGCCGAGGCAAGCAGGAAGCGCGGCTCGGAGCCGTAGGCGCGGGCCAGCCGCCGCAGCCGTCGCAGCACGTTGGCAACGTGGGAGCCGAAGACGCCACGGTAGGTGTGCGCCTCGTCGACCACCACCCACTCGAGGTTGGCGAGGAAGTCGCCCCAGCTCTTGTGGTTGGGGAGGACGGCGACGTGGAGCATGTCCGGGTTGGTGAGGACGAGGTTGCTGCGGCGGCGGATCGCCGGCCGCTCCTCGCGCGGCGTGTCACCGTCGTAGATCGCCTCGCGCAGGTGTGGCGGCCGCAGCCGGGCCAGCGCCCGAGCCTGGTCCTGGGCCAGCGCCTTGGTCGGGTAGAGGTAGAGCGCCCGATCCTTGGGACGCGCCGCGATCCCGTTCAGCACCGGCAGGTTGAAGGCGAGACTCTTGCCCGAGGCGGTGCCGCTGGTGATCACCAGGTTGGACTCGGCGGCGAACTCGAAGGCGTGCAGCTGGTGGGTGTAGAGCGAGTCGATCCCGACCCGCCCGAGCGCCTCGGCCAGCCCGGGGTCCAGCTCCGACGGCAGCGGCGCCTGGCGCGAGCGGCGCTCGTCTTCGGAGGACTGGGCGACGATGCGCCCGTCGCGCCGCGCGGGATCGATGGCGACGGCCCACTCCGAGGCGAGCAGGCTCCCCCCGCGCGCCATCAGGTCTCCCCTCGACGGGACGAAATCTGCTCTGTGTAAGCGGTTTCCGTCCCGTCGGCACAGATCTCGGCCGCGACCCGCATTGCCTGCAGGGAGCTGTGGTCGTGGATGCGGAGGACGTCGGCGCCCTCGCGGACCGCGAGCGTCACCGCTGCCACCGTCCCCCACTCGCGCTCGCCCGCTGGCAACCGCCCCTCCCACGATCCGGCCAGGACGGCGCCGATGAAGTCCTTGCGGGAGAGCGAGACGTAGAGCGGCAGCCCGAGCGCGCGCAGCTCGCCGAGCCGCCGCAGGATCTCCAGGTCCTGCTCGGGGCTGAGGTCGAAGTCGAGTCCGGGGTCGATCGCGATCTGCTCCTCCGCCACCCCCAAGTCGCGAGCGAGCTCGACTCTCCCCTCGAACCAGGCGCGCAGGTGGTCGACCACGTCGTCGTACTGGCGCCACGGCCGGTCAACCCGCGGCGGTCCCTCGATGTGCATGAGCACGTAGCCGCAGCCCGTCCCGGCGACCAACCCGAACATCTCTTCCGAGCCACCGGAGATGTCGTTGACGACTGAGGCGCCAGCCGCCAGCGCCTGCCGCGCAACGTCCGGCGAAAACGTGTCAGCGGAGACCGGCACGCTCCGGGGTGCCAGTCCCTCCACCGCCGGGACCAAGGCAGCGGCCTCCGCCTCCGGCGGCACCGGCGGCCCCGCTTTCGCCGCAACCGCGCCGACGTCGAGCATCTCGAAGCCCGCCTCGGCCAGCGCCAGGCCATCGGCGACCGCCTGCTCGGGAGTGCCGCTGCGGGCGCCCTCGAACATCGAGTCGACGGTGACGTTGACGATCCCGGCGGCGATCGGCCGCGCCAGGTCGAGGGTCCGGTCAGCCAGCCTCCACGCCATTCCCCGCTACGGTAGCGACCGCGCCGATGCCGCTCCGCTGCGTCTACACCGACCTCGACGGGACCCTGCTCGGGAAGGGCAGCTCGCTGTTCCGCGACGCCGACGGCAGCTTCAGCCTGGCGCAGGCGCGGGCGCTGGAGGCCTGCCACCGGGCCGGTGCTGAGGTGGTGATCATGTCCGGGCGCCGCGAGCCCCAGGTCCACGAGGCCGCCCGGCTGATGGGCCAGACCTCCTACATCTACGAGGCCGGCTGCGCTTTCGCGATCGACGGCGAGACGACCCTGATGACCGGCGAGATGGCGCCCAGCGAGGACGGCACGATCTACGAGCAGATCGAGCAGCGGGGGATCCCGAAGCTGCTCTTCGAGCACTTCGAAGGGCGGCTCGAGTACCACGCGCCCTGGCACCACGGGCGCGTCCTCTCCCACCTCTTCCGCGGCAAGGTCGACGTCGAGGCAGCCAACGCCCTGCTGGGCGAGCGCGGTGACGATGACCTGCGGCTGCTCGACAACGGCGCCATCGGCCGCCCGATGGCAACCGTCGAGGGCCGCACCCACGCCTACCACCTGGTCCCCAAGCAGGTCAGCAAGGCGGCGGCGGTCGCCGGCCACGCCCGCGCCCGCGGCTACGACCCCGCCGAGTGCATCGCCGTCGGCGATTCGATCGAGGATCTCGAGGTGGCGGCCGCGGTCGGCCGCTTCTTCGTCGTCGCCAACGGCCCCGAGCACGACGCCGGCCTGCGGGCCGCGCTGCCGAATTGGGACAATGTCACCGTTACTGAAAGCAGCATGGGAGACGGCTTCTACGAGGCCGTCGTTTCCTCGCTGATGGAACGCCGGTCCTAAAGGAGAGCTTGTGTCGTCTGAGAACGCGACCGTCGCGGAGCAGGAGTACCTCGAGATCATGTTCTGGCTGGAGGAGGCCGGGCTGCCGATGACCGGCGCCAACATCGCCCGCGCGATGCAGCTCTCGCCGCCAACCGTGCACGAGATGGTCGGGCGGCTGATCGACGACGGCTACGTCTCCCGAGACCCCGACAAGACCCTCACCTTCACCGAGACCGGCCGCGAGCACGCCAGCTACATCGTCCGCCGCCACCGGATGATCGAGCGCTTCCTCACCGACGTCCTCGGCATCCCCTGGGACGAGGTCCACGAGGAGGCGGAGCGGATCGAGCACGCGATGTCGCCGGTGCTGGAGGAGCGGATGCGGGCGGCGATCGGCGACGCCACCACCTGCCCCCACGGCCACCCGATCGTCGAGGGCGTGCGCGAGACCGGCTCGCTGCTGGCCGACGTCGAGGTCGGCGCCGACGTCGTCGTCCTGCGCTTCGAGAACGAGGCCGAGGAGCTGCTGCACTACCTGAAGGCGGCCGGGCTGGACCCGGGCCTGGAGGGCAAGGTCGAGAGCTCCGACGACGAGCTCGTCGTCATCGCCTCCGCCGACGGCAAGCACGAGGTCAGCCGCAGCGTCGCCGAGACGGTCTCGGTCCGCGCCGACCCGGCGCCGCCACCGCGGGCGGCGATCCCCGAGCAGCTCGTCCTCTCGAGCGACCGCTACGGGCGCTAAAGCGCGTTCCGCTACTCCGGCACGCTCATCGACATCAGCGGCTCGCCGGTGGGCGCGTCGCTGCCGCCCTGCGGCTCTTCGGTGACCATCACCGTTTCGACCCCGGTCATGTCGGCGATCCGGGTCTCCGCCTGGCCGTGGCGGTCAGGGACGAGCAGAGCCGGCACGGCTTCGACCTCACCCTCGCGTTTGACCCAGGCCTCCAGGACCTTGTCCTGCGGGATCTGGGGCACGCCCGACAGCTGCAGGGTCCCGCTCTCGCCTTCCTGGACCATCTTCACGGTCATCCCGCCGATTTGGCGGACGGTCGTGCTGGCCGCTTCGCCGCCGCCCGAGCCGTCCTTGCCGACCTCGTAGCCGACCACGCCCGCGACCAGGAGGGCGACGACGGCGAAGCCGACCGCCGGCTTCAGGACCCAGCGGCGGGAGCGAGACCGGACCGGCTCCTTGGCCGGCACGTCCGCCCGCACCTCGGCCATCAGGCTATGGCGCAGCTGCTTCGGCGGCTCCCGGCGCTCGACCGACTCCGGCAGCGAGTGGACCGCAGGTTCAAGCCAGCGCATCTCCTCGCGGCAGCGCTCGCAGCCCTCGAGGTGGCGCTCCAGCTCCGCCGCCTCCCCGGGCTCCAGCGCGCCCAGCATGTAGGCGGCGAGGTCGTCGCTCCAGCGGTTGTGATCGGAATCGTTCATGCCAGCCCCTCCGCAAGCTCTCCGCGAATCTTCTCCATCCCCAGGCGCATCCTTCCCTTCACGGTCCCCATCGGCAGCCCGAGTATGCGGGCGATCTCCGAATGGCTGAAGCCGCCGAAGTAGGCCAGCTCGATCACCTTCGACTGCTCGCCCGGCAACTCGGCGAGGGCGCCACGCAGCTCGGCGGCGGTCTCACGCCGCAGCGCCTCCTCCTCGGTCAGCTCCGTCGCCGGCCGCTGCTCCAACGTCGCGTCGTCATCGAAGTCCAGTTTCGGCGCCTTGCCGGCGCGGCTGCGGAGGAAGTCGATCGCCCGGTTGCGGACCACGCTCAGCAGCCAGGAGCGAACGCTGCCCCGGGTCGAGTCGAAGCGGGCGCCGCTGCGCCAGACCGAGATGAATGCCTCCTGGGTCACTTCCTCGGCTGCGGCCCGGTCGCCGACGATCCGGTAGGCGAGCGAGTAGGCGGCGCCGCCGTGGCGGTCGTAGAGGACCTCGAACGCCTCGGGGTCCTTGCGGCCGACGAGGGGCATCAGCTCCTCGTCGGCCAGTCGCTCCGCCTTCTCTCGTCGCACCGCCACAGGACCTACACGATGAAGGGTTCGACAGCTTTGAGGACCTGCTTTTCGTCGAGCGGCGGATCGAAGGCGTCCGGGGCCGGTTCTTCACCGGTCTGCAGCCGGATCGCCGCCGCGTGCCGGGCCTCGACCTGGACGATCCCGCCCGCCGCGGCCAGCACTTCTTTCGACTCGATCATCGGCGCGGCGCCGTTGTAGGCGCTGACCCCGGTGTCCTCGAAGACCTGCGCCAGTTTGAGGAAGCCGGCGGTGCCGCTGTAGGGGAAGTCGAATTTCGGCGACATCACCGGCTTGCCGCCGAGCTGCTTGACCGTCGCCGCCAGCGCTTCGACGTGCTGCTGCTCGTCGTCGGCGATCAGGTCGACCAGGCTCTTCAGTTCGCCACTCGGCTTCGCCCGGGTCTTCGCTTCTTCGTAGAACTTCGCCTCCAGGTACTCGAGGGTGAGGGCGAAGTTGAGGATGTCGACGTCGCTGCTCATCGACGCTCCCAGGGCCCGCCGCACGTAGGGACCGACCGCGAGGGCACCGTAGACCGTCCCCACCGCCAGCGCGCCTTTGGCGAGCACTTCGCTGCGAGTCTGCTGATCTACTGCCTCTGCACTCATCGCTATCTCCTTTTGGTTACGGCTTGCTTGCGACGGCATCAGCCGACGATGAACGGTTCGACGGATTTGAGGACGGTCTTCACGTCGGCGGGCTTGGCGAAGGCGCCGTCGGGGGTGATCGACTCGCCCAGCAGGGTGTTGAGGACGGCAGCGTGCCGCCCCTCGACGCTGTGGATCGCCAAGGCCGAGGCCAGCACTTCCGGGCTCTCGATGTTCGCCGCCTGGCCGAGGTAGGCCGCGGCGCCGAGGTTCTCCACCGTCGCCGCCAGTTCCAGCACCGACTTGGCGCTCTTCAGCGGGAATTCGGCTTTCGGTTCCGGCGCCGGTTTGCCGCCCAGCTGTTTCACCGCCTGGGTCAGCGCCTGCACGTGTTCTGCCTCCTCCTGGCCGAACTTGCGGATCGTCTCCAGGTCGGCGCCCTTGAACAGGCCGCTCTTGACGACGTCGGCGTAGAAGGCGGTCTCCAGGTACTCGAGGGTGAGGGCGTAGTTGAGGATGCCGACGTCGCCCTTGCCGAACTGGGCGGTTTCGCTGCCGCCGCCGGAGCCCATCGAGTCGGTGGTCATGGTCGTGCCGCTGTCGTCGCCGCAGGCGGCGAGGAAGGCCGCCAGCCCGGCCGAGCCGCCGCCAACCGCGAGGAAGCGACGCCGCGACTGCGGTCCCGTCAAGTCCTTGATCTCAGCCATCTCGATTCGCCTCCTGGTTCGTTTCCATGCCCCCAGCTACGGGGAGGGCGGAGCGGTGGATCAGAATCCGCCGATGGCAGCCTCGCCCGCAGCAGCAAGCGACCGGTCCCGAAGCGCCGCGGCGCTGGTGCTGGCCTCGATCGTCTCGGTCCAGTGCGGATCGGCCCTTGCCACCAGCCTCTTCGACGAGGTCGGGACGGCGGGCGCGGTCTTCCTCCGCGCCGCCTTCGGCGCCCTCGCCCTGGTGGCGCTGACCCGCGGGGCGCCGCTGCGGACCCGCGAGTGGCCGCACCGCGACGTGCTGCTGCTGGCGGTGGCGGTCAGCTGCGTCAACCTCTTCTTCTACGCGGCGCTGGAGCGGTTGCCGCTGGGGATCACGGTCACGCTCGAGTTCGTCGGCCCACTCGGGGTCGCGATCGCCGGCTCGCGCCGCCCGCGCGACGTGATCTGGGTGGTGCTCGCCGCGGCGGGGATCGTCCTCCTCTCCGACGTCGGCGGCGACAGCGTCGACGCGCTGGGCGTCGCGCTGGCGCTGACCGCCGGCTTCTTCTGGGGCGCCTACATCGTCCTCAGCGACCGGGTCGGGGCGCTGGCCCCGGGAGTGGGCGGGGCGGCGATGGCGGCGCTGCTCTCGACCGTGCTGGTCGCGCCGCTGGGGATCGCCCAGGGCGGCGGCGAGCTCCTGCACCCCGCGATCCTCGCCGCCGGCGCCGCGGTCGGCGTGCTCAGCACCGCGGTCCCCTACGCCTTCGAGATGGAGGCGCTGCGACGGCTGCCGCGGGCGGTCTTCGGGGTGCTGATGAGCCTCGAGCCGGCGGTCGCGGCGGCGATCGGCTTCGTGGCCCTCTCCCAGGATCTGGACCCGATCGAAATCCTCGCGATCGGGCTCGTCGTCGTCGCCTCCGCCGGGGCGCTGCGGAGCGCCGCGGCGCCACCGCCGCACGACGGTTAACGTGACGCCGGTGAGCGCCCTGATGGTCCAGGGGACCTCGAGCTGGGCGGGCAAGAGCCTCGTCGCGACCGCCCTCTGCCGCCATTTCGCCCGCCGGGGAGTGCGGGTGGCGCCGTTCAAGGCCCAGAACATGTCGAACAACGCCCGCGTCGTCGCCGGCGGCGAGATCGGCACCGCCCAGTACCTCCAGGCCCTGGCCGCCCGGGTCGAGCCGGAAGTGCGGATGAACCCGGTGCTGCTGAAGCCGGAGGCCGAGACCCGCAGCCAGGTCGTGCTGCACGGCGTCGCCGACCCGGAGCTGAGCGCGGTGCCCTGGCGCCAGCGGGCGGACCTCCTCTGGCCGGCGGTTGACGAGTCGCTGCGCTCGCTGCTCGACGAGTACGACCTGGTCGTCCTCGAGGGCGCCGGCAGCCCGGCGGAGATCAACCTCGCCGAGTGCGACATGACCAACCTGCGCGCCGCCGAGGCCGCCGACGCCAGGGTGCTGATGGTCTGCGACATCGACCGCGGCGGCGCCTTCGCCCACCTCTACGGAACCTGGGCGCTGATGGAGCCGGCGCAGCGTGAGCGGATCGGCGGCTTCGTCCTCAACAAGTTCCGCGGCGACCCGGACCTGCTGCCGCCGGCGCCGGAACGGCTGCGGGAGCTGACCGGCGTCCCGGTCGCCGGCGTCATCCCGATGATCCACCACGACCTGCCCGACGAGGACGGAGTCGCCAGGCCAACCGCGCCCGCGACGGGACGGCCGCGGGTCGACGTGGTCCTCTGCCCGACCGCCTCCAACCTCGATGAGCTGAAACCGCTGGAGGCGGCGGCGGATCTGCGCTTCTGCTGCCAGGCCGACGAGCTCCGCGGGGCCGAGCTGCTGGTCCTCCCCGGCTCCAAACACGTCGCGGCCGACCTGCGCTGGCTGCGCGAACGGGGCTTCGAGCCGGCGCTGCGCGAGCACGTGGACAAGGGCCGCCGCGTGCTCGGGATCTGCGGCGGCATGCAGATGCTCGGCGACGAGCTGCGCGACCCGGCGGGAGTCGACGGCAGCGCCGAGGGTCTCGGGCTCCTACCGCTGGTCACGACCTTCGCCGCAGAAAAGCTGACGAGCCGCGTCCGGGCGCGATTCTCGCCGTCGCTCGACGGCCCCTGGGCGACAGTGGCCGGGCTACCGTTCGAGGGCTATGAGATCCGCCACGGGCGCACCGCCGCCGAGGGCGCGACGGAGGCGCTCGAACCCGAGATCGGCTGGGCCGCGGGGCCGGTGCTGGGCATCGCTCCCCATGGCCTCTTCGAGCAGCCCGAGATCCTCGCCGCGCTGCTCGGCACCGACCCCGCCGGCTCGCTCGATCAGGCGCTAGAAGACCTCACCGACGCCGTCGTCGCGGGGCTCGACATCGAGCTGGTCGAGCGACTGGCCGGAGTCGCCTGACCGACTAGGCGGGACTGCCGGCGCGGAGGCGCTCGAGCGCGCTTGCGATCCGGCGCACGCCCTCGGCGGCACGGTCGGCCGGCACCGGGGCGAAGGAGAGGCGGAGGCTGTTCTCGCCGCCCGCGATCATGAAGTCGGGGCCGGCGACGAAGGAGACGCCCTCGCCTTTGGCCTCAGCCAGCAGGGCGGCGCTGTCGGTCCCCTCGGCAAGGTCGAGCCAGAGGAAGTAGCCGCCGTCGGGGACGACGAACTCGGCCTCGGGGATCTGCTCTCCCAGGGCCGCGACCAGCGCGTCGCAGCGCGCCTTCAGCTCACCCTTGACGAACTCGATGTTGCGGTCGAGCTCGCCGCTGCGGCAGAGCTCCAGCACGATCGACTCGGCCAGCATGTTCGGCGAGATGTAGGTCTCGTTGGCCTTTTTCGCCAGCTTCTCGATCTCCTCGGCGGGACCGGCCAGGTAGCCGACGCGGACGCCGGGGCTGACCGTCTTCGAGAAGGAGGAGGCGTGGACGACCTTGCCGGCCCCGTCCATCGAGAGCATCGTCTCCAGCGGCTCGCCCTCGAAGGGCAGCTCGCGGTAGGGGTCGTCCTCGAAGATCCAGAAGTCGTGCTCGGCGGCGAGCTCGACCAAGCGCCGGCGCTTCTCCACCGAGAGCGTGCAGCCGGCCGGGTTGTGGGCGTTGGGGATGATGTGGGCGAACTCGATCGGCCCCTGGTCCAGCGCCGCTTCCAGCTCGCCGAGGTCGATCCCGTCGGCCTCCAGCGAGACCGGCACCAGCTCTACCCCGATCTGCTGCAGGAGCAGCAGGGTGCGGTCGTAGGTCGGCTGCTCGACGACGACCCGGTCGCCCGGCCCGAGCAGATGCTGGAACAGCATCGCTCCCGCCTCGAGCGAGCCGTTGGCGATCATCACCTGGGCGGGATCGAGGTCCCCGTGCCGCTCCGCCACCCACTGGCAGAGGCCGGGATGGCCGATCCCGACGCCGTAGGAGAGCGCCGTTTCCCAGTCCGAGGCGAGCGCCCGCGCCGCCGCCTCCCGCACCTGCTCGTGGGGGAGGATGTCGGCGCTGGGAGCACCGCGCGCGAATGAGATCGTGTCGCTGGCCATCGGCCCTCGACCCTAGCAACGCGCAAAAGCCCGCGAACCCCCGCCTATACTCGCGCCGCATGGCGGTCTCGTCCCGTTTCCGCGTCGGCGCCATCGCGCTTGTCGCGGCGCTCGCGGTCGCCCTCGGCGTCTTGCTGCTCAGCGACTCCTCGAGCGATGCGGCCGCCGGCTACCGCCCGCCGAAGATCAACCAGTCGGAGATGGTTCTGCGGCTCACCGACCTGCCGCCCGGCTTCGGCAACGGCTACCTCGGCGAGGGACGGGGAAGCGACGGCCTGCTCTGCGAAGCCTTCAGCGACCCGTCCGCCCAGCACGGCCCGATGGTCGGGTTCGTGCGCCGTTATCGCCCGGGAGGATGCATAGCCGCCTACAGCAGCCGCTACGAACTTCCCGGGGAGCAGCCCAGCGCCCCGGTCGTCTTCAGCGGCGTGCTGGCGCTCGGCAGCGCCAGCGCCACCGGGGACGCCTGGAACCTGGTTCCGACGATGCTCGGCCGCGCGCTGTTCGGCGGCCACCCCCGGGAGGTGGAGACGAGCCTCGAAGTCGGTGCCCGGACCCGGCTCTTCCGCACGTCGCGGGCCTGGTTCCCCTACCTGATCCGCGGCAGGCACAAGGCCTCGATCCTCGCCTGGCGCAGCGGCAAGACGGTCGCCGCGGTCGTCGCCATGGGCGGCTCCGTCGCCACCAACGACCGCGTCGTCGGCGAACTGGCGCCGCGCCAGCAGGCCCACATCCTCGAGCCGACCCCTTACACCGCCGCCGAACGCTCCGACGCCGAAGTCGGGCTCGACGACCCGGCGATCGACATCCCCGTCTACTGGCTCGGGCGCACCTTCCGACCGGGCGGTGACCTGCCGAACAATCGCCTCTACGCCTCGGGCTACAGCCAGGCGACCCCGGAAACCCACGACGGATTCGCGGAAGGCCCATACGCGCCCCTGAATGTCCTCTACGCGAACATCCGGCTGGGGATCTGGACGCCCGAGACCTGGGGCATCTTCACCGCTTCGAAGACCAGCCGCTCGATCACCGCCTGGAAGTGCACGCGGACGAGGACGATCGCCATAGCCGAAGGCAGCGCGACGATCTACGGCGGCTACAAAAAGAACTTCAAGCGCTGCCCCAAAGAGGCGCCGAAAGCGTTCACCGCCTGGGTCGACGTCGGCGGCGTCAAAGTCGTCGTCAACGCTCCCCCCGCCCCGGACTTCATCGAAACGGTCAACCCGTACGGGTCCT
Source organism: Solirubrobacterales bacterium (assembly GCA_035760445.1). Taxonomy (GTDB): domain Bacteria; phylum Actinomycetota; class Thermoleophilia; order Solirubrobacterales; family 70-9; genus VAYN01. Next base: position 5,630 of record DASTSW010000045.1, on the reverse strand, counting down.
TCGCGGGAATGGAAGCGATCGTCACCGCGCTGGTGGAACGGCCAAAGCCGCAGTACTAGAGCGAGCGGTCAGGCGCGGCTTCGCCGCGAGACTTCCGCTGCCACTTCGGCTGCCGCCACCTCGGGATCGACGTGCTCCCAGAACCGCATCACCTTCCACCCGGCCTGCTCGAGCTGGGCGTCGGTGCGGCGATCCCTGGATCGATTCGCCGCGAGCTTCTCCTCCCAGAAGGGGCGATTCGCCTTCGGCATCGTCCCGTGCTCCGGGCAGCCGTGCCAGAAGCAGCCGTCGACGAAGACGGCGACCCTGGCGCCGGCGAAAACGACGTCGGCACGGCGGCGACTTCCCGGTAGGACCGGCTTATCGACCCGGAAGCGCAGGCCCAGCCGGTGCAGCGCCGAGCGCAGGGCGAGCTCGGGCTTGGTATCGCGGCCCCGCGTCCGCTTCATCCTCGCGCGAGCCTCGGGAGAGCTCGCTTCGACCGTCGACCCCATTCCCCGAGGGTAGGGCGTCAGGCTGCCTGGGGCTCGGCCATCGCTTCGACGTGCGCCTTCACCGCGGGAAGGAAGCCGGGGACGAAGGTCCTCAGGCTGCCTTTGCCAGTCCGATCGTAGAAACCGGCGGCGGCTCTGTGGCTGAGGGGGCGGAGTTCGTACTCGAGGAACTCGGAAAGAGAGGTGTACGGCTCCGAGCGGGGCCAGGTGGTCACGCCCTCGACCGAGAAGGTCCCGGTCTCGTCGCCCCAGGCAGCTTTCGGCCACGACCCCGAGAGCGGAGCCGGCTCCTCGTCCCACCCTTCGACGTCGCAGCGTAGACGTTCCCCCACCCAGCGGGCGACGGGGGTGCTGACGGCGTTGCCGACCAGGCGCCAGCGGGGGTTGTTCCGCCGGTTGGGGTCCTCCACCGCGGGCAGGGTCCAGTCTGCGGGCAAACCCTGCAGCCTCTCGGCATCCCTCAGATCGGGGGTGCCGATCTCGTCCGTGGCCGAGTTCCAGACACCAGGTGCCGATGGGATGCCGAGCGCCGAGCCGCCCTTCAAGGTGGGCACGGCCTCCACGGCCCAGCCGAGGCCCCGCAGGCCCTCGGTCCAGTAGAAGCCGCACCAGGCGCCAGGTTCGAACTCCTGTTCAACGGGCGTCTCGCTCTTCTCGAAGAGCACCGGCCGCGGGTCCGCCTCCCGGGAGGCGAGGAGAATGACCCGGAGGCGCCGATGGGGCAGCCCGAAGGCGCGGGTATCGACCACCCGGTAAGCCCACTTCCAGCCGCGCGCGGAGAGCTCCCCGGTGAGATAGCTCATCGCCTTGCCTGCTTCCAGCGAGAGCATGAAGGGGACGTTCTCCAGCAGCAACCACCGCGGCGGCCGCTTGGCCTCGTCGAGCAGCCGGAAGACGTGTTCGACCAGACTCGACTGCGATCCCCCGATTCCGGCGGTTCTCCCGACCTGGCTCAGGTCCTGACAGGGGAACCCGGCGGCGACGAGGTCGGCGGGGGGTAGCTCCTTCAGCGTGGTGACGTCCTCGTGGAGGGGGACATCCGGGAATTGGTGCTCGAGGACGAGCTTGGCGGCCGGGTCGATCTCGCAGAGCAGGCTGGTGGAGAAACCGGCTTCCTCCAGCCCGATCTCGATCCCGCCGATGCCGGCGAACAGACCCACCGCGGTCGGACGTTTTGGCTTCTCCTGTCGCTCGACCGGCACGCCCCGATCATGCCGGAGCGGGCGGACGCCGGGCGCGCTAGATCGAGACCACCGTCGCTTCCGGGTAGCACCTCGCCAGCTCCTCGGCGGCTTCGTCGCCCGGCTGGGAGAGGATCTCGACCACGGACCATTTGCCGTCCTCGATCGTCGCCACCGCCGCCGACACCTCGCGTTCGACCGCGATCTCCCTCAGCGCCCTGACCGTGCCGGGAACGGTCGCCGGCGCATCCGTGTGCATCGCGATCAAGAGCGAGGCCCGGAACACTGCTTTCGACTGGAAGAACCGAACCGAGACGTTCTCCGGCTTGCTGATCGTGGTGACGTAGACGTCCTCGGGCTCGACCCCCACCTGCTCGGCAATCAGGTTCCTGGTTCCGTGCCAGTTGGTGGTACTCGGAATCCCCGTCTTCACCTTCGCGGCCTTGGTTGCGAAGCTCTCCCTGAACCTCTCGCGCAGATCCATCCGTCCTCCTCCGGAAATACTCGTGGTGGTTCTCGAACTCATTCCGAATCCTCCTCGTCCTCGTCCTTCTCAGCCGGGTCATCCGTGGCGTCGGTACGGGCGGCCCAGAGCGCACCGTAGACGACCAGTGCCCGCTCCACGGCGTCGAGCCTTTCCCGCAGATCCTCCGCTGCGGCGGTGGGCAGCCCGCGCTTGTCGACCAAGGGATCTCCGTCCCCGCCGAGCACTTGTCGCAGTTCCTCATGCCGTTGCTCGACGGCCGCCACCGCTCCCTCGAGCGCTTTGCGGCGATCGAGCAGGACCTTCTCGGGCGGGGGAGGTGACGAGCTCTGCTCTTCGTCCTCTGGATCCTTCATCTCAGGCGGTACGACTGCGCCCCGCAGCCAGGCGTGATCGGCCTGGAGAAAGCCTCCTTGGGCATTGGGGATTCGATTCCCCTCGACGTCGACCCGCAAGATCTCCTCTTCGCCCTCGCGCCCGTCTTTGAGCGCCTGGGCGAGCACCTGCAGACCCCATTCGGAGTCCATCAGAGCGGAGAGGATCGTGCTGGGAACCCTGCCGTCCGTGAAGTTCTCCTCTTTGAAGAACCGGGCCTCGCGCAGGACCCTATGGACGACGAGCCAGAATCCCCCCAATGCGCCCAGCTCGGCCCGGGCGGCTCCCGCCGTCCCCGCCCTCAGCTCCTCGAGAGCCTCGCCGAGGAGCTCGGTGGGAGTCTTCCCACTTGGCTTCAGACCCTTCTCCCAGATCGCGGGATTCGTGTAGGCGTTGGCTAGGACGTCCCTGGCACTGGAGAGCTCCTTCGGCGTCAGCCCCGCACGCACCCCTCGCAGAGCCAACTCGGCGCCGATCTCGGACTTCACCCATTTCGTCACGTTCTTCCGTTCCGAGGGCTGCACCACCCCGGCGCGGATCGCGGCGTGAACCGAGTGGCTGGGACTGGAGAGAGTGCTGACTATCAGCAACCCCCGCTCGTCCGCCGTGGCGGGCAGCTTCAGCTTCTGCGCGTCCCCGGCAGAAAGCATTCCCTCCAGATAGAGCGCCTTGTTGGGGGTGAGCAGGTCGGCCCGCTCCAACTCCGAGACGACACTGTCGGCCTTGGCATCGACTTTCGCGGTTTCCGGCCACGGAACCGGGGGCAGGTCACCGTGGATCAACTGCACGTAGTTGTGGACGGCCTTCGCGAAATCGGCGGCGCCGGTGGCGTCGGGCTCGAAGCCGATGATGATCCGGGCGGGAAGGATCAGGGCGTTCGCCTGGCCCAGCTCCCGTTCGGACACCTCGTCGAGCGGCCGGTTGAAGACCGATCGGACTTTGCCGATCAAGCCGGAAAGCGCCCGAGGATCCTTTCGGTAACGGTCGAGCACGTCCTCGACCGCCAAGCCCAGCACGTCGAGCGCGCCCGCCGCCCGGCTGCTGCCATCCGCCGTCGCCGGGATCTCGACGGTATCGCCGCTGGCGTTCAGCGCGACCGAGGTGGAAACGAGCGTGATCGGGAACATGACTCCCTTCTCGGCAATCGAATCGCTGAGGGGGTTGTGCTCCACCAGGTAGTTGACCGACCCTTCCACAGCCTGTACGAGGTGGCCCCGGTCCTCGACCTCGATCTGGAGAATCGGCTTCCCCGTCGGGTCTCCCTTGGGGCGCCGGATGGGCGGATAGGGAGGTGAGGATTCAGCCGTGTCGTCGGCGGGAAAGATGCGTCCCACGGACTCCCTGTAATTGACGATGTACGGAACTATCGCCGGCGTCCAGACGTCGGCCTCGACAGTCCAGAGGACCGCGCCCGGGACGCGTATGGGCGACGGCCGGTCGAGCCGGCGTCTGACGTCGGAGGGATCTACAGCGGCCCGGGCAAGACCCCAGGCCGCCCCTTCGTGAAAGTCCCTGTCTTCCAGGCGCTCGGCAAGCGCTCGCACGGCATTGGCTTTGGGCAGCGCTGGGATGCTGCGGACAGCCAGCCGCGGGTGCTCGATGGTCGAAGAGGGAACGCTAATAGCCATTTTGGCCTCCGTTTCTCGTGGTCTCCAAAAACTGGGGAGCGACGAGAACGTCAGCGTCCCCTCCGAGATCCGGCCTTGGCGCCGGCGTGTCGGTCGGCGTCTTGGCTTGGATGAGGCGGGCTAGGCGTGACGGTCGAACCGAAATTGCCGCGCATCCGGTGTATGCGGATGCTCCCGCCGACATCGCCGCGTCGACGTTCAGAAAAGCTTGCCAGAGGAACCGGACCGTGTCAACGCCGACGACCCGGTTCGGGCGTCAGTGCGAGCTACCGGGTGGCCGAGCGCAGCATCTCGGCGGCGATCGCCGCCGTCTCGGTCGGGCTTTCGCCGACCCGCACGCCCTTCGCTTCGAGCGCGTCTTTCTTTGCCTGGGCGGTGCCCGAGGAGCCGGAGATGATTGCCCCGGCGTGGCCCATCTGCTTGCCCGGGGGCGCGGTGAAGCCGGCGATGTAGGCGACCACCGGCTTGGAGATATCCGAAGCGATGAACTCGGCCGCCCGCTCCTCGGCGTCGCCGCCGATCTCGCCGACCATCACGATCAGCTCGGTGTCGGGATCGGCCTCGTACAGCTTCAAGATGTCGATGAAGTCGGAGCCGACGATCGGGTCGCCGCCGATGCCGACGATCGAAGAGTTGCCGGTCCCGGCCTGCTTCAGCTCGTTGCCGATCTGGTAGGTCAGGGTGCCGCTCTTGGAGACGACGCCGATCGGGCCCGGGTCGAAGAACTGGGCCGGGATGATCCCGACGTTGGCCTTGCCGGGCGAGAGCACGCCGGGGCAGTTGGGGCCGATCAGCCGCACCCCAGCCTCCTTCGCCTTCCAGTAGGTGGAGAGCATGTCGAGGACCGGGATCCCCTCGGTGATCGCGATCACCGTCTCGACCCCGGACTCGATCGCCTCGTCGATCGCCGGCGCGGCGAAGCGGGCCGGGACGAAGATCATCGAGGTATTGGCGCCGGCCTCGCTGACGGCCTCCTTGATCGTGTCGAAGACCGGCACGCCCTCGACGTCCTGGCCGCCCTTGCCGGGGGTGACCCCGGCGACGAGGTCGGTCCCGTAGGCCCTGTTGCGCAGCCCGTGGAAGGAACCCTCGCGGCCGGTCAGGCCGGAGACGGCGAGCTTCGTCGACCCGTCGACGATGATGCTCATGCGGCGCTCCCGGCGAGCTCGACGACGCGGCGGGCGGCGTCCAGCATCGTCTTCTCCTGGTGCAGGTTGGGCAGGTCGGCGGCGGCGAGGATCTCCAGCCCCTGCTCGGAGTTGGTGCCGTCGAGGCGTACGACCAGCGGCAGTTCGAGGCCGATCTGCTGCGAGGCGGTGACGATCCCGTTGGCGATCTCGTCGCAGCGGGTGATGCCGCCGAAGATGTTGAAGAGGATCGCGCTCACCTTGGCGTCGGATTTGATGACTTCGAGCGCGTTGACGATCGCCTCGGCTTTGGAGCCGCCGCCGGCGTCGAGGAAGTTGGC
>DASTSW010000044.1:0-59982 GCA_035760445.1 Solirubrobacterales bacterium | reverse complement strand
TTGCCAGTGGCGGCGGCACCAGCAGCAGGGCGAGGGAAGCGATCTCCGCCACCGCATCGCCGGTGCTGAAGCCGTCGAGGTGGCTGGCATGAAAAACGAGGTGGAGGGTAGCCGTGAGCAACCAAGCAATGCAAACGGCGCGGACCAAAACGGCATCGAGGCTCCAGGCAGCCCAGCCGAAGAGGATCGCAAAGCCTAGGTAGAGACCCCCCACGTCGGTGACGAGATGCTCGTTGTAAGGCGGAAGCAAATCGACCCAGTGGGACAGGAAAGGAAAGTCGTCATAGAAGGTGCGCGGAAAGGCCGTGGCGACGAGGCCGATCGACAGGGCGCTGACCAAGAGCAGGATCAGCGCCAGTCGCGCTAGCTGAGCGTTTCGCATCTTCTCGACACTAAGCGATGCAACCGAGAAAAGCTCTGTACTTGTTGTCCAATTTTAGTACTCTGGATCTAGTTGACCGCGAACGCCTCACTAGCCGCCTCATGACCCTCGTAGGGAAGAACCACGAAGTACATCAGCGAGGGCAAAAGCGCTTCCAGCTGGTCGTACTCTTGCTTGCAGAGTCGCGAATAGAGCAGGGATTCGACCCCGCCGACGATGCCCGAGGCAGTCAGCGGAGTGTAGGAACGACCTTCGGGAAGGAGTTCGAGAGCCTGCGATTCGAGGCAGCGCGCGAAGTCGTCCATCAGCTCGACACGACGCCTAACTGCGGTCGCGCTAGCGGCTCGAGCCTCGACCACCATGGTGCGGGCGGTATCGGGCTCACGGCTGGCGAAGCGGAGCAGGGCTTCGAGCGAGTAGCGGACGCGGTCACGCCAGACTTCACCGCCTTTGCGGGCGGCGGCATCGATCTTCTTGCGCAGTCGCTCGGCACTGGTGTCGAAGGCGGCGAGGAAGCAATCTTCTTTGTTGGAGAAATGCTCGTAGAAGGTAGGACGCGAGACCCCGGCGCGGTCGATCACGTCTTGGACGTTGGTTTCGAGGTAGCCGAGTTCGGCGGCCGCATTGAGCATGGCTACGATCAGCCGCTCCCGCTGGATCGCGCGGATCAAGTCCGAGGGGAGCTTGCGTACGCCGGAGGGGAACTTCCCCCTGCTGTTGGCGAGCAGTTCGAGGGCGGCCTCGACCTGCTCGGGAGGCCAGTCATCACCAATCGCTGCGAGGAGGGTCTCTTGGCTCAGCTGGATTCGATTGACAGGCACCGGGGAACTCACAAGTTTTCATTAAAAACAACCCAAGTTTTCTCACGGTACCAAAACATTGGCCAGGCGCGCGTGCCATTGAGCGGGGTGGGTGGGTCGCATCCCACCACTGAGGGACCGGGCAGGTGCTCGAAATGAGCTCGATCCGCCCGGAGCTACCGCGCGAGTTCGTCGCCAGTCATAAGCGGCGGCGGATGATGGATGCGGTTGCCGAACTCACCGCCGAGAACGGCTACGAGGCGACGAAGATCGCCGACATCGTGCGCCGCGCCGCGGTGGCTCGCAAGACCCTCTACGACAACTTCGACGGTAAGGAGGACCTCTTCCTCTCCGCCGTCAACACCGCGCTGATGGAAATGCGGACGGCGATCGAAGAGGCCTGCGAAGAAGCGGCTGACTCCCCTGAGGGCGGAATCGTCGCCGGTCTCGAGGCACTGCTGAACTTCGTTGCCGATCATCCGGACGCGGCACGGATGTGCATGCTCGAGGCGATCTCCGCTACTCCGAGTTCGGCCCGGCTCTACGACGCTGCGGTGCGCGACTGCGTCGAACTGCTGCGCGCGAACGCCCCGGCCGACTCCAGCTTGCCCGAGACGATCGAGGAATCGCTGGTCGGCGGCGTCGCTTGGATCCTGCAACTGAAGATCCGCAAGGGCGAGGCGGAGCAGGCTCCGGATCTGCTCCCGGAACTGTCCCAGTTCGTCCTCTCGCCGTACCTCGGTGTAGGAAAGGTGGTGGACACCGGGAGGCGAAAGTGAGAGTACGGTGGCAGACTCCAATACTGGAATGGAGCGATTACCACGGGGACGCCACGGGCTTTCGCCTGAGTTTGTCGCGCGGAATCAGCGCGAGCGGTTGATTACCGGCCTCACCGAGGCCCTCTACGAGGTGGGGTATCAAAAAACCACGGTGTCAATGATCGGTCAGCGGGCGGCCGTCTCTAAGAGCGACTTCTACAAGCACTTCGAGAGTAAGGACGAGTGCTTCATCGCCGCCTATGACGTGGCGATCGAGCAGGTCCGGGAGTGTGTTACCTCGGCTTGCGAGGAAGCATCGGGTGAGGAGTGGCCCCGTCGGGTCCGGGTGGCCACTGGGGCACTGCTGAAACTGCTGTCGGAACATCCGGCGCTGGCGAGCATCACCCTGGTCGAAGGTTTGAGGGCCGGGCGCGAGGTCTACGACCGCTACCAGGGGGCGCTGGACTCCTTCGTCGGTTACCTGCACGAGGGTGCCCCCTCGGCCCCGCAGGGGGGGAGGGTCCCCGAAGCGACCGGCGAAGCGGTCGTCGGTGGGATCGCCTCGCTGCTGGGCAGGCGCGTCCTGGCCGGGGAAGCCGAGCAATTGAATGTGCTCTTTCCGGAGATCCTCGAGTTCATCCTCTCCGCCTACCTGGGTGCGGAGCAGGCGCGGCGAATAATCTCCGCCGAATGAGCGAGCCGAGAAGCGGCGTCTTTCCATCGCAGGCTCTGAACGAGGCGATCGCGGCCGAGTGGATCAGCTCGGGCGACTACCGGATCCGTCCCGACGCGGTGCAGCCGGCCAGCATCGACCTGCGCCTGGGCGACTTCGCCTGGGCGCTGCGCTGCTCGTTCCTGCCGGACGTCGACTCGACGGTGGAGGAGAAGGTCGACGACCTCGCCTTCCAGCGGGTCGACCTCCGCGACGGGGCGGTGCTCGAGCGCGACCGTCCCTACCTGGTGCCGTTGATCGAGGAACTGAACCTGCCCGAGGACGTACGGGCGAAGGCGAATCCGAAGAGCTCGACCGGCCGCCTCGATGTGTTCACCCGGGTGATCACCGACCGCCACCACCGCTTCGACGACATTCGCGCCGGCTACCGTGGCCAGCTCTACCTGGAGGTCGTCCCGCGTTCGTTCGCGATTCAGGTGAAGGCGGGACTTTCACTGAACCAGTTGCGCCTCGCCCGCGGTGATGTGCGGCTTTCGGATGACGACATTCGCGGCTTGCAGGATGAGTTCCCGTTGCTGTACCTCGACTCGCACGCGCTGCGCCAGTCGGAGATGGCGGTCTCCGACGGGCTATTCCTCAGCCTCGACCTCTCCGGACCGCCCGACCGCGTAGTCGGCTACCGGGCCAAGAAGAACAGCCTCCCCGTCGACCTCTCCCGCATCCGCGCCTACCGTTGGACCGACTACTGGGACCCGGTCTACCCGGAGCCGGGCGGCCGCGTCGTGCTCGAGCCCGAGATCTTCTACCTGCTGCTCTCCGCCGAGGGCGTCTGCATCCCGCCCCAGATCGCGGCCGAGATGATGGCCTACGACCCGACCGCCGGCGAGCTCCGCACCCACTACGCCGGTTTCTTCGACCCGGGCTTCGGCTACGACCCCGAGGGCGGTCGTCACGGCAGCCGCGCGGCCCTGGAGGTCCGGGCCCGCGACGTCTCCTTCATGGTCGAGCACCGCCAGCCGGTCTGCAAGCTGGGCCTGGAGTGGATGTCATCTCCGGCCGAACGCCTCTACGGCACCGACCTCGGGTCGAACTACCAAGGCCAGGTCACGATGCTGTCCAAGCATTTCGAGGAGCAAACGGCAGGCGCTGCCGTATCGGCTGACGCTTGAAGCGCGTTGGCAGGAGGGTGCCGGTGGGGGTGCCCCGGGCGCACTTCGTATAGGTGTACTGACGCGGACTCGGTGCAGAACTGGATCTGCAGTAGTTATCGAGGGGAGGGACGGGTGCCCTCTCACAGAGGCTCCTGAGTCCAGGGTGGCGCCCAGCAGGACGCTCAGCTGCGCGACGGTCTCTGGGAGAGGGGCACCCGTCCCTCCTTCAGCAACCCCTTCACTCGCTTGCGGCGGCTGACCAGCTCCTCTTCGAGCTTGGCGATCTCGTCGCGGCGCCTACGGACCAGGTCCAGTTGGCGGGCGGTGTAGGTAAGGGACTGCTCGAGGATCTGGCGGCGACGGACCGGGTCCTCGACGCCGCCCTGCCACTCGCGGCGGAGCTCGGCCCGGGCGCCCTCGGCCTCGACCAGCTCCTTCAGCTCCTCGAGTGAGAGGCCGAGCAGGTCCTTGAGGCGCAGCAGCTCGGTGAGGCGCTCGACGTCGGCCTCGGCGTAGGTTCGGTGGGTGCCCGGCTGGCGACCGCCGGCGACCGGCAGCAACCCGATCTCCTCGTAGTAGCGGATCGTCCGCGGGGTGGTGCCCGCCAGCTTCGCGACCTCGCCGATGCGCAGCTCCTCGCTCATGGGACCGCCCGCACCTCCTCGGCGATTGCCTCCTCGAACGCCTCGGTTGGCGGGCACGGCTCGGCCGCGGCGACGTGCTTTGGACGCAGCATCGAGACGCCGGCACCGAGAACCGAGGTCGCCGCCAGCACCCAGAGCGCCTCGTGCATGTTGTGGATGAAGGGGTCGAGCTGGGCCGCGGAGAGGCCGCTGGCGAGGCCGGAGAAGATCGCGAAGAGGACCTCTTTGGGGATCGAGTTGGTGACGATCGCGAGCACGAAGGCGATCGAGATCACGGCGCCGGTGTTCTGCAGCATCGTCCGCGCCCCGGCGGCGATCCCGCGCCGCTCGACCGGCACCGTGCCCATCATCGCCGCCGTGTTGGGCGAGTTGAACATGCCGGAGCCGATCCCGACCAGGAGCAGCCAGAGGCCGCCCTGCCAGTAGGGCGAGTCGGCCTGCAGGGTCGTCATCAGCGCCAGGCCGAGGGCGGTGACCAGCATCCCGGCGGCGGCCAGGGTGCGGGAGCCGTGGCGGTCGGCCCAGACGCCGGCGAGCGGCGAGGAGACCAGCATCCCGATCGCCATCGGCGCCAGCTTGATCCCGGCGGTGATCGGGTCGTCTCCCTGCGCCCCCTGGTAGTAGAAGACGAAGATGAACATCAGCGCGAAGCGCGAGAGGCCATTGATGAAGGCGGCCCCGGTGGCGGCGGCGAAGAGGCGGTTGCCGAAGATCGTCAGGTCCAGCATCGGTGCCGAGCCGCGGTGCTCGATCCAGACGAAGAGGGGGAGGAGGACGGCGGCGACGATCAGCGAGCCGATCACCAGCGAGTCGTCCCAGCCGGAGATGCCGCCGCGGGAGATCCCGTAGACGAGGCCGGTGAGGCCGACGACGAAGGTCAGGGTGCCGAAGATGTCGAAGCCACGGACCGTGTCCGGGCGGGCCAGCTCGCGCAGCACGTAGGCGCCCCAGAGCCCGCCGGCGAGCGCCAGCGGCACGTTGAACCAGAAGACCCAGTGCCAGGAGATCGCGACCAGGGCGCCGCCCAGCACCGGCCCGATCACCAGCCCGATCGCCGCCACCATCGTGTTCGTCCCCATCGCCAGGCCGAGTTGGTCACGGGGGAAGGCGTCGGTGACCAGGGCGGGGCCGTTGGCGAAGATGAAGGCGCCGCCGATCCCCTGCACGATCCGCCAGAGGATCAGCTGGGTGCCGTCGGCGGCGAAGCCGGCGCCGAGCGAGGCGAGGCCGAAGATCGCGAAGGCGCCGACGAAGGCGGTCTTGCGGCCGAAGAGGTCGGAGAGGCGGCCGGCGGTGAGGACCAGCACCGTCGAACTGATCATGTAGGCGAGGATCACCCAGACCAGTTCCAGCAGGCTGGTGCCGAGCGCCCGCTCGAGGTCCGGCAGGGCGATGATCAGCGTCCCCGAGTTGGTCGCCACCAACAGCATCCCAAGGCTGGTGCAGGAGAGGGCCCACCACTTGTAGTGCTCGTGGTCGGCGTCGACCCCGCCCAGGTTCGTGAACTTCTTTCTTACGTTCACGTCAAATACGTTAGCAACGCTACGATCCCGCCATGGAGCGGACCTGGAGCGTGTACCTGTCGGGGGAGATCCACAGCGACTGGCGCGAGCGGATCGAGGCCGGGGTGCGCGAGGCCGGCCTGCCGGTGGCGTTCTCGGCACCGGTTACCGATCACGCCGCTTCCGACGACGCCGGCGCCGGCACGCTCGGCGAGGAGCGCGAGGCTTTCTGGCGCGACCACAAGGGCGCCGGGGTCAACGCGATCCGCACCCAGCCCCTGATCCGCGACGCCGACGTGGTCGTGGTCCGCTTCGGCGACAAATACCGCCAGTGGAACGCGGCCTTCGACGCTGGCTACGCCGCTGCCCTCGGCAAGCCGATCGTCACCCTCCACGACGGCGAGCTCGACCACGCCCTGAAGGAGGTCGACCGCGCCGCCCAGGCCACCGCCCGCAGCGCTGAGCAGGTGGTCGACGTCCTCCGCTACGTGATCGAGGGGAAGCTGCCCCGCGGCTAGGGCGTAAGGTGGGCTGATGCCCGCCGCGGACAACAAAGCGACGATCGAGCGCCTCTACGAGGCATTCGGACAGTGCAACGGCGCCGCGATGACCGCCTGCTACGCGCCGGACGCCCACTTTCGCGACCCGGCCTTCGGCGACCTCGAGGGCGAGCAGGTCGGCGCGATGTGGCGGATGCTGACCGCCCGCGCCACCGACCTCGAGATCGAGCTGCGCGAGCACGATGCCGGCGAGGAGACCGGCAGCGCCCACTGGATCGCCCGCTACACCTTCTCGACCGGGCGCCCGGTGGTCAACGACATCCAGGCGAGCTTCCGCTTCGCCCCCGACGGTCGCATCGCCGACCACGTCGACGAGTTCGACTTCCGCAACTGGGCCAAACAGGCGCTCGGGCCCAGCGGCCACCTGGTGGCGCTGCTGCCGCCGCTGCGCTCGAAAGCCCGGGCGAAAGCGCTGGACCAGCTCGCCACCTTCCGGCTCGAAGAGACCAGCTCGAGCGTCTGAGTAGCCTCATCCGGTCCGTGTGCGAACATATGTTCGTATGCGCTGGGATGAGCAACGAGTCGAGAACGACCTCCGGCTCCCCGGAGTAGGAGACGGAACCGTGGTTCGGACCTTTGACGCGCCGGAGGCGATGGGGATCAACTTCCACGAGGTCCGTGCCCGCTCGGCCCTGAACCATGTGCCCGGCGGTCGCTACGGCTTCAGCTGGACGATCAATCCGTTCCGGGGCTGCAGTCACGCTTGTACTTACTGCTTCGCCCGCAGGACGCACAACTATCTGGACCTCGGTCCCGGTCGTGACTTCGAGCGGGAGATCGTGGTCAAGGTCAACGTGCCCGAGCTGCTGCGGGCGGAGTTGGCGCGACCAAGTTGGAAACGGGAGCTGGTGGCGCTGGGGACGAACACCGACCCCTACCAGTGGGTCGAGAGCCGCTACCGGATGATGCCCGAGATCTTGGCGGCGCTGGAGGAGGCGGATACCCCGGTCTCGGTCCTGACCAAGTCGCCGCTGGTGATGCGCGACGTCGAGATCTTCGAGCGGATGGCGAAGAAGCTGCCGGTCTCGGTCAACCTCTCGGTTCCGACCCTTGACGAGGAGGCCTGGCGGGCGACCGAGCCGCACACCCCAAGCCCCGCCGCCCGTCTCGACGCCGTCGAAGAGCTCCGCGCCCGAGGCATCGACTCCGGCGTCCTGATCGCCCCCCTGATGCCCGGCATCAACGACGACCCCGACCAAGTCCAACCAATCGTCGAACGAGCCAAAGAAGCCGGCGCCACCTTCCTGGGCAGCGCAGCCCTCCACCTCCGAGGCGAGGTCAAGGACGTCTTCTACGCCTGGCTGGAGGCAAAACGCCCCGACCTCCTACCCCGCTACGAGGCCCTCTACGGCAACCGAGCCAACATGAGACCCGAGCAGCGAAAACACGCAACCAGAGCCGTAAAAGGCTGGGGCCGAGGCCGCGCCAGCTCTCGCCAAAACGACTCCGGGCAGCGATCGTCTAGGCAGGCGGGTGTGCGGGTGGGTGGCGTGGGTGAGGGGTACCGAGCATCCAGCGCAGGTGCCCCTCACCCACGACAGGACCCGCCCGCCCAGCGCGCTCTCTTCTAGCCGCCTTCGTCCAACTGCTCGAAGAGGCACTCGGACGGCTCTTTGTCGTCCCGAAACGCATGGAAACGAGCCCCGTGCCGGATCCGCCCCGAGGCCGCGTGGTCGTACCCGACCTCGATCACCAGCTCCGGCCGCAGCTCGACCCACTCCAGGTCCCGGCCGCCGGTCCACCGGCTCGGCTCCGCCGTCCCGCTTTCGCCCGTCTCCAGCGGCGCCAGCATCGCCCGCATGCTGCGTTTGGCGGCGGCGCTGAAGCCGGAGATGTGGCCGACCGTGCACAGCTCGCCGTCGTCGTAGAGGCCGAGGATCAGCGAGCCGACCGTGCCCTCCTCTTTGCCCGGCCGCCAGCCCATCACCACGCAATCGATCGTCCGCTCGCGCTTGACCTTCGCCATCCCCTTGCGTTTGCCGGGGACGTACGGCGCGGTCAGGTCCTTGGCCATCACGCCCTCGATGTTCGCTAACCAGCGCTCGGCCTGCTCGGCGTCGTGGGTCAGCGGCGTCAGCTCCAGGCCCGCCTGCGCAGCGATCCCCTCGAGCCGCTCGCGGCGCTCGCGCAGCGGCCGCTCACAGAGCGATTCGTCGCCCTCGGCGAGCAGGTCGAAGACGATGTAGCTGGCCGGGATCTGCTTCGAGAGCAGCTCGATCCGCGACTGCGCCGGGTGGATCCGTTCCTGCATTGCGTCGAATTCGAGGTTGCCGTCGCTGTCGCGGATCACCAGCTCGCCGTCGAGCACCCAGCGGCCCGGCGCGAACTCGAGCTCGGGGAAATAGCGGTTGAAGGGTTTGCCGCCGCGCGACTGGATGTAGAACTCGTCGCCGTCGACGAAGACGATCGCCCGGAAGCCGTCGAGCTTCGGGTCGTACGCCCAATCCTCGCCCTCGGGCAGCGCTTTGCGGGTAAGCGCAAGTTGCGGTTTGATCGGCGGCGAGAGCGGCAGCGGCACCTACTGCACGGTACTGCGCTGCTGCCGTTCGCGGCTCTCTTTCGGGTCCGGGATCGGCACCGCCGCCAGCAGCTTCTTGGTGTACTCGTCCTTGGGCTGCTCGCAGACCTGGTCGGCGCTGCCCTGCTCGACGATCTTGCCCTCGTTCATCACCGCGATCCGGTCGGCGATGTGGCGGACGACGCCGATGTCGTGGGCGACGAACAGGTAGGCGAGGCCGAGCTCGTCCTGGAGGTCGTCGAGCAGGTTGACGATCTGCGCCTGGATCGAGACGTCGAGGGCGGAGACCGGCTCGTCGCAGATCACCAGCTTCGGCTTCAGCGCCAATGCCCGGGCGATCCCGATCCGCTGCCGCTGGCCGCCGGAGAACTCATGGGGGAAGCGGTTGTAGTGCTCGCTGGAAAGCCCGACCCGCTCCAGCAGCTCCTGCACCTGGCGCCGCAGGTCCGACCCCGAGGCAACTCCCTGGCGCTTGAGCGGGTCACCGACGATCTGGCCGATCCGTTTGCGCGGGTTGAGAGAGGCGTAGGGGTCCTGGAAGATCATCTGCATCTCCCGCCGCAGCGGCGTCATCTGGCGGCGGCCGAGGCCGGCGATCTCGCGCCCCTCGAACTTGACCGAGCCGGAGGTCGGCTTGATCAGCTGCAGCACCGCCCGGCAGGCGGTCGACTTGCCGCTGCCGGACTCGCCGACCAGCCCCAGCGTTTCGCCGCGCTCGACCTGGAAGCTAACGCCGTCGACCGCTCGCACCTGATCGACCTCGCGGTCGATCAGGATCCCGCGCTTGATCGGGAAGTGCTTGACGAGGTCGGTGACCTCGAGCAGCGGGGTCATCGAGGCGCCTCCAGGCCGATCTGCCCTTCGACCTGCCGCTTCTCGCGCTTCTCTTCGGGGGTCAGCCAGCAGCGGTCGCGGTGATCTGGCTCCTCGCTGAGTCGGGCGTCGAGGCCGGGGTATTCGCTGCACTTGCCGAACTCGTGCGGGCAGCGCGGCCGGAACGGGCAGCCTTCGGGCAGGTCCAGCAGCGAGGGCGGCTGGCCGGCGATCTGCGGCAGCCGGTGCGGCCGCGGCCGGTCGATCCGAGTCAGCGAGCCGAGCAGGCCCCAGGTGTAGGGGTGCTGGGGGTCGTAGAAGATCTCATCCAGAGTCCCCTGCTCGACCACTTTGCCGGCGTACATCACCAACACCCGGTCGGCCACCTCGGCGACGACGCCGAGGTCGTGGGTGATCAGGATCGTCGCCAGGTTGCGCTCCCGGTTCAGCTGCTCGAGCAGGTCGAGGATCTGGGCCTGGATCGTCACGTCGAGCGCGGTCGTCGGCTCGTCGGCGATCAGCACCTCGGGCTCGAGTGCCAGCGCCATCGCGATCATCGCCCGCTGCCGCATCCCGCCGGAGAACTCGTGCGGGTAGTCGTCGACCCGCTGCTCGGCTTTGGGGATGCCGACCGCTTCGAACAGCTCCACCACGCGGGCCTTGCCCTGCTGCTTGGAGGTGTCGGGACGGTGGGCGCGGATCGCCTCGACGATCTGGTCGCCGATCCGGTAGACCGGGTTGAAGGAGGTCATCGGGTCCTGGAAGACCATCGCCACCTTCTCGCCCCGTAGGAGCCGCATCTCGGCGTCGCTGGCCTCGGTCAGCTCCTCGCCGTCGAGCTTCACCGAGCCCTCGATGCGGGCGTTGTTGGCGCGGGTCAGCCCGATGATCGTCTGCGCGGTGACGCTCTTGCCCGAGCCGGACTCGCCGACGATCGCCAGCACCTCGCCCGGCCGCAGGTCGAAGCTGACCCCGTCGACGGCCTGCACCACGCCCCCTTCGGTGGCGAAGCCGACTCGCAGGTCGCGGACTGAGAGCAGCGGTGCCTGGCTCATTCCGAGGCGCTCTCTCCGAGCCGCACCCGCGGATCCAGGTAGGCGTAGACGACGTCGACGATGGTGTTGAGGAGAACGACGAAGAAGGCGCCGTAGAGCGCCACGCCCATGATCGGCGGCAGTTCGAACTTGGCGACGGCCTCTGCGGCGTAGTTGCCGACCCCGTCGATGCTGAAGATCGCTTCGGTGATGATCGCGGTGCCGGCGATGGTGGCTCCGAAGTCCAGACCGAAGAGGGTGATCACCGGGATCAGCGAGTTGCGCAGCACGTGCCGGGTCATCACCTGTCGCTCGCTCAGGCCCTTGGCCCGCGCCGTCCGCACGTAGTCCTCGTTCATCACATCGAGCATGTTCGAGCGCAGGACGCGGCTGTAGAAGCCGATCGAGAGCACCGCCAGCGTGAACCAGGGAAGGATCAGGTGCTTGAGCCACTCGGTCGGATCTTCGCTGAACGGCACGTACTGGCCGTTGGGGAAGATTTCGAACTTGTTGGAGAAGAAGTAGATGAGGACCGGGCCAAGGAAGAAGACCGGGATCGAGATGCCGGCGATCGAGAACCCGGTGAGGATGCGGTCGAGCCAGCCGCCGGCCCTGATCGCGGATAGGTAGCCGAGCAGGAGACCGAAGAAGAGCCAGATCAGCGCCGCTCCGATCGCCAGCGAGAAGGTCGCCGGGATCCCTTCGACGATTCTGTCGTCGACCGGGATCCGCGGTTCGTACTGGATCAGCTCGCCGGTGAAGACCTTCTTCATCATCGTCAGGTACTGCTGCGGCAGCGAGTCGTCGAAGCCCCATTCGGCTTCGATGTTCTTCACCAGCAGCGGCGTCGCGTTCTTGCCGGCGAGGGACTGCGCCGGGTTCTGCTTCGGCAGAACCATGAAGACGACGAAGACGATCACCGAGACGGCGAAGAGGACGGCAACCATCCCGACCAGGCGCCTGACGATGAAGCGGGTCATGAGCGTGCCGCTCCTGCCTCGGTGCTGACCGTGCCGGCCTGCGCCTCGAATTGCAGCGCCGCGTCCATCCGCGCCTTGCCGCGCGGGTCGAGCGCGTCGCGGAGGGCGTCGCCGACGATGTTCAGCGAGAGCACCGTCAGGGTGATCATCAGGCCGGGCAGGATCGCCAGCAGCGGCTGGATCCGCAGCAGGTCGACGCCGACCGTGATCATCGTCCCCCAGGAGGAGTTGGGCGGCTGCACACCGGCGCCGAGGAAGGAAAGACCCGCCTCGAAGAGCATGCTGTTGGCGATCATCAGGGTGAAGAAGACGATGACCGTCGAGGCGAGGTTGGGGAGGATCTCACCGAACATCACCCGCAGTGGACTGGCGCCCTGGGCGATCGCCGCCTCGACGAACTCTTTCTCGCTCAAGGCCAGGACTTCGCCGCGGATCGGCCGGGCGATGTAGGGGACGGTGAAGATGCTGATGATCAGGATCGGGTTCCAGAGCGAGCCGCTCGAGAGTTCGAGCGGGCCGATCTTGAGGCCGCCGACGGCGAGGGCGATGCCCACCGAGAGGCCGATCAGGAAGACCGGCAGCGACCAGATCACGTCCAGCATGCGGGCGATGAAGCTGTCGACCCAGCCGCGGAAGTAGCCGGCCATCAAACCGAGGACGATCGCTAAGAAGGTGGCGATCAGGGCGGCGCTGATCCCGACCAGCAGCGAGGTGCGGCCGCCGTACATCAAGCGCACCATCTCGTCGCGACCGAGCCGGCTGTCGGCACCGAGGAAGAACTTGCCGTCGGCGCCGAACCACTGTGGTCCGATCGGTTTGCCTTCCGGAGAGACGACGTCCTTCTTTTCGCCGTCGACGGTGATCTGTTCGACCGTGTGCTCCTGGTTGGGCCCCGTGTCGGCGACGTGATTCGCCCACAGCGGCGCCGCCAGGACGAAAACGACGATCAGGACGAAGACGCCGAGAAACGCGACTGCGAGGCGGTTGCGGAAGAAGCGGCGCAGAGCGAGAGCCCACGGCCCTCGCTCTGCGGTTGCTTCCTCAGACACGTTGTTCTTCTTACCCCTGGGGGCGCTACTTGAATTCGAAGCTGCTCAGGTAGTGGCCGAAGGTGGGGTTGAAGATGACGCTTTCGAGGTCGATCGCGTCGGAGACGAAGGTCGACAGCGTCCGGGTTCCGTATGGCGCCCAGGGAGCCAGCTCCATGACTTCTTCGTCCAGTTCCTTGTAGGCGTCTTCCTGTTCGGGGCCGAGCTGCTCTTCACCCAGTTCGGTGATCTTTTTGTTGATCGCCGGGTCGTCGAGGTGGGCGAAGTTGCCGTTGTTGGTCGGGAGGATGCTTTCCCCGGCGAGCAGCGGCTGGAAGAAGTCGTTCGGGTGCGGGTAGTCCTGGAACCAGTCCGACCAGCCGGCGTCGAGGTTGGGCGTCGTCTCGTTGCCGATCACCGTGAAGTAGTTGTCGGCGTTGAGGATTTTCAGCGTCGTGTTGAAGCCGAGTTCCTTCAGGACCTCGTTGAGGTATTCGCCCGCTTCGTTGTTCGGGCTTTCGGTGTCGGTCCAGACGGTGATGTCCATGTCCGAGGGGTTGGCTTCTTTGATCATTTCTTTGGCTTTCGCCTTGTCCGTCGGGTAGAGATCGAACTGTTCGTAGCCCGGCATCCCCGGCGGCAGGATCTGGTGCGTGGCAGCGATCTGGCCGGCGTAGATCCGTTCCAGCGCTTTGGCGTCGATCGCGTAGTTGACCGCCTGCCGCACTTTGACGTCGTCGAACGGCGCCCGCTGGGAGTTCATCCAGAAGTAGTAGGTGCTGATCGTCGGCTCGATCCGGAACTGGGTGCCTTCGAAGTCTTCTTTCACTTCCGCGTACCGCGAGGACGGTGGCGGGTTCTGCATCCAGTCGTAGGTGCCCTGTTCGATGTCGTCGACCTGCGACTCCGGATTGCGGATCACCGTCATCTTGGCGTCATCGACCACGCCTTCGGGCAGGTCCGGCATCGCTTTGCCGTTGGCTTTCGCCCAGTAGGGGTTGCGCTCGTACTCCCAGCTTTTGCCCGGCTGGGATTTGGTGATCATGTACGGGCCGGTGCCGGGCGGCGGGTTGGCCGAGAGGTCTTCGATCGGCGTGTCCTGCGGCAGCGGCGCGACGAACATCAGGCCGAGCTCGTTGACGAAGGTGCCGCTCGGGTCTTCGAGGTTGATGACGATTTCGCCGGTTTTGTCGTTGGCCTTGATCCCGGGGATCGGGCCCTGTTTCGTTTCGGCGAATTCTTCGGCCCCTTCGATCTTCAAGTAGAAGGGCGAGCCGCCGGAGTTGAGCTCGATCATCCGTTCGACCGCGAACGGGAAGTCGGAGGCTTTGACCGGGGTCCCATCTGAGTATTTGAGGCCCGGACGGAGGAAGAGGGTGTAGGTCTTGCCGTCTTTGCTGATGCCGCCGTTGTCGGTAGATGGCACTTCTTTCGCCAGGCCGGGGATGACTTCCGAGCCTTCCTCGCCGTTGGCGTGCTTGTAGGTGAGCAACGGCGTGTAGACGTCCGCCATCGCCGTCCATCCTTCCGCCGTGTAGGAGAGGGCCGGATCGAGGTAATCCGGGAATGAGGCGTAGGTCCCGTTCAGGGTTCCGCCTTTCTCGCCGCTTCCACCGGAAGTGTCGTCGCCACCACCGCACGACGCCAATCCAACGGCTGCGACCGCTGCAAGAACCAGAACCGCGAATACTGCCCCTAGCTTCTTCAACGTCTCTCCTCCAGATTGCCGGACCTGTAGTTCCCTGGGATCAACTCCACCACAACGTCGTCTGGCCCGTCAAGCGACGCCTCTTGTGGCATTTCATCTGGCACTTCGCCCTGCTGGAGCCAATTCCCTCCAAGCAAAGGTGCCATTACGACAACGATCGCGATTACCCCGCATCCCGCGACGAGAAACGTCATCCGCGGGCTGACCACGGCGGCGATCACGCCGCCGATCGCAAATCCGACCCCCGGCATCGCCGCGCCGATCGACTCGAGCACGCTCATCACCCGCGCCTGCATCGATTCGGCGGTCAGCTCCTGGACGGCGCTGATCGTCGCCACCCACTGAATCCCGTTGCCGGCCCCGCCGAGCACGGAAGCCATGCAGGCCACCGCCAGGGTGGGGGCGGCGGCGAGGCCGAGGTAGCCGGCGCCGACGGCGAGGGTGCTGAAGAAGAGGAGGTTCGGCAGCGGGGCCTGGCGGAGGCGGGCGAAGAGGATGCTGCCGAGGACCATGCCGCCCCCCCAGCTGGCGAGCATCAGGCCGTATCCGGTGTCGCTCGAGCCCAGCGTCTCCTTTACGTAGACCACCTCGACGGGGAGCACCGCGGCGAAGAAGACGAAGGCCAGCCCCTGGGCGGTGAGGATCCGGCGCAGCAGGGTCTGGCGGCGAATGTAGGTGAGCCCGGCCCGCACCCGCTCGCGCATCCGCCCGGGTTCCTGCTCGGCGTGCGGCATCGACCCCGCGGTGAAGAGGATCCAGGCCACCGCGTAGAAGGAGACCGCGTCGAGCAACAGCGCCGTCTGGACCCCGAAGCCGGCGACCGCCAGGCCGGCCAGCGCTGGGCCGATCGCGGCGCCGCCGGTGAAGGCGACGTTGAGCAGGGCGTTGCCGGCTCGCAGTTCGCCGCTCGGCTCCAGGGCGGTGGCGACCACGGCGCGGGTCAGGGCCCGGCCGGCGAGGGCCAGGGCGCCGTCGATCGCGGCCAGGGCGATGACTGCCGTCAGCGAGAAGTTGTCGACCAGCAAGGCGAGCCCAGCGAAGGCCGCGGCCTCGCCGCAATAGATGAGCGGGAGGGCGAAGCGCGGCGGCGGTCGCTCGGCCCTGGTGACCAGGATCGGCGCGAGGAGCGCCGGCAAGAAGCGGGTGCCAAGGAAGAGCGCTGCCGTCGCCAGGGCGCTCTCGGTCTGGTCGAAGACCAGCACCGAGAGGGCGATGATCCCCATCCAGTCGCCGAGCTCGTTGATCGCGTAGGACGCAGCCAGCCGCCTGAAGAGGGGCCGTCGAAGGGGGGAAGTCAGTCGTGGGCTAGGCATGGGTGGCCTTGCGTACTACCGCAAATCTGCACAACTTTTCCTGCAGATGCACAAGTTTCCGCCAAGCTGTGCTACAAAGTGACCAGCAATTAAGAAGTTTCCACGATGCAGCGCACAACGTTGCGGGCTTCAACGACTACGAGAAGGGGCAAAGAACATGGGCTTTCGTCACTAAGCATTCTCCGGCAGACCAACTGATCGTCAGGTCTGCACCAGTCTTTTGAAGGGCGTCCTGGATGGGGACGCCCTTCGCTTTTTTCGGGACATTTAGAACCCCCTGCATAGGTTTCGATCGCTTTCTCGGACGGGAATTACATTCTGGGCGAATTTGGCCATCTGGCTAAAGCCCTTGCCGATTCCCCATATAGACGTCTAACTTTGGAGTTCCCAAATAGCGGAACCGCCAACCTGGCGTGCCTCCGCGCAGGGAAAAGAGAAGCGCCCGTGAAGAAATAGCCGGATTTCCGGCATGGGCAAACCCAGTCGACGACTTTCCGAGAATCAGAGATGGAGCAAACCCGCCCTACGCGCACCGCGATCGCCGTCATGGTCGGCGCTCTGCTGCTGACGATCGCCGTCGCGATCTGGGATTCGCCGCGCTCTGACTGGAATCTGCCCTTCTTCGCGGTCCTGCTTGCCTTCTCGGTCTTCAGCGACCTGACCGCAGTCACCACCGAGTCGAAGCTGAAGATCTCCGGCAGCTTCCTGGCGTTGGTGATCGCGATGGTCTTCCTCGGCGGCACCCCGGCGGCGCTGATCGGCGTCGCCACCATTCTCACCGGCTGGCTGCGCTGGCGCGACGAGTGGCACTACTTACTGGACAACGTGCTCACTTACGCGCTGTTCCCGCTGCTCGGGGGCATCGTTTTCCACGAGGGCGTCATCGCCCTGGGCCTGACCCCCGACGACCCCTGGTTCTACCTCTGCGTCTTCGGCCTCTTCCAGCTCGCCCTGGCGATCAACTTCGTGATGATCGCCAGCTACGGCTGCTACGTCGAGCGCTCCTCCTTCTCGACCAAGCTGAAAGTCCTGCCGCCGGTCCTGCCCTCGGAGTTCGCCAGCGCGATGCTCGCCGTCGCGGTCGCCTACATCTACGCCGAGATCGGGATCGCCTCGATCGCCCTCTTCGGCGTCGTCTTGGTCACCTTCCAGTACCTGCTCGGCCAGCTGCTGCTCTCCCAGCAGCGGGCCAAAGAGCTCGAGCTGCGCTCCAAGCAGCTGGCCAGCTTCCAGGTCGGGATGTTGAGCGCGATGCTGCGCACCCTCGACCTACGGGACCAGATGACCGCCCGCCACAGCGCCGCGGTGGCGCGCTACTCCCGGGCGATCGCCCAGCGGGCCGGCTACTCGCGCCGCGAGGAGGAGCTGGTCCACATCGCCGCGCTGCTGCACGACATCGGCAAGTTCATCCTTCCCGACCGGATCCTCAAGGCCAACGTGCCGCTCACCGACGAGGACTGGATGCTGATCAAGCGCCACCCGCAGCAGGGCGCCCGCGTCGTCTCCTCGCTCGACGGCTACGGGCCGGTGGCGGACATCATCCTCGCCCACCACGAGCGGATCGACGGCAAAGGCTATCCGCGCGGCCTGGCCGGGGACGAAATCCCCGAGCTGGCCCGGATCATCTCCGTCGCCGACACCTACGACGTGATGACCGCCCGCGACTCCTACCGGACGCCGATGTCCAGCTACGACGCGATCGTCGAGCTGCGGCGGGTCGCCGGCAAACAGCTCGACGCCCGCTTCGTCGAGATCTTCATCGAGCTGCTGGAGGGCAAGGACGTCTCCTTCCAGCACGGCGAGGCGGCCGACTTCGAGAAGGAGCTGGCGCTCGAGGCGCGGATCGAGGAGACCGCCAGCCCCAGCGGCGAGCAGAGCCGCTTCCAGGTCGCCGGCGTCAACTGAGCGTCTGACCGGTAGCGTTGCGCGCCCATGCGCGCCGTCACCTTCCAGGCACCCGAGCAGGTGCGGATCGAGGAGAAGCCGGACCCCGAGCTGGGTGCGGCGGACGACGCGATCATCCGAGTCGAGGCGAGCGGGATCTGCGGCTCGGACCTCCACATCTACCACGGCCGAGTGCCGGTCGAGCCGGGCTTCACGATCGGGCACGAGTTCGTCGGCACCGTGATCGCGGCGGGCGACGACGTCGAGCGGGTCGCGGTCGGCGACCGCGTCCTCGGCACCTTCCACACCGCCTGCGCCACCTGCACCTCCTGCCTGCGCGGCGACTACCACCGCTGTCGCAAGCAGCAGACCTTCGGCCACGGCTCCCATCTCGGCAACCTCCAGGGCGCCCAGGCCGAGCTGCTGCTGGTGCCGCGGGCGAACCTGACCCTGCGGCGGGTGCCGGAGGGGATGTCGGCCGAGGTCGCCCTCTTCGCCGGCGACGTGATGGGGACCGGCTACCACGCGATTGCCCACGCCGGGATGCAGGCCGGCGACACCGTCGCGGTCCTCGGCCTCGGCCCGGTCGGGCTCTGCGCGGTGCAGGCCGCGCTCGCCGGCGGCGCCGTCAAGGTCTTTGCGGTCGACACGGTTGAGGAACGGCTGGCGATGGCCGAGCGGTTTGGCGCCACGCCGCTGCACCTGACCGAGGCCGATCCGAAGAAGGCCGTGCGGGCGGCGACCGACGGGCTCGGGGTGGACGTCGTCGTCGACGCGGTCGGCGACCCGGGGCCTTTGGCGCTGGCGGTCAGCCTCGCCCGCGACGCCGGCACCGTCTCCGGGATCGGCGCCTACGCCGGCAAGGGCGAGGTGCCGCTCGGCCTCGCCTGGTTGAAGGGGTTGCAGCTGCGGCTCGGCCTCGCCAACGTGATCGCCCACGTCGACCGGGTGCTGGCCCTTTTGGAGGCCGGCAAACTCGACCCGGCCCCGCTGGTCACCCACCACATGCCGCTCGACCAAGCCGATGAGGCCTACCGGGTCTACGACAACCGCGAAGCCCTGAAGATCGTCCTCACGCCTCGAGCTGATAACCAGTGTGTTAGTTGACTCGCACAGTGGCGGCAGTTACTGTGCGAATTGGTGGCACAGCTGGAGGCGACCCCTTTCGCGATCGACCCGACCGACGAGGTTCCGGTCGGGCTGCAGCTGGGCTGGCGCCTGCGGGCCCTGATCCGCACCGGCGAGCTGGCGGCCGGTGAGCGGCTGCCGAGCTTCCGTCAGCTGGCCGAGTGGGCGGGGGTCAACGTCGGCACGGTGCGGGCGGTCTACGAGACGCTCGAGGCCGATGGGCTCGTCGTCAGCCGCCAGGGGCAGGGCACCTTCGTTGCCGATGGGGTCGAGGCGGCACCGCAGCTGGAGGAGATCGCTTCGGATGCCTTGCGGCGAGCCGAAGAGGCAGGGCTCGGCCCCCGTGAGCTGGCGATGGTGGCGATGGCCTGTGCCGGGCTTCCCACCGAGGAGAGCGAAGTGCTCGAGGTGCGGCAGGAGCTGCGGCGGCAGATCGCCCGGCTCGAGGCCGAGTTGGCCAGCTATACGCGCCACCTGCAGGCCGACCTGCCGACCGCGCCGAAGCGGGCCGTCGCCCACGTCGCCGGGGTCGAGGAGCTGGAGCAGACGCGCGACACCCTGATCGCGCAGCTGGCGGAGGCGCAGCGGGAGAGCGAGCAGGAAGTGCGGCGGCGGGCGACCAGCCGCGGCCCCCTGGGCAGGGCGATGAGCCGGTGGCGGGCGAAACGATGAGCCGCGGGCTGCTCCCCGTCAAGAACGTCTTCGAAGAGGTGGGGGTGATGATGATCCTCACTGTCAGGACGCTGGTCTCGGCGATCAAGCCTCCCTACCCCTACGGCGAGGAGCTGGTCTGGCAGTTCCTCTTCGTGCTGAAGCTCTCCTGGTTCCCCCTCGTCATCTCCACCTTCGCGCTCAACTTCGGCGCGCCCGGGCTGCAGGCGGCCGGGATTCTCTCTCTGATCGGCGGTCTCGACCGGCTCGGCGGCTTCTTCGTCGTGATCGCGATCCGCTGGATCGGGCCGGTCGTCACCGCGGTCGTGGTCGCCGGCGTCGCCGGCACCGCAATCACCGCCGATCTCGGCGCTCGCAAGATCCGCGAGGAGCTCGACGCCCTGCAGGTGCTCGGCGTCGATCCCGTCAAGAACCTCGTCGTGCCGCGCTTCCTGGCGCTGGTCGTGATCACCGGGTTGCTCGACCTCTTCGCGATCGTGATGGGCCTCAGCGCCGGGATCGCCGCCGAGCTGCTCTACCACCAGTCGCTTGGCGGCTTCTTCGCGACGCTGTTCAGCAACGCGACCATCACCGACCTCTGGTCCTCGGTGATGGTCTGCACGATGTTCGGCGCAATCGTCGCGGTCGTCTGCTCGTACAAGGGCATGTCGGCCTCGGGCGGGGCGGCGGGCGTGGGGCGCGCTGTCAACCAGGCGGTGGTGATCTCGCTGATGGCGGTCTTCTTCTTCCAGTTCGTCGTCAGCTCGATTCTCTTTGCAACCAACCCCGAACTGCAGGCCGTGCGGTGATCGGCTGGCTCGACGTCCCCCGCTCCTGGCTCGACTCCTTCGGGGAGATCGGCCGCTTCGGCCTCCACGTGGCCGGGCAGGTCTACTCGGGCCGGGTCTTCAAGTTCTTCGGCGAGAGCGTGCGGCAGGCCGGCATCCTGATCTTCGGCTCGGCCCTGATCATCTGGGCCTTCTGCTTCATCCTCGGCCTCCAGTGCGGCCTGCAGGGCGCCTACTTCAACCGTTCGATCGGCGCCCCCTCGCTGGCCGGTCTCTTCGCCGCCTACTGCGACCTGCGCGAGGGTCTGCCCTACGCCTTCGGCTACATCCTCGCCGCCAAGGTCGGGACCGGGATCGTCGCCGAGATCGGGGCGATGCGGATCTCCGACGAGATCGACGCGCTCGAGGTGATGGGGATCCAGCCGATCACCTTCCTCTGCGCGACCCGCCTGCTGGCGGCGTGGATCGCGATCCCGTTCCTCTACCTGGTCGGCATCGGGCTGATCTACGCCGCCAGCTACTTCTCGGTGGTCAACCAGGTCGGCGACGTTTCCTCCGGCGGCTACTTATTGATCTTCTGGATGTACCAGAGCCCGCCCGACCTGATCTTCAGCCTGATCAAGGGGATGGTGATGGCGACCGTGATCGTGCTGGTCGGCTGCTACTACGGCTACACCGCCTCCGGCGGGCCGATAGGCGTCGGCACCGCAACGGCCAAATCGATGGTCTTCAACATTGTCGCCGTCCACATCATCGGCATGCTCGGCACGGTCGTCTTCTGGGGCGCGAACCCCAGGGCGCCGATCGGGGGCTGACTAGATCCCTTTGGTCAGCAGCACAGAGGCGAGCACGAGCGCCAAGCCAATGCTGAGACGAGTAAGCGTTGCCTGGACCGCCGCCACGCTTTGCTGAATCGAGACAACGCTTTCCTGAACGGAGGCGACGCTCTTCTTGAGTTCTTTGATGTCGCCTTCGACCCGATCGAAGCGGTGGTTCGTCTCTTCTTTTCCCTCCGTGATTCGACGATTGACTTCCTCGAATCGTCGGCTCGTGTCTTTGGCCGCTTCCGCCACGCGCCTGTCAACGTCGGCGATCCGTTCGTCGGTTCGATCAAACCGTTCGTCGAGGCGGGCGAAGCGCTCGGCGAGTGCATCTTCGGGCGGTGCCATCGTCTGCATGAAAGCAGCCTAGCGAAGAAAATGCAACATATTGTCTGAGAACGTAAATTCTCTGGAACTTCTGCTCAGCGGCGGCGCTTGCGGAAGGTCTCCTCGACCCACTGGTAGCCGCGGCGGTCTTTGAGGCCCTCTCGGAAGCGCTCGAGGGCGGGCGGGCGCGGCAGGTCGGGCGGCAGCGGGCCCTCGGGTGGGACCACCAGGGGGTAGAAGAGAGACGCGGCGGTCAGGTCGGCGACCGAGAAGCTGTCGCCGACGAGGAACTCGCCGTCGCCCTGCTCCAGCTCGGCCTCGAGCTTGTCGAGCGCGACGACGATTGCCTCGCGCGCCCGGTCCGCCGCCTCGCCGTCACTGGCGCCCCAGCGGATGCTGGTGTAGGCGCGGGCGTAGGCCCCGACCACCGGCTTCGCCTTGCCGAGCGGCCCCGGCACCGATTCGGCCGCGATCTCGGCGAAGAGGTCGGGCTCCTGGATCAGCTCGTAGAAGGGGAGGAGGCGGGCGTGGGGGCCAAGGTTCTCGTCGAACCAGTCCTCCAGCGCCAGCGCCCGGGCCCGGTCTTCGGGGTCGCTCGGGTAGAGCGGCGGATCCGGGTACCTGGCCTCCAGCGCGGCGATGATCGCGGTCGAGTCGCCGACGTTCTCGCCGTCGATCCGCAGGACCGGCATCGTCGGCTGCGCGCCGCGGGTCAGGACCAGGGCGAGCGGGATGTGGGTCCCGGGCAGCACCGAGCGGCGCCCGTGGTCGATGCCCTTGTACTCGAGCGCCCAGCGCGCCTTCTCGCTGTAGTGCGAGATGTCGATCTGCCAGAGAGTCGGCTTCTGCCCGGTTTGCGTCGCCATCGTTCGCCTGCCAGCATAAGCGCGTGGCGCTACTCGGTGACGCGGAGATCGAGGAGAGGCTCTCCGGCCTGTCCGGCTGGCGCCGTTCCGGCGCGGCGATCGAGAAGGAGTTCAAGCGCGATGACTTCGTCGGCAGCGTCCGTTTTGTCGACAGCCTGGTCGGCCCGGCCGAGGAGATGAACCACCATCCGGACCTGGCGATCTCCTGGGACACGGTGACGGTCACCATCGCCACCCACTCCGAGGGTGGGCTGACCGCGGCCGACTTCGAGCTGGCGGCGAAGATCGACGCCCTCGCCTAGGTCCAGGTGGCGAAGCGGAAGAAGCAGCGGCGGTCGCGCGAGAAGGCGCCGACGATCGACTACGTCGATCCGGAGGACAACGTCCTCACCCTGCGGCAGACGCTCAGCGCCGCGACGATCGCCAAGGTGGGGGAGCCGCCGGCCGGCGAGGCTGCCTCGCAGGACGACGCCTGGCGGCGGCGCTCGGAGGTCCTGTTCGAGCGGCTGGTCGTGCGCTGGGAGATCGCCGAGCTGCCGCTGACCGACCAGAAGATGCTGCTCGGCCGCTACCGGATGGCCGACGCCGAGACCCAGCGCTGGGTGCGGCAGACGATCGCCGAGCATCTCCAGCGCCACATCCCCGAGCTCTCCGGCTGACGGTGGCCGACGAGCTGCGGATCGACGAGCGGCTGTCGCTGCCGCTGGGCGAGATCGAGCTGCGGACCAGCCGCTCCTCCGGTCCCGGCGGCCAGCACGCGAACGTCACCGCCTCGCGGGTCGAAGCGGTCTTCGACGTCGAGGCCTCGCAGGCGCTCGACGAGCGGCAGCGGGCACGCCTGCGCGAGCGATTGGGGCCGGTCGTCACCGCGGTCGCCCAGGACGCCCGCGGCCAGTCCCGCAACCGCGAGCTCGCCCTGCAGCGGCTGGCGGCGAAGATCGCCGCCGGGCTGCGGGTGCAGCGCAAGCGCCGCGCCACCCGGCCGACCGGCGCCTCGCGCCGGCGGCGGCTGGAGCAGAAGCGGCGCACCGGCGAGAAAAAGCAGCAGCGGCGGAAACCGCCGCTAGAGTGAGGGCAGATGCTCGGCGACAAGAAAGCCACCAGCGGCTTCGCGGTCAAGGATCTGGACGCGGCGCGGGAGTTCTACGAGGGCACGCTCGGCGTCGAGGTCGAGGTCCTGACCGAGGAGTTCGGGGTCACGGCGCTGAAACTGGCCGGCGGCGACGTGCTGATGTATCTCAACTCGGAGATGACCCCGGCCAGCTACACGATGCTCAACTTCGAGGTCGATGACATCGACGCCACCGTCGATGGCTTGGTCGAGCGCGGCGTCAGCTTCAAGCGCTACGACGGCTTCGAGCACGACGAGAAGGGCATCGTCCGCGCCCCGGGGCCGCAGATCGCCTGGTTCGAGGACCCCTCGGGCAACGTCATCGCCGTCATGCAGCAGTAGCCAGCTCGCGGTCCACCGCCTCGCGCCTGTAGTCGAAGATCTGGCGCAGGTCGCGCTGAACCAGCAGCCGGTTGGCGAGATCGCCCAGCGGGCCGAAGGGGATCGAGTAGCGGACGCGGTCCTCGATCAGAGTCGCCCCGGGCCCGTCGGCTTCGAACGTGTGCGTGTGCTCCCACAGCGAGTACGGCCCCTTGATCTGGGCGTCGACGAACCGCCGCGGCGGCTCCCAGGCTTCGATTCGCGTCCGCCACCGGACCGGCACCCGGTGCAGTCGCAGCCGGTACTCGATCAGGCTGCCGGCGCCCATCTCGATCGGTCCCGGCGTCGTCACTTCGAAGCCCAGCCAGGGCGGCGTGATCCGCTCGAGGTTGCGGGCGTCTCCGTAGAAGGCGAAGACCTCCTCGATCGGGCGTTCGATCCGCTGGCGGCGCTCGAGGATGTGGACCCTGCCCATCGGCGCAGGGTAGAGGTCGCCGTATCGGTAGCGTTGCCGGCGATGAGAGGTCGGATCGCGCCGCTGCTCGCCTGCGTCGTCGCCATCGCCGTGGGGGCCATGCTCCTCGCCGGCTGTGGCAGCTCCGGCGATGGGGAATCCCGTCCCGCACCCGCGGCTTCGGAGTTCCCGGCCGCCAAGGGGCGCAGCCTCGCGGAGATCGCGCAGCTGCCGGAGGCGAAGTTGGTCGTCGCCCCGGCCGGGCAGGTCGTCGACGTCGGCGTCAACCGCCTCGCCTTCGGCGTCTTCACCCTCGGCGGCGAGCAGGTCGACGACGCCGACATCGCCCTCTACTTCGCCCACGGTCCCAACGGACCGGCCCAGGGACCGTTCCCGGCCCGGGTGGAATCGCTGAAGACGCCGGCTGCATTCCGGGCAAAGACCACCTCGCAGGACCCGAGTGCCGCAACCTCGGTCTACGTGGTCCCGGGCGTGAAGGTCAAGCAGCCTGGCGAGCTGGCGATGCTCGCCCTCATCCGCCGCGACGGCAAGCTCGAAGGCACCCGACCGCCCAGCCTCGTCGCCGGCAAATACGAAGACATTCCGAACGTCGGCGACGAGGCGCCGCGGATCCACACGCCGACCGCCGACGAAGTGCGGGACATCAGCGAAATCGACACCCGCATCCCACCCGACTCGATGCACGACGTCGACTTCGCCGAAGTGCTCGGCAAGAAGCCGATCCTGCTCGTCTTCGCCACTCCCCAGCTCTGTCAGAGCCGCGTCTGCGGCCCGGTGGTCGACATCGAGGAAGAGGTCAAGTCGCGGATCGGCGACGAAGCAGCCTTCATCCACATGGAGGTCTACAACGACAACGAAATCTCCGAGGGCGTCCGCAAACAGCTACGCGAATTCAATCTCGAAACCGAGCCCTGGGCCTTCGTCGTCGACCGCAACGGCCGCATCGCCGCCCGCTTCGAGGGCGCCTTCGGCGCCGAAGAACTGACCCAAGCGCTGGAAGCGACGATCAAGCAGCCCGCGTCCTGAGCGGGCCGGGCGGGATGGGCACGGCTGGTTTCGAACCAGCGACCTCTCGCGTGTGAAGCGAGCGCTCTCCCACTGAGCTACGCGCCCGGGACGGGGGATTGTACGACGGGGGCGGGGCAGGCGCGCTGATCGGGAATCCGTCCAGGAGCCGGGGGACCGACGAACTCCTGGGTACTCACTATTAAGTACTGACGCTCCCTCTGAACACTTCAGGGGGCGGTAACCAGTCTTTGAAAGGAGTTTTGAATGCGAACCTGGCGAGGAGGATCTGCGCTGGCTGCTGCCCTGCTGGCTCTTGGGGTGCTTGCCATCCCGGCGAGCGCGGCCACGAGCGTTTACCCCAGCGGTGCCGGGCAGTTCGACGGCGGCGCCGAAGGCTGGCAGGTGACGGAGGCGAGCTGCAATGTCCCTCTGCTCTGCTCGGCGAGCGGGGGCTATGAACCCGGCGACGGCAGGCCTGCCGGTTCGCTGGCGGCGAACACCAACGTGGCGCTCAACCTGCTGACGCTGTTCCAGTCCACGGTGACCCTGCGGTCGCCGGACTTCAAAGTCGGCGATGGCGGCGCCGGCAGTCTGCACCTCGACCGGCGCTTCGCCTCCGGGTCGCTCGTCGACCTGGCGCCCCAGTTCGACTACACCGCCCAGCTGACCGATCGCACCAGCGACAAGGTCTCGACCTCGATCACCGAGTCGGTCGAAGGCAGTTCGGGTTGGAGCGGCGCGGACGGCGCTGTGACCCTCGCCACCGGTCACACCTACGCGATCGTCATCACCGTCCGCACCTCCTCGACGGTGGCCGGGACCGGACTCCTTGCCGGCTCCACCAGCGCTCGCTTCGACAACGTCGCGTTGACCGTCGGCAGCGGTGGGTCGGATGGCGGCGGCAAAGGCGATGGAACCGGCCGCGGCGCCGGCAGCTCGATTGCCGCCCGGGTCACGGCGCTCGCCCCGGCCACTCTCGCCGGGCCGGCGAGGCTGAAGGGTCAGCGGCTCTCGGTCAAGGCGCGCTGCCCCGCCAAGATCGGTCGCGCCTGCCGGATCTCGGTCCTCGGCCTGCTCAGTAAGCGCAAGCCGGCGACCGCGACGCGCCGGGTGAAGGTCGCCAAGGGCAAGACCAAGCGAGTAGTGCTGAAGGTCAAGCCGCGAGCGAAGGGCAGGGTCGCCGTCCGCAAGCGCCTTCTGTTCAAGGTCAAGGTCCGCGCTGGCTCGGCCGACGCGACCGCGTTCAAGCGGTTGCGGCTGCTGCGTCGCTAGGTGATTCGTCGCGGGAGCGTTGGCGCAAAGCCATGCCGACGAAGGGGTAGATCAAGGTCGAGAGCATGGCGGCGCCGACGAGCCCGGCGGCGGTCGAGGCGCGCATCTTGCCGGCGTCGATGGCGATGGTCGTGATCGCGACGACGAGCGGCAGCTCGGTGGCCGAGTAGAAGGCGAGGGCGGCGCGGTCGCGCACGCTGAGCAGGCCGCGGTAGAGAAGCATCGCCGGGATGCCGCGGACGAGGAGGAAGAGGCCGAGGAAGAGGAAGAGCTTGGCGATCGCTTCGGCCGAGCCGAGCGCCGCCAGGTCGAACTCGATACCGCTGGTGACGAAGAAGAAGGGGACGAAGAAGCCGAAGCCGACGGCGGTCAGCTTCGACTCGAAGACCTGCAGCTCGTGCCCCTTGAGGGCGAGGCGGGTGATCATCCCGGCGACGAAGCCGCCGAGCAGGATGTCCAACCCCAGGTGCCCAGCCAGCAGGACGAGGCCGAAGACGAGGACCACCGTCACCCGTACCGCCAGCTGGCTGCTCGCCTCGAAGGTCCGTTCCAGGGCCGGCCAGCCGCGCCAGGCGAAGCGGACCGAGACCAGCGCCAGGACGAGGGCGAGGGCGACGAAGGCGAGCAGGATCGCCGCCTCGTGCAGCGGGTTGGTGGTCGAGAGGACCAGCGTCACCAGCAGGATCGGCCCGAACTCGCCGGCGCCGCCGGCCGCCAGCAGGTAGGTCCCGAAGCGGGTCTTCAGCTCGCCGTTGTCGCGCAGGATGGGGATCAGCGTCCCGATCGCCGTCGTCGCCATCGCCGAGCCGGTGTAGAGGAAGGAGACGACCACCCCGGCCGCCGCCAGGAGGCCACCGATCCCGTAAGCCAGCCCGATCGAGAGCAGCCAGCCGAGGCCGCCGAGCTTCATCGGCTTCCCCTTGATCCGCTCGAAGTCGATCTCGTAGCCGGCGAAGAAGAACAGCATCCCGAGGCCGAGGTTGGAGAAGAATTCGACGAATTCGCTGCTGTGGGCGAGGTCGAGGACTTCCGGGCCGATCACGATCCCGAGCATCAGCTCGAGCACCACGACCGGCGGCGCGAACCGTTTCGGGACCGCGGCGACGGTTACCGCGGCGACCGCGGCGACGACGACGATCGCGAAGAAGGAATCGGTGTCGACCGTGAGCACGGCGTGATCCTATGGCCGCCCCCGGTAGGATCCGCAGCGGACCGTGCTAGGTGGGGAATCAGCGGTGCCCTGTCACCCGAAATCCGCTTAGCGGGGCCGACTACCGTTCCGAGGGACTGGCCGTCGGGGTCAGTGCGTTGTGGCGGCGTTGACGGCCGGGTCCTGCGCGACGTGGGCACGCGAATCAGGTCAGGTCCGGAAGGAAGCAGCCTTAAGCGGATGCCGCGGGTGCCGCAGGCGAGCCCGGCTCGAGCCATAAGCAACGGACACGCCCGGTGACCTCGTTTCAAAGGACGGGTGCACGGTCCATATACGCAGTTGTCCCCGGTATGCGGGGACGAGTGCGTTGCGTCAGTCGATCAGGCGCTTGCGCATCTGGTGAATCGCGACCCGCCAGGTGACGATGGCGAAGGCAACGAGGAAGGCGAAGCGCAGGCTGTCCTGCCACTCGAAGCCGAAGGCGCCGCCGCGGACCAGTTCGACCAGCTGGTGCAGGGGGTTGAACTGGGCCGCCACCTGGACGCCCTCGGGCAGGCCGTCGATCGGGAAGAAGGTGCCGGCGACGAGGAAGAGCGGCGTCACGAACAGCGCCGTGACGTAGTTGAACTGGTCGATCTTGGCGACGGTCGCCGCCATCGCCACCCCGAAGCCGGCGAAGCCGAGGGCGGTGACGAAGCAGAACAGCGGCACCAGCAGCATCCCCCAGGCGGGGTCGAGGCCGAAGGCGATCGTGACCAGCAGCGGCACGCAGCCGTAGCTGCCGGAGCGGATCCCGATCCAGAGCATCTCGGCGCTGACCAGCTCCTCGACGTCGACCGGGGCGGCGAGGATCGCGTCGTAGGTGTTCTGGAAGCGGTGCTTGACGAAGGTGCCGAACATCGCCGGCAGGGCGGAGGAGAAGATCACCGCGGTCGCCACCATCCCGGTGCCGACGAACTCGATGTAGGGGACGCCTTCGACTTCGTCGACCAGGGTGGCGCTGAGGCCGAGGCCGAAGGCGAGCAGGTAGACCAGCGGTTCCAGCACGCTGGAGAAGGTCGTCCCCTTCCAGTAGGTGCGGAAGTTCGCGACCTCGCGGCTCATGATCCCGGCGATCGCGGTCGGTTCGAGCCGGCGCATCTGGCGCGGCGCCTCTGCGGTCTGCGTAGCCGCCTCCATCTACTCGGCCTCCTCTCCGGTCAGCAGCACGAAGACGTCCTCCAGCGAGGCGGCGCGGACGACCGCGTCCTCGGGAATCGTGCCGTCGCCCCGCTCGGCACCGACGATTGCGATCGCCGGTCCGGCCGGCCGCACCGAGAGCCCCTTCGCTTCGGCTTCGGCGCGGGTCTCCGCAAGGCGATCGGGTGGCCCGTAGACCTCGGCGGTCTGGCGGCCGGCGTGCTCGGTGATCAGCTCGACCGGGTGGCCACGGCTGATGATCTTGCCCTGGTGCATCACCGCCACCTCGTCGGCCAGCCGCTCGGCCTCCTCGATGTAGTGGGTCGACATCAGGATCGTCGTCCCACGCGATTTGAGGTCGCCGATCAGGGTCCAGAGCTCGGTCCGGATCTGCGGGTCGAGGCCGACCGTCGGCTCGTCGAGCAGGACCAGGCGCGGCTCGTGGACGAGGCCGCGGGCGAGCAGCAGCCGCCGCCGCATGCCGCCGGAGAGCTCGTCGACGGCGTCGCGCCGCCGCTCCTGCAGGCGGGCGATGTCGAGCGCTTTCTCGACCGCGGCGCCGACGTCGGGCACCCGGTAGAGGCGGGCAAAGATCGCCAGGTTGTCTTCGACGGTGACATCGACGTCGAGGTTGTCGAGCTGGGGGACGACCCCCATCAGCCCGCGCGCGGTCTTCGCTTCGCCCGGCAGCTGGTGGCCGAGCACGCGCAGATCGCCCGAGTCGGCGATCGCCTGCCCGGTCAGCAGCCGCATCGTCGTCGACTTGCCGGCGCCGTTGGGCCCGAGCAGGCCGAGGCAGATGCCTTCCGGCACCTCGAGGTCGAGCCCGTCCACAGCGGTGATCGGGCCGAAGGTCTTGACTACGTTCCGCAGCTCGATTGCAGCCATCGACCTGATGGTGTCACGAGCGGACCTTTGGCTTCTTTTACGTCAGCCGGCGAGCAGTTGCTCGGCCGCCCAGAGGTCGCGGAGCCAGTCGTCCGGCGCCGCTTTGCGGCGCGTGATGACGAGGCCCTCGGGGCCGCTGCGGACCTCGACCCGCTTCGACTTCGCCTCGAAGACGTTGCAGGGCGCGGCGATCTCGACCTCGCTGTGGCCGGCGTCTTCGTGGCCGCCGAAGCGGACCGTGACCCGGCGGCCGTGGCGCTCGCCGCTCAGCTCCGTGGCGCCTCGCAGGCGGTAGTCGAAGCCCGGCATCGTCGGCGAGCGCGGCTCGAACCCGCCCTTGGGCCGCGCCGTCACCTGCAGGCCGAGTGGCTTCATCGCGCGGTCCAGCCGCGCGTAGCCCTGGTCGAGCTCGCCGCCGGGGCCGATCGCGCGGACCGAGCCGTAGATCGCGGCGATCACGATCAGCGGCCCGCCGATCAGCAGCGGCAGGAAGGATTCGAGCAGGTAGATCGACGGCACGATGAGAAAGATCAGCGCGAAGACGATCGCCCCGAGCTCGAGGCTGCGGCGGCCAACGTCCCACGTTTCGCTCCGGGCCTTGATTGCGTCCGCGTCGATCGGGTGGATCGCCAGCTCCTTCCAGAGGTCGGGTTGGTCGACCGCGTCGCTGGCGGCGGTCCGCTCGAGGTCGGAGCGCTGCAGGACCAGGAGGACGACGACGAAGACAGCGATCGCGCCGAAGATCAGCCCCATCGCAAGCTTCGGGTTCGCTTCGCCGCTGCCCATCGTCAGCCCGATCGCGGCGACAAGCACCATCACGACGAGGACGCCGACCAGCCCAAACCGCGAAGAGCGCTTGAAACCTCCCGAGAACACGGCGCGACCCTATCCCGGCCAAGGGCGCGGCAGAGGTTTTGTGTCCTATGCGGCAATAAGCTCTGCCGCGCCTTGTTGGATGAGCACTGGATCCGGTCGCTGCACGTCGAGTCGATG
Organism: Solirubrobacterales bacterium; assembly: GCA_035760445.1. Lineage (GTDB taxonomy): Bacteria > Actinomycetota > Thermoleophilia > Solirubrobacterales > 70-9 > VAYN01. Next base: position 29,256 of record DASTSW010000044.1, on the reverse strand, counting down.
CGCCGCGCCGACTTGCACCGCGAGCGCGAGCCGCACGTCCTCTTCCAGGCCTCGACGATCGGCGCGCTTCTGGACGGTGCCTTCGACGGCGACCTCAGCTTCGCCGAGCTGGCCGAGCACGGCGATCTCGGCCTCGGCACCCTCAACCACCTCGACGGCGAGATGGTCGCCCTCGACGGCGAGTTCTTCCGCGCCGATGTGTTGGGGCGGATCCACCGGGTCGGGCCGGAGGAGCGGACGCCGTTCGCCGTCGTCACCCGCTTCGAGCCGACGCTCGACGAGCGCCTGCCCGCTGCCGGGCGGACGCACGAGGAGCTGCTGACCTCCCTCGACGGGCTGGTGCCAGAGAACGCCTCCTCCTGCGCGATCCGCCTCGACGGCCGCTTCCCTCTCGTCCGCGCCCGCTCGGTGCCGCGCCAAAGCCCGCCCTACCGGCCGCTGACCGAGGTCGTCGCCGACCAGCACGTCTTCGAGCTCGCCGACGTCGAGGGGACGATGCTCGGCTTCCGCTTCCCCAGCTACGCCGAGGGGATCGAGGTCGGCGGCTACCACCTGCATTTCATCAGCGCCGATCGCAGCCGCGGCGGCCACGTGCTCGATTCCCGGACGGGCGAGGTGCGGGTGCGGCTCGACCCCTCCGACGATCTCCACGTCGAGTTGCCGCCGGCGGTCGAGCTGGCGGACCCGGACCTGGCGGCGGAGACCCACGCCGCGGTCGAGGCGGTCGAGCGCGGCTAAACAGCTAGGGGAAGCAGGGTTCCCAGGGCCGGGCGAAGAGGTCGTAGTCCTTGCGGATCACGCTGAAGCGAAGGCGTTCGGCCTCGCCGCAGATCGACGCCAGCGGTTCCTCGTATTCGGCGACGAAGACCGCCTTGCCGGCAGCGACGAAGGGGCTGAACGGCGCGCACTCGTCGTAGGCGAAGCACTCCTCGACGACGGCGAAGTCGAAGCGGCCGACCAACTGCTTGACCTGCGCCGGATCGTTCTTCAGTGCCACAGCCATCCCCCGGCGGTGGACTTCGCGGGCGACCCAGCGGTTGAACCGCAGCTGGTCGGCGGCGGTGAGCGGGAACCCGGTGTCGTTTTCGTAGCCGGCGATGTTGTCGGGCTCGACCGCGTCGAACCCCTTGCGCCGGCAGAGGTCGAAGCGATCACGGAGGACCGGCGCCAGCAGGTCGATTCGGCGGATGTCGAGCCAGCGCTCGTCGGGATAGCCCTCGTAGGCGCGACCGAGGGCCGACTTGGGGAAGCGGTCCGCGTCGGGCCGGTAGTTCTCCCAGGAGCCGACGTCGAGATAACAGATGGCCTTCCGTCCCTGGCGGTGCAACTTGACCATGGTCTTGGAGGCGACTTCGAAGCCATCGACCTCGTAGACGCGGGCGTCGACCGAGGTGTCGATCTTTCCCTGCAGTTGCCACTGCCAGGCGGCGGTAGTCGGCTTCGGCTGCCAGCGGGCGCTGGCGGTGGGGGGCAGGAGCAGAAGAGCGGCGGCGAGCGTCGTCAGCAGGGCGGCGGTGAGACTGCGCTTGGTCACCGCGGCGACGATAGAGGCCGCGGACGCGGTTGCGGCGTTCAAGCCCGGAGCCCGGACAGCCGAAACCAGCTGGGATGCATCTCGTCCTCGCTCCCCGCAAGCGCTACCTGCTCGCCGCACTCGCCATCGCGGCGGTTGGCCTGGCGGTCGCGTTCATCGCCGCCGGCGGCGCTGGCGCGCGGCCGGCGAGCCGGACCGCGGTCGTCCCCAACGGCACCTATGGAGTGCTCGGGGCGCGCGGCGAGTACGTCGTCTTCACCGTCCGCAACCGCAGGGTGAGGGACCTCGACTTCAACATGCAGATCACCTGCCAGGCCAGCGACGAACCGAGCAGCGAACAGCGCTACTTCGGCGCCGGTGCCCAGGCCCCGCAGGGCCGCAGGATTCCCGCCAACGGCAAGCTCGTCCTCAACTGGAACGAGCGCGCCGAAGGGCGCTACGGCCAGGTCAGCGCCGAAATCAAGTTCGGCGTCCGCGACATCTTCAACGCCTCCGTGATCGTCCCCGAAGATCGCTCCGGCCTCGGTCCCGAAGACGCGGCGGAGAGTTGCGACGGGGTCAGCTCGCTGCGTTTCCACCGCGGCTTCGAGCCACCGGTTCCGTAGGCCCTGCTCAGCAGCGCCGGTAGACGATCCAGGAGTCGTTGGCGGCGACTTCGGTGAACCCGTCCGGGACCGGGAAGTCAGGGTCGGTCGGGTCGTTGGGGTCGAGGATGAAGTTGTGGATCACGAACGAGCTGGCGGGGGCGACGAAGTAGCCGCGCCTGGGGATCGCTTCCTCGCTGGCGCTGACGATCTGGGTCGGCTTGACGTCGAGGTTGAAGGCGAGGCGGGGGACGGCGCGGTGGTTGGGGACGGCGACCTTGCCGCAGAGCGGCTCGAAGGCGCCGGCGTCGGCCAGGTCGGAGAGGTCACGCTCGATCCGCGCCTGGTTGGTCAGGTCGGTGTCGACCTTGGAATCGAGGTCCCACTGGTTCGGCAGCCAGACCAGGAACATCGCCAGGACGATCGCGGCGAAGACCTGCCAGCGGCGGCGCCAGGGATGGTCGGGCTCCAGCAGGCGCCAGCCGAGCAGGCCGACCGCCGCGAAGATCGCCAGGATCGCGGCGGCGAGCATCGTGTAGCGGGGGAGGATCGCGAGGCCGCCGCAGGCGAGCAGCGCGAAGGCGCCGAGGGCCAGCGCCGCGGCGGCGACGCCAAGTACGGAGCGGCGGCGGAGGAAGGCGAGCCCGAGGGCGACGCCGCCGAGGGCGCCGACCATCCCCGGCCACTGCAGCACCTCGCCGAGGCGTCGCGGGCCGTAGAGGACGAGGTCGACCGGCCCGGTCTGGCGTTCGAGGGTCTCGACCGTTTCTTTGGTGCCGGTCCATGAGTAGGTGGGGGAGCCCGCCGTGATCCAGTCGAACAGCACCCAAAGCACCGGCCCCGCCAGCGCCAGCACCCCCAGCCACACCAGCTCTCTCCTGCCGACGGGACGATTTCCCTCTATATAGGTGTATTTTCGTCCCGTCAGCTCGGGGAGGGCCAGGTAGAGCCAGTAGGCGATGGCGAATAGCCAGGCCTCGGGTCTCAAAAGGCCGGCTAGGGCAAGGAGAGCTAGGACGGGCCAGCCTGCTCTTGGCTTCTTGGCCTCTATTAGGAGGGCTGCTAGGCAGAGGGCTATGTAGGGGAGGTCGATGTAGGCGCGGAGGCCGTTGGAGAGGAAGGGGGCGCGGGTGAGGACGATCGCCGCGGCTACCGCCCCGATCCAGCGGTCGAACCAGATCTGGCCAAGGCGGTAGACGAAGTAGCCGATCAGCCCCAGCGAGGCGTAGGCGCCGATCATCGTCAGGGTGATCATCCCGTCGCCCAGCGGCGTCGTCACCAAGCCCCACAGCTCGGTCAGCGGGTGCGGCGTCGGCGGCAGCGCGGCGCCCATGTCGGGGCTTTCCAGGTGGGCCAGTTCCCGGCCCCAGACCAGCGCGTAGATCGTGTCGTAGTTGGGGAACCCGACCGGGAAGAGCAGCAGCAGGACGCCACTCACCGCGGCGACCCAGGCGGCGGGCGTCAGCCAGTTGCGGGCCCCCTTCGGCACGGGCGGGACCGTATCGGGGACGCCCTCGGAGGGGCGACATGGGGCGCCGGTTGGGCGTGGATACACTGGCTCGAGAGCCGATGAGCGAGTCGACTTCCCTCTACCGCCGCCACCGTCCCGGGTCCTTTGACGAGGTCGTGGGCCAGACCCATGTCGTCCGCACCCTGCGCAACGCGGTCGAGCAGGGCAAGGTCCACCACGCCTACCTCTTCGTCGGCTCGCGCGGGACCGGCAAGACCTCGATGGCGAAGATCCTCGCTCGCTCGCTGAACTGCGAGCGCGGCGGGCCGACCGTCACCCCCTGCGGGGAATGCGAGTCGTGCGTGACGATCGCCGCCGGCACCTCGGTCGACGTGATCGAGATGGACGCCGCCTCGAACCGCTCGGTCGACGATGTCCGCGACCTGCGCGAGCGGGTCGCCTACGCGCCCACCGGCGGCCGCTGGAAGGTCTACATCCTCGACGAGGCGCACATGCTGACCAAAGAGGCTTGGAACGCCTTCCTCAAGACCCTCGAGGAGCCGCCGCCGAACACCGTCTTCGTCCTCGCCACCACCGAGTCGCACAAGGTGATGGCGACGATCGCCGACCGCTGCCAGCGCTTCGACTTCCAGCGACCGTCGCTGGAGCAGATCTCCGAGGTGCTGAACCGGGTCGCCGCCGCCGAGTCGATACAGGTCGAGGAGGGGGCGGTGGCGATGATCGCCCGCTCGGCCTCCGGCAGCTTCCGTGACGCGCTCGGCACCCTCGACCAGCTGGTCGCCTTCGGCGGCGAGAACGTCGAACTCAAGGACGTCTTGGAGATGCTCGGCGCCGCCGACGCCGACCTGCTCTTCGACGCGGTCGACGCGGTGATCGCCGAGGACCCCAGGGGCGTCCTGATCGGGGTCGAGAAGATGGCCCGCTCCGGCCGCGACCCCTCGCAGTTCGCCCGCGACCTCCTCGCCCACCTGCGCCACCTGCTGATCGTGCAGACGACTGGCGAAGTGCCGACCACCTTCGTGGTGACCGCCACCGACACCGCCCGCATGCAGGCCCAGGCCAGCAGCATCAAACCGGCGAACCTGATCCGGACCATCGACCAGCTGGCGGACGCGCTCACCGCGGTTCGCGAGGGCGACGATGCGCGCATGGCAGTGGAGATAGCTCTCTTGAAGGCGGCAAGGCCGGATCTTGATCCGGATACCGCCGGCTTACTGCGGAGGGTCGAGCGCCTGGAGAGCGGGGGCGCTGGGGCCGCAGGTCCTGTCGCCGCAGGGGACCCACCCCCTGACGAAGAGGAAGAGGCCGAACCCGCACCCACGCCCGAGCCCTCAGCAGAAGACGCTCCTCCGGCGGGTGGCGACGATTCCGAGGACTCTCCCGGTAGGGAGAGCCCGGAATCGGAGACAGGACCCGCCGGCCAGCAGCCCTTGTCCCTAGATGATGTTCAGCGCGTTTGGCCCGCCGTCCTGCAGAAACTGGAGGAGACCGCACCGGCACTCGCCAGCGCCCTCGAAGGCGCGCGCCCGGTCAGCTTCGAGGATGGCGGTCTCGAGGTGGGGTTCCCGCCTGACCTGAAATTCCTGAAAAACAACGCTGATAGTCCGGAGAAGCGGGATACGGTGGCGGCGGCGTTCGCCGCGGTGACCGGGACGGGGCTGCGGCCCACTTATGTGGTGCTGGAGGGGGAGGCGCCGCCGGACACGCCGGCCCCGGGTAGTGAGGAGATTGACGAGGAGCAGCTGCTGGAGCGGCTGAAGAGCGAGTTCGACGCGGAGGAGGTCAGTTAGGTGGCACGTGGAGGCGGTCCCGGAGGCTTCGATATCCAAGGCCTGATGAAACAGGCGCAGCAGATGCAGGCCGAGATGATGGCGGCGCAGGAGAAACTCAAAGACGAGATCGTCGAGGCGAGTGCCGGCGGCGGCATGGTCAAAGTCAAGATGGGCGGCGACCTGACCCTGAGGGAGATCGTCATCGACCCCGAGGCGATCGACCCCGAGGACGCGGAGATGCTGCAGGAGATGGTCCAAGCGGCCGTCAACGAGGGTCTGCGCGCCGCCCAGGAGCTGGCCAGCTCGAAAATGGGCGGCATCGCCGGCGGCGACCTCGGCGGCCTGGGGGGCATGCTCGGTTGAGCGACGGGCCGGCACCGCTCGCGCGCCTCGTCGCCGAGCTCTCGCGTTTGCCGGGGATCGGCCAGCGGACCGCGCAGCGGCTCGCCTTCCACCTGCTGCGCGCCCCCGACGAAGAGGCCTTCGCCCTCGGCGAGGCGATCCGCGAAGTAAAGGAGAAGGTCGGCCTCTGCGAAGAATGCTTCAACCTTGCCGAGGGCCCTCTGTGCCGGATTTGCGCCGACCAGAACCGCGACCGCTCGATGATCTGCGTGGTCGAGGAGCCGTCCGACGTGATCCCAATCGAGCGCACCCACGAATACCGCGGCCTCTACCACGTGCTCGGCGGCGCGCTCTCGCCGATCGACGGCGTTGACGTCGAAGACCTGAAGATCGGCGAGCTGCGGCGGCGGGTCGAGCGCGGCAGCATCGGCGAGGTCGTGCTGGCGACCAACCCGACCACCACCGGCGAGGCCACCGCCCTGCACATCGCCGACATGCTGCGTGGCCAGGTGAAGGTGACCCGGCTGGCCAGCGGCCTGCCGGTCGGGGCCGATCTCGAGCACGCCGACGAGGTAACGCTCGGCAAGGCGCTTGCCGGCAGAAGAAGCCTGGAATAAGCGGGTAAAGACATTCGTCCTGGACGAGTGTCGAGCCGCAAATAGCGGCTTTTCGGAAATCCGCTGTCCGGGGCTTTCGCGAAGGTCACTGCGTGACCGACCAGTCCTCGGGCAACCGCCGCCGAACCGATGCCTCTCCCGCGAGCCGGATCGCGCTCAAGGTCTCGGAGCTGCACGCCGATCTTCTCAACAGCTTGCACGAGGAGATTGGAACCAATGGGGAGCCCTTCCTCCAAGCCGCGCAGCGGCTGGCGGGGGAGTTCGGCTCGGTAACCGCCGCGGCGATCGACGCCGCGCAGCCGGCCACGTCCGGGGCACCTCCCGTGCCTGCCCCCGAGGAGCCCGGCGAACTGCCTAGCCTCTACCGGCCCGGCCACATGCGCCGCCGGCTCGATCAGCTGCTGGAGACCAACCGGCGCTACAAACATCCCTTCGGACTCGCGGTCTTCGACGCCTCTGGCCCCGGCATCCGGCCCGGTGACGTTGCAGGCGGCCAGGAGACGGTCCTCTCGATCGTCGGCGCCGCCCTGCGCGACAGCATCCGCATCGTCGACGAAGCCTTCCGCCTCGAGGAGGACGCGATCTGCGTCCTCGCTCCGAACATCGGCACGGTCGAAGGGGTGCAGATGTGCGAGCGCCTATTGGGTCAGCTCGATGATCTGGAGAAAGCGGGGGGCCTGCGGATCGCGATCTCGGCCGGGGTCGTCGCCTGTCCCGAGCACGGCACCGACGCGGACGAACTTCTGCACAAGGCCGACGCGGCGATGTGGCGAGCACGCGCAGTCGGGCAGCCCGTGGGCGTGGGCGCTTTGCAAGATCGCTAACAGTTTCTGCGAAATCTGTCGATAACCGGTGTAAACCTGCGGAACCGGTGGGAGAATCCTCGTCCGGCGTCGAAAGGCGCTGCACAGCCACCCGATCGACCTTCTTATCTAAATGCCTGGAATCCGCACCAACGCCGCCGCCGAAGTTCTCGGCGTAAGCCCCAACACTCTCCGCAGCTGGGAGCGTCGTTACGGCTACCCGAAACCGCGGCGGACCGAGGGCAATCACCGCAACTACGAGCTGGTCGAGCTGCAGGCCCTGCGCGACGCGCTGACGGAGACCGGCAACATCTCCTCGGCGATCGAGCTGGCGCGCCAGCGCCAGGACGCGCCCGCCAACGACGGCAGCCTCTTCGCCGCCTTCGAGAGCTTCGACGAGTCCGCCGCCGACCGCGCGGTAGAGGAGAGCCTCGCCCTGCGCTCGCTGGAGCGGACGGTCGAGGAGCTGCTGCTGCCGGCGATCGACAAGCTTGCCGCCGACCCCGAGCGCGAGGCCGAGCTGGAGTTCGCCTCCCGCTGGGCGACCGGCTGGCTGCACGGCGCCCGCCGCCTCGCCTCCGCCGCCGCCCGCCCCGCCGGGATCCTGCTGCTGGATTCGAGCCACGGCCAGGGCGCCGAGGAGGTCTACACCCAGGCCCTCGACCTTGCCCTGCGCCGCGCCGGCTTCCGTGTCCTGGTTCTCTCCAACGAGCTCGGCGACGAGCGGCTCGACCGCGCCCTCGGCGCGCTGGACCCGACCGCGATCATCCTCTGTGGCCCTGGCGCCGACACCCAGAGCGCCGTCAGGCTGGTCCGCAAGATCCGCGACCTCGGCTTCGTCGCCCCGCTCTACGGCTACCGCGCCGACGGCCTGATCGGCGCCGCCGTCCCGCCGGCCGGCAACCGGCCGAGCGAAGTCACCGGGATGCTGAATTCCGACTTGCGGCGTCGCGCCTCCCAAGCTTTCGCGTAAGTCTTCCCGCTGCGTGCAACACCTGGCCTCCTCCGGGGGTCATTCACGCAGCCGATGATCGAAGCTTCGAAGCTGAGCGAGCAGGACATGGTCACCGCGCGGGTCTTCCGTTCGAATCGGGGTGACCTGGAGGCGAAGGAGTGGGTCGCCGAGCGCGCCTACACGGCGGGCCTGAGGCTCGCGACCTTCTCGCTGGGAGACCCGAACCTGGCGCAAGACGTGGGGCAGGAGGTGGCTATCCGGGTCCTACGTGGACTGCCGAAGCTGCGCGACGCCGACCGATTCGACGCCTGGACCTACCGGATCTGCGCCGCCGAGATCAAGCGTGCCGCAAAGAAGCGCAAGCGGCATGACTGGCATCCCTACGAGGACGTCGAGCACGAACTGCAGGTGGAGGCGACCTTCCCGCAGAGCCTCGGCGAGCGCGACTGGCTGATCCAGGCCCTGGCGCAGCTGAGCGAACGCCAGCGCTTGGTCCTCGGCCTCCACTTCGTCTACGGGCTCAACGACAAGGAGATCGCCGCCGCGATCCGCTCGCGCCGCGGCACCGTCCGGTCCCTGTTGAGCCGGGGACTGGCCCGCCTCCGAGAGCAGGCCGAGGCTGACGAGTCGAAAGGCGGCCGGGAAACCGCGGTAGGTCAAATCACGAAGCAGGAGGCGATTCGATGAGGCGCGATTCGGTTGAGGGAGCACTTCGCAAGCACGCCGAAGGGATCGAGCACATGCGTCCCGACCGCGAGCGAATCCGGGCCGCGATGGCCGTCGCGGCGAGCCGGGGCACCGCCGCTGGACGCCGCTGGACGCCACTGGCGACGGCTCTCGCTTGCCTGGTGCTGGGCGGTGCGGTCGCAACCGCCGCGATGGGATTGCTGGACCCAGCCCTCGAGTCGTTCCTCCACGGCGGCAAGACTCCCGGGCGGCAGCTCTCGGGCAAGGCGGTGCCAAGCTGGCTGCAGCCCGCCCCCAACTACAGCGCCCCCGACGAAGTCTCGGTGGTGGCGGCGTCCGGCGAGGAGCGCCTCTACGCGTACCGCCAGCGCGGCTGGATCTGCTTCGACTACGGACACCACGCCGGCGAGTGCCGTAAGCCGCGCGAATGGCGCAGCGACCTGGAAAAGGCGCCGTGGGTCCTGCGCGGCCCGCTGGGCAGATCGGTTTGGTTCGGCCTGGTCGACGCGAGCGTCGCTCTTGTCAGGGTCGAATACCGAGAAGGGGGGACGACGGACGTGACCGTCCACAACGGCGGCTTCGTGCTCGACGCCGACCGGACTCGCGGCCCGCAGCGTCTCGTCGCCCTCGACGCCTCCGGGAGCGAGCTCATATCCGCGCCGGTGGTATATCCGTCTCGCTGATCCCCCAGCGCTCGTGCAGCCGCCGCAGCGGCGCGGGCGCCCACCAGTTCCACTTGCCGAGCAGCTCCATCAGCGAGGGGACGAGCAGGGCGCGGATGATGGTGGCGTCGATCAGGACCGCCAGCGCCGTGCCGACGCCGTTCTCCTTGATGAAGATGATCTGCGAGGTGGCGAAGGCGCCCATCGCGACGGCGAAGAGCAGCGCCGCGGCGGTGACGATCCGCCCCGTTCGCTCCAGCCCGATCGCCACCGACTCCGAGTCCGAGGCACCGTGGTCGCGCGCCTCCTTGATCCGCGAGAGGAGGAAGACCGCGTAGTCGGTGGAGAGGCCGAAGGCGACGGCGAAGAGCAGGATCGGCATCGTCTGCTCGATCGCCCCCGGGCTGGAGTAGTCGAGGAAGCCCTCCAGCCGCCCGTCCTGGAAGATCAGCACCAGCAGGCCGAAGACGGCGCTGAGGTTGAGGAAGTTCATGATCAGCGACTTGATCGGCAGGATCACCGAGCCGGTCATCAGGAAGAGGATGATCAGGGTCGCCGCGATCACGATCGCCAGCGCGATCGGCAAGTGCTCGGTCAGGCTCGACTGGAAGTCGATGAAGTCAGCGGTGGCGCCGCCGACCAGAACCGTGGTGCCGGGCGGGGCCCGCAGTTCGCGGATCTCCTTCACCGTGGTCTGACTCGCCTCCGAGATGAAGGGGTTGGCGGAAACCACCTGCAGCGCGGTCACACCCGGCGCCAGGCGCTGCGGCGGCTGCACTTCGGCGACGCCGTCGACCCCGCGCACCTCGGCCGCAACCTGCGCCGCGGCTTTCGGGCCGCCGCCTTCGACGTCGATCCAGATCGGGGTTTCGTGGTAGGGCGGGAATTCGGTGCTGACCTGCTGGTAGGTCTGGTAGGCGCTGGCCGACTCCGGCAGCACCTCCGGGTCGACCGTGTTGAACTTGATCTGCAGGAAGGGCAGGCCGAGGACGATCAGGAAGACGGCCGAGAGCGTCGCGATCGGCAGCGGCCGCCGCATCACGAAGCGCGAGAGCCGGTACCAGAAGCCGTGCTCGTCGGGGCGGGCGTCGGCCGCCGCCCGGCGCTGGAGGAACTTCGGCGCGCCGGCGTTGACCCGGGCGCCGAGCAAGGTGAGCACCGCTGGAAGCACGGTCAGTGAGATCAGCGCCGCGAACAGCGCCACCAGCGCGCCGCCAAGGCCCATCGAGTAGAGGAAGCGCTGCGGGAAGACCAGCAGCGAGGCGAGCGCCGCCGCCACCGTCAGCGAGGAGAAGAAGACGGTGCGCCCGGCGGTCGCCAGCACCCGCTTCATCGCCTCCAGCCCGGGGCCGCTCTTGGCGATCTCCTCGCGATAGCGGGAGACGATGAAGAGGCTGTAGTCGATCGCCAGCCCCAGGCCCAGCGCCGTGGTCAGGTTGAGCGCGAAGATCGAGATCGAGCCGACTTCGCTGGCCAGCCGCAGGATCAGGAAGGTGCCGACGATCGCCAGGCCGCCGATCATCAGCGGCAACACCGAAGCGACGAGGCTGCGGAAGAACAGCAGCGAGAGCAGGAACAGGAGCGGAAAAGCGAGCAGCTCGGCCTTTTTCAGGTCTTCCTCGACCTGCTTGTTGACCTGCTCCTGGGCGACCGCGGCGCCGCCGACCAGCACGCCCGGCTCGGCCGAGAGTTCGTCGGCGATCTCGGCCCCGGCCTCCTGCCAGGGCTTGTCCTCGGTCGCCTTCAGGGCCACGGCGAAGTAGGTCGACTGGCCGTCCTTGGCGACGAAGGCCTTGGCGCCGGTGTCGTAGTAGCCGGTCACCGAGGCGACGTCGGGCCGTTCGCGCACCTGCTGCTCCAGCGCCTCGACCCGCTGCCGGGTCGCCGGCTTGGCGACCGGCGCGTTCTCGACCACCGCGATCACCGCCGGGATCCGCAGGCCGGCTTCCTCGAGCCGGTCCATCGCCTGCACCGTCTCGGTCGCCGGGTCCTCGGCGCCGTAGGGGTCGAGCCGGTCGGCGACGCCGCCGCCGACCGCCCCCGCGACGAGGAAGAAGACGAGCGCCAGCAGGGCCACCCGTTTCGCTTTGCCGTCCGCGAGCCGCGCCAGGTAATCGAACATCAATCGCTCCTTTTCTCGGGAGCGGAATCGAGGAGCCGGGACTCCATCCGCTCGCACCAATCGCCGAACCACTGAGTGAACTCCAAGCCTCCCTGCAGGACGATCATCGGGAAGGGGTCCTCGATCTCGCCTTTCAGGTCCTTGATCGCCTGCAACTGCTGGTTGACGGCGAGCCGCTTGGCTCGCATCGCGCGCAGGATCTCAACTGCCTCCTCGCGCGTCAGCGCGTCAGCGAAGAACAGTTTCAGCAGCCCTTCGTCGCGCATCTCGAAGGTCTCCGGCGCCCGGCGCAGCCAAGCCCGCAGCTCCTCCTCGCCGTCGGCGGTGATCTCGTAGACCGTCCGCTTGCGGCCGCCGGTGGGGGAGTCGGAGCCGACGATCAGCCCCGCTTCGGAGAGCCGTTTCAGCTCCGGGTAGATCTGGCCGTAGCTGGCCGCCCAGAAGAACCGGGTCGTGTTGTCGACCAGGGCTTTGATCTCGTACCCCGAGCGCGGTTCGGTGCGGACGAAGCCGAGGATCACGTAGGCGGTGGGGCTCAGGTGCTCCATACTGCGATCATATATATCGCTTCGATATATCTTCAAGTGTGATCAGCGTCACGTTATGGTCAGCGGTCCGTGTTCGAAGACCAGCAGGAGGAAGGAGCTTCAGATGTCGCTTGACCAGAGCAAGGTCGGCCGGGTCGTGGCCGAACAGATGGAGGCGATCGAGAACGACTACGGCGACGACTGCGAAATCGGCGACGTCTGCACGATCGTCGAGGTGGTGGGCCCACACGGCTCGCACGTCCGGGTTCGCAGCAGCGACATGCGCCCCCACAGCGGTCTTGGCCTGATCCGGATGGCCGAACAGGCGATGCTCGGCAACCTCGGCGGCTCGGCCGAGTAGCTCAGTCCAGCTCGGCGATCAGAGCGGCGGCGACGGCGGGGTCGAACTGGGTCCCCGAGTGCTCTCGCAGCTCGCGGATCGCCAGCTCCTGCGGCATCGCCTGGCGGTAGCTGCGGTCCGAGGTCATCGCGTGGAAGGCGTCGCAGGTGGCGATGATCATCGCCCCGAGCGGGATCTCGGCCCCGGCCAGCCCGTCCGGGTAACCGCCGCCGTCGAAGCGCTCGTGGGCAGAGCGGACCAGCGGCGCGACCGGGGCGAGGAAGGGGATTCGCTCCAGCATCCGGGCGCCGATCGCGGTGTGCTCGTTCATCCGCTCGCGCTCCTCTGCCGTTAGCGGCCCGGGCTTGCGCAGCAGCTCCCCCGGGATGCCGATCTTGCCGACGTCGTGCAGCAGGGCGCCGTAGCGCAGCCGTTCCAGCTCGTCGCCGCCCATCCCCATTCGCTCGCCGACCCTGAGCGCCAGCTCGGCGACCTCGTTGGAGTGCTCGCCGGTGTAGTCGTCCTGCAGCTCGACCGCGTCGGCCAGCACCCCGATCGTCGAGAGGAAGGCTCCCTCCAGTTCGCCGACCAGCTGGCAACGGTAGATCGCCGACCCGACCTGCGTGGCGACGATGTGGGCGAGCAGCAGGTCCTCGTCGGTGAAGGCGCCCGGTTCCCGCTGCTCGAGGTTCATCACCCCCCAGGTGCTGCCGGCGACTGGGATCGGCAGCGAGAGCTCGGAGCCGGGGTCGGTCCGCGGGTTGCGGGAGAGGTAGTCGGAGTCGAGCCGGGTGTCGTTGACCATCGCCGCGCGACCGGAGCGGGCGACGCGCCCGTTGACGCCGATCTCGACCGGCTGCTCACGGGCGAGGAAGTCCTCGGTTTCGGCCAGCGGCCCGGCGGCGGTGACGACCCGCAGGTTGCCGTCGGGGTCGAGCCGCTGGACCACCGCCAGGTAGTAGTCGAAGTGCTCGTGCAGCTGGCGCACCGCCTCCGCCGCCACCTCTTCCGGCTGGTGGGCGGAGGCGAGGCTGCTGGCGAGACGGCTGGCGACCAGCAGGCGCTCGCTCTGCGGGGAGCCGTCCTCCAGTGACCGAGCGATCGGCAGCTGACTGGTCTTCGGCTCCATGAACGATCGTTATCGGCAACCCGTCTGAAGCCTTTATCCGTCCGCTTCGCCCGAGCCGGGCGGCGACTATCCTCAGGCCAACCATGCCTGGAGACCAATCCGACATCGTGGTGATGAAGTTCGGCGGCACCTCGGTCGCCGGCGCCGAGCAGATCAGGCGCGCCGCGGCGCGGGTCGTCGCCGCCCGCGAGGCCGGCAACCGCGTCGTCGCCGTCCTCTCCGCCCGCGGCAAGACGACCGACGAACTGGTCGAGCAGGCGCACGAGATCTCCGAGCGCCCGGTGGAGCGGGAGATGGACATGCTGCTCTCGACCGGGGAGCGGATCTCCTGCGCGCTCTGCGCGATGGCGATCCACGACATGGGCCACGAGGCGATCTCGCTGACCGGCTCGCAGGCGGGGATCGTCACCGACTCCTCCCACACCAAGGCGCGGATCATCGACGTCCGCGCCGACCGCATCAGCGATGCGCTGCAGCAGGACCGGATCGTCCTCGTCGCCGGCTTCCAGGGGGTCTCGACCGAGAGCCGCGACGTCACCACCCTCGGGCGCGGCGGCTCGGACACCACCGCGGTCGCCCTCGCCGCCGCTCTGCGGGCCAGCGTCTGTGAGATCTACACCGACGTCTCGGGCGTCTACAGCGCCGACCCGCGGATCGTCGCCGACGCCCACAAGCTCGACCGCGTCTCCTTCGAGGAGATGCTGGAGATGTCGGCCTCCGGCGCCGGGGTGCTGCAGCTGCGCTCGGTCGAGTACGCGCGCAACCATGGCGTCCGCATCCACTGCCGCAGCAGCTTCGAGGACGGTCCCGGTACCCTCGTCGTCTCAGAGGAAGAGACCATGGAGAACCCTTTCGTAACCGCAGTCACCCACTCCGATTCGGAGGCCCGCGTCACCCTCAACGGCCTCCGTGACGAGCCCGGCGTCGCCGGCCGCGTCTTCGGCGCGCTGGCCGAGGCCAACGTCAACGTCGACGTGATCATCCAGAACGAGCCGGTCGGCGACGATCAGCTCGCCGACCTCTCCTTCACCGTCGACCGCTCCGACCTGCCGACCGCGAGGGACACGATCGCCGCGCTCGGCGACGTCTCGACCAAGGTGCTGGCCGACGAGCAGATCGGCAAGGTCTCGATCGTCGGCGCCGGCATGCGCTCCCACCCGGGCGTCGCCGCAAAAGTCTTCAAAGTCCTCGGCGAGGAAGGGATCAACATCGAGATGATCTCCACCTCGCCGATCAAAATCTCGTGCGTCATCCCCGCCGACCGCGTCGCCGACGCCGTCAACGCCCTGCACAAGGCGTTCGAGCTCGGCGAGGACGCGATCCAGCCCGAGGACCCGACCGGCCCCGATCACCGGCCGACGGTCGCCGGCTAGCCCGTCCGGAGGAATCGGATGAGCGACGGCTACAGAGTCGGAGTGCTGGGCGCGACGGGCCTCGTCGGCTCGGCGATCCTCGAGCTGCTGGCGGCGCGCGACTTCCCGGTCGCCGAGCTGCGGCCGCTGGCTTCCGAGCGCTCGGCCGGCAAGACGATCGAGTTCGGGAGCAAGGTGCTGACGGTCCAGGCGGTGAGCGACGATTCGATCCAGGGTCTCGACCTCGTGCTCTCCTCAGCTGGCGGCTCGGTCAGCGCCGAGTGGACCCCGAAGCTGGTCGCCGCCGGGGCGACGGTGGTCGACAACACCAGCTACTGGCGGATGAAAGACGACGTGCCGCTGGTCGTCTCCGAGGTCAACCCCGACGCCCTCGAGGGCCACAAGGGGATCATCGCCAACCCCAACTGCTCGACGATGCAGATGGTCGTTGCCCTGAAACCGCTTTACGACGCGGCCGGGATCGAGCGGCTGGTGATCTCCACCTACCAGGCGGTCTCCGGCACCGGCAAGGGGGCGATCGACGAGCTGCGCGCCCAGGCGCGCGCCGTGGTCGGCGGCTACGACGTTCCCGCGGCGCAGATCTACCCGCACCAGATCGCCTTCAACGCCCTCGCCCAGGCCGGCAGCTTCGCCGATGGTGATGACCACACCGACGAGGAGCGCAAGCTGATCAACGAGACCCGCAAGATCCTCGGCGACCCCGAGATCCGGGTCAGCGCCACCTGCGTGCGGGTCCCGGTCGAGACCGGCCACTCCGAGGCGGTCAACGTCGAGACCCGCGAGCCGCTCGAGCCCGAGCGGGCGCGCGAGCTGCTCGCCGCCGCGCCGGGGATCACCGTCGTCGACGACCCGGGAGCGGGCCGCTACCCGATGGCGATCGACGCCGCCGGCAAGGACGACGTCTTCGTCGGCCGCATCCGTCGCGACCCCGGCAACGAGCGCGCCCTCGACATCTGGGTCGTCTCCGACAACCTGCGTAAGGGAGCCGCCACCAACACTGTCCAGCTGGGCGAGCTGCTCATCCAGCGCGGGCTTCTGAACCGCGGCTGAGGCGGCGCAGCCCAAACGGCGCCAGTAGCGTCGTCAGCACCGCCATGCCGACGACGACGGCGAACAGCTCGGCGTCGACGACCCCCTCGGCGGCGCCGATCGAGGCGATCACGATCCCCACCTCGCCGCGGGGGACCATGCCGACGCCGACGATCGCCGCTTGGCCACGGCCAAGCGGGCGCGCCGCCAGATAGGCGGGCACGAGCTTGGTCGCCGCGGCGATGATGGTGATCGCCGCCAGCAGCCAGAGCGCGTGGCCGTCCAGCAGCGCCCCGAGGTCGAGCTCGATGCCGATGAAGGCGAAGAAGAAAGGCGGGAAGAAGGCGTAGAGCGGCCGCACTTCTTCCTCGATCGAGGTGTGGTCTTTGGTCTCGGCGACGATCATCCCGGCGAGGAAGGCGCCGATTAGCGCTGCAAGGCCGATGTTGGCGGCAAAAGCGGCGAGCCCGAGGCAGAGAATCACCGCCGGCAGCAGTGATGACTCGGCGAACCGCGGCGTCTCCAGCAGTCGTGGCCGACTGGAAAGCAGGCGCGCGCCGCCGAAGGCGACGAAGGCGACGAAGGCGACCGCGATGCCGAGGGCGAGCAGGATCTTGCCGGCGTCGACGCCACCCTCGGCCGCCATCCCCACCGCGACCGAAAGCAGGATCAGGGCGAGAATGTCGTCGACGACCGCGGCGCCGAGCACCGTGCGCGCCGCCCGGGTGCGGCCGATGCCGAGGTCGAGGAAGGTGGCCGAGGTGATCCCGGCGCTGGTCGCCGCCAGCGCCGCGCCGAGGAAGACGCTGGTGTCGGTGTCTTCGCCCAGCGCCAGCCCGAAGCCGATCCCGGCGAGGAAGGGGACGACGACGCCGGCCGATCCGACCGCGACCGCGACCTTGCCGACCGCCCGCATCTCCGAGAGCCGCGTCTCCAGCCCGACCCAGAAGAGCAGGAAGACGACGCCCAGCTCGGAGAAGACCCGCAGTACCTCGCCGACCTCGACCAGCCCCAGCACCGAAGGCCCGACCAATAATCCGCCGAGGATCTCGCCGACGATCGCCGGCTGCCCGATCCGCTTGAAGACCTCGTCCCCGAGCTTCGCCGCGAGCAGGACGACGAACAGATCGGTCAGTACCGAGGCCGTGTCGCCGGCGGCAAGAGGGAGCACTTGGAGGCCAGGCTATCGAACCCGCTAGGAGCGTTTTTCGTGTGACGACGGCCGCAACTTCTCGTAGTTCTCCTGATTAAAGGTCCATTCCGTCACTGGACGGGCAGGAACCAGCTACGGCCAGGGGGCCGTGGCTTCACACATAAGGGAGAAACCAATGATTGAACGCACGGAGGTGTGGGCTTTGGCATGGCGCCGATGCGCGCTTTTCGCCTGCGCTCTCGCTTTGCTCGGTGCCGTCGCGGCAATGAACGCCGCCGGTGCCTCGGCTCTCGGTGAACAGTGCTCGGGAGGCCATGTGAGAGGCGCGGGTGCATTCCTACAGACGCAGGCGCAACTGCGATGGTCTGGGGAAGGCGAACTCGGCTTCAACGGTTCGTCGGATTCGCATGCCTGCAGCGGCAGCCAGGGCAGCGGAGGCACGCCAAAAGTGAATTACGTCTCGCTCGGAAGTCCAGCCGCCTTGCGGCACTGGGGTGCTGAAGACGGAAGCCTTCATGTCAAAGACCTCGGCTTCCTCGCCAACTTCATCGGCACCGACATCGCTCCCGCGGGACCGGCGGGCGAAGAAGGAACGATGATGGCGAAAATGAAAGCGGCGCTCGGCAGCGACTTGGCAGTCGTGCCGGTGACGCAAACCTCGATCGCGATCGTCGTCCATCCGCCGGTGCTGCCCGCGCACTCCGCTTGCGAAGTGTCCCGGATCAACAGCGCCCAGCTGCAGAAAGTGTTCAGCGGCGAGCTGAAGAACTGGCGACAGCTGAACGCGGCTTCCGACCCGAACCTGGGCGGCGACTGCGACCAGGCGATCACCCGCATCGTTCGTGACGACAGCGCCGGCACCACCTACCAGCTCAAGCACTACCTGAACTCGATCAACCCCGCTCCTCTCGCCTGCACCGGGGAAGCGAAACGAACCTGGGCACAGCTGCAGGCGCCGTTCGGCGGCGAAGCCACCCCCAACACGGAATGGCCGAGAAAAGCGGCTTGCCAGGAAGGGGAAGGTCCGGTCACGACCGTCTCGGGACCCGGTAAAGAAGGCGAGTTCGGCCCCCTCGCGTACGTGAGGGAAACCCCGGGGACGATCACCTACGGTTCGCTCCCGGAAGCCGAGCTGCAGGCGCCGAAACAGATCATCGACGTCCACAACGGCGTCAAATTCGCCAGCCCGGCGACGAGCGAAAGTGAAGCAAATTGCGGGGCGGCCAAATACACCCGCCCGGCGGGCTGGGCAGGCGGCGTCAATCTCGACTGGTCGCAGGTGTACGGGTCCGACCCGAACATCGGTGAAGTCGCGAAAAACGCCTACCCGATCTGCACCCTGACCTATGACATCGCCGCTACCGACCGTTTCACCGAGAAAGCGGCGACGACCGTCCACGACTACCTCGCCTTCGCGGTGGCGAAAGAAGGCGGTCAGGCCGCCGTCAGGCAGCTCGGCTACCACGATCTGCCGGCCTCGATCGTCAAAGCCGCCGACGCCGCGATCGCTCAGATAAACGGGAACGAAGAAGAAGGCGGTGAAGAAGAAGAAGGCGGCACCGTCCTTTGCAGAGTCGCGCCGGAAGAAGTCGAAGGCGTGCTCACCTGCCCGAAAGGCCAGGGGTTCAGCGGCACGATCTTCGGTGCGGTGATGCCGAAAACCGTTGCCACCTTCGAATCGCTGTCGGGCCCGGAAGTCTCCATCACCTGCACCGACGGATTCTTCGCCGGTCAGTTCGACGAAGACGGAACCGGCATCTTCGGTGGCATCTCCGGTTTCCACTTCGGCGCCGAAGGGGAACCCTGCAAATCCACCTTCCCGGAAGAACCGGCGGTGAACGTCGGGTTCGACAACCCGCCCTACTACGCCTCCAGGTTCGTGTACACGGGCCCGGGTGCGCCGCAGGGCTCCTTCGAGCTCCGCAGGGAAGACGAAGCGCCGCCGCTGCTGCATATCCAGAGGCCGGAATTCGGTCTGCTGGACTGCATCTATGAGCCTGAAAGCCTCGACTTCCAGGTCACCAACGGCAGTCCAACCGAGATGGTCATGTCGGGCAAATGGAATCTGCTCGAAGGGTCACCGAAAGGGGAATGCCCGGCAGTGCTCAGCGCCTCCGCGCACCTCGGTTTGACGGGGAGCGAAGAACAGCCGCTCTACATCGCGGGCAAAGGTGGCGAAGAAGAAGGCGGTGGCGAAGAAGAAGAAGAAGGCGGTGGCGAAGAAGAAGAAGGCGGTGGCGGCACCGTCCTCTGCAAGGCCGAACCGGCCCTGGTCGAAGGCGGCCTCACCTGCCCGAAAGGGGAAGGGTTCGGCGGCATCAAAGTGACCGGCTCGCTACTGCCGGAAACGGTCGCCAGCTTCAAATCCGCGGGGGAACCGAAACTCACGGTCACCTGCCCCCAGGGGGAGTACTCGGGTGAATTCAACGAAGACGGAACGAGCACCGGCAACGGCATCTCGAGCCTCGAGTTCGGATCGAAAGAAGGCTGCTCGACGACCTTCCCGGAAGAACCGGAAGCCGTCGTCAGCTTCGAAAACCCGCCCTACGACGCTTCCCAGTTCCAGTACACCGGAGCCGAAGCGCCGCAGGGCTTCCTCGATCTGGCGAAGTCGAGCAAAGGAACGCCGCTGCTGCGGATCCAGAGCGCCGCGACGTGCATCTACACGCCCGGCGACCTCCAGTTCCGGGTGTTCAACGGCAGCAAAGAAAAACCGACCCAGATGAACACGTTCGGCAAATGGTCCTTGGTCGAAGAGTCTCCGGAAGGCGCATGCCCCACCTTCCTGACGCACTCGGCGCAGTTGACCCTGACCGGCGTGGCGGAAGGAGAATCGCTCTACATCGCGGGCAAATAGCCGCGTCGCACCAGGGGGCCGCGCTTCGGCGCGGCCCCTTTGCGTTCGCCCTCAGGCGAGGTTCGACGCCTAAGCCGCGGCGCCGGCGGTGAGGCGCTCCTCGACCCAGCCGGTCGAGGCGATGTGCTTGCTCATCCCCAGCTCCTTCGGCTCGGCGCCGAGGGCGAGGCCGACCAGCTGCGGCAGGTGGAGGACGGCGAGGCCGAGGTCGCGGTTGACGACCTTGGCCGCCTCGGGCTGCTGCATGTCGAGGTTGAGATGGCAGAGCGGGCAGGGGGTGACGAGGCAGTCGGCACCGGCGTCGATCGCGTCGCCGACGTGGGTGCCGGCCTGGCGCAGCGAAGTCTCGCGGTTCATCGTGATCACCGGGAAGCCGCAGCACTTGCGGGCGCCGTCGTACTCGACGACCTGGCCGCCGAGCGCCTCGATCACCTTCTCGAGGTAGATGTCGCGGTCGGGGAACTCGCCGTAGCCGAGCCGTTCCTTCGGCCGCACGATGTAGCAGCCGTAGAAGGGGCCGACGCGGAGGCCACTGAGGGGTCGCACGACCTGCTCCTCGAGGCGATCGAGGCCGTAGTCCTCGACCAGCAGCCAGAGGAAGTTCTTGTTGGTGAACCCGTTCTGGTCCTTCTCGTAGGAGAGGCCCTGACCGGAGAGGGTCTCGTTGATGTGGGCGCGGTAGGCCGAGTCGGCGTCGAGCCGCTGCTGGCACTCCGACTGCGCTCCCTGGCAGGTCGAGCAGATGTTCATCATCGAGAGCCCGGTCTGCTGGGCCAGCGCGAAGGTGCGGGCGTTGAGGGTGTCGGCCAGCTCCTGGTTGTGCTCGGCGATCACGCCGGCGCCGCAGCAGTTGGCGCGGTCGAGTTCGACCAGCTCGATGCCGAGCTTCTGGGCGACCAGCGCCATCGAGCCGTGCAGCTCGGGCGTGAAGCCGCGCGAGACGCAGCCGGGCCAGTAGGCGACTTTGATCTGATCGGCCATCATTTCGCCTCCGCGGTGTCGGGATCGGTAGAGCGCTCGATGCCCTTCTCGACGTTCTCGTCGACGAGCTCACCCTCCTCGCCCTTGATGTACAGGTTGAATTCCTCGCTGTGCTCCTCGGCGTGGGCGTAGATCGCTTTCACGTCGTCCTGGTCGGGAAGCTTGTGGTGGACGCCGGGGATCAGCTTCGAAAGCGAGCGCATCTTGCCGGTTTTGATCCCGCGGATCGCCGTCGGGAGCGAGCCCAGCATTTCCCGGATCGCCCGTTTGCTCGGTTTCAGCTTGCCTTTGACGCCGGGCGCGAAGGACTCCTGCAGCAGCAGCGACTCGTCCAGGGTGCCCTTCTTCTCGATGATCTTGACGAAGGCCATCTCGTGGTCGTGGCCGCTGTTGGGGTCTTCGATCCCCTCCTCGCCGGCTTTGCGGCGCAGGCGCATGATCTGGTCCATCGGCGCCACGCCCTTGGGGCAGGCGTCGATGCAGCTGAAGCAGTGGGTGCAGTCGTAGATCCCGTGCGGGTCGTCGGCCAGGTCGTGCAGGCGCTCGTGGGTCTCGGCGTCGCGCGGGTCGCCGACGAAGCGGTAGGCCTTGGCCAGCGCCGCCGGGCCGATGAAGTCGGGGTCGGCTTCCATCGAGAGGCAGCTGGAGACGCAGGCGCCGCACTGGATGCAGGCCATCGACTGGGTGATGTCGATCATCGACTCCGGCTCGACGACGTACTCGCGCTCGGGCGGCTCGCCGTGCGGCAGGAGCCAGGGGGTGACGCGGCGGATCTTGGTCCAGTGGGTCGACTCCATGTCGGTGACCAGGTCCTTGACGACCGGCATGTTGCCCATCGGCTCGATCACGATCGGGTTGCCGGCGGAGCCCCCGCCAACGGCGTCGGCTTTCTTGTCGGCCAGCTCCTGCGCCTCGCCGATCTGGGTCTTGCAGCCGAGGCCGGACTGGCCGTTGATCTTCATCCCGCAGGAGCCGCAGATCGCGGCGCGGCAGGAGCAGCGCACGGCCAGCGAGCCGTCCTCGCGGTCCTTGGCCTGCAGCAGGCCGTCGAGGACCGAGAGCGAGGGCTCGAGGTCGACGTTGAACTCCTCCCAGTAGGGCCCCTCGCCGCTCTCGGGCTGGAAGCGCCGGACTTTGATCGTGTACTCGGCCATTAGTAGGTCCTCTCTTGCGGTTCCCACTGGGTGATCGTGACCTCGGAGTAGGAGATCTCCGGGCCGTCGTCGGTCATCTCGAGATCGATGTGTTTGAGCCACTCCTCGTCGTTTCGCTCCGGGTAGTCGGTGCGGTACTGGGCGCCGCGGCTCTCCTTGCGCTCCAGCGCGGCGACGCAGGTGCACTCGGCGTTGTCGAGCATGTACCCGAGCTCGATCGCGCCAAGCAGATCCTGGTTGAAGACGCTGCCGTGGTCGTCGATGTAGGCGGTCTTCGCCTCCTCCTTCAGGCGTTTCACGATCTCCAGCGCTTCCTGGATCCCGGCCTCGTCGCGGAATACGGCGACTTTGCCGTCCATCGTCTCGCCCAGCTCGCGCTTGATCTCGGAGATCCGGCGGCCGGAGCCCTTCTCGCGGGAGACGATGTCGGCGATCAGGTTCTCCTCATCCTCGAGCACTTTCTTCGAGGGCCGGGTGGCGTCGATCCGCTTGGCGCGGGCGGCGGCGTCGCGGCCCGAGCGCTTGCCGAAGATCAGAGTGTCGAGCAGCGAGTTGGCGCCGAGGCGGTTGCCGCCGTGGACCGAGACGCAGGCGGTCTCGCCGGCCGAGTACAGGCCGGGGATGTCGGTGCGGCCGTCGACGTCGGTCTTGACCCCACCCATCGTGTAGTGGTTGCCCGGCTTGATGTGGATCGGTTCGCGGGTGATGTCGACGCCGGCGAAGTCGCGGCCGACGAGGACGATCTCGCGCAGCGCCTCGTGTACACGCTTTTTCGGGACCACGGTGATGTCGAGCGCGACGGTCCCGTCGGGGAAGCCGCGACCCTCGTTGATCTCGGTCTGCTCGGCGCGGGAGACGACGTCGCGCGAGGCCAGCTCCATCTTGTTCGGCGCGTACTTCTCCATGAAGCGTTCGCCGTTGGCGTTGAGCAGGTGCGCGCCCTCGCCGCGGGCGCCCTCGGTGATCAGGAAGCCCTTGCCCGCCAGCGTCGTCGGGTGGTACTGGATCATCTCCATGTCCATCAGCTTGGCGCCGACCCGGTAGGCCATCGCGATGCCGTCGCCGGTGCAGATCAGAGCGTTGGTGGTCGGCTGCCAGACCTGGCCGTTGCCGCCGGTGCAGAGGATCACCGACTTGGCCTGGAAGAGCTCCATCCGGCCGTCGGCGACGTTGCGGGTGACGACGCCGCAGCACTCGCCGTTCTCGTCGATCGCCAGCGAGCTGGAGAACCACTCCTCGTAGCGGGCGATCTGCTCGGAGTACTTCATCAGCTGCTCGTAGAGCACATGCATGATCGCCTGGCCGGTGATGTCGGCGACGTAGTAGGTGCGGGCGGCGGAGGCGCCGCCGAAGGCGCGGGTGCCGAGTTTCCCCTCCTCGTTGCGATGGAAGGTGACGCCGAGGTGCTCGAGGTGAAGGATTTCCTCCGGCGCCTCGCGGGTCATGATTTCGATCGCGTCCTGGTCGCCGAGGTAGTCGGAGCCCTTGATCGTGTCGAAGGCGTGGGACTCCCAGGAGTCGCCGGGGTTCAGGGCCGCGTTGATCCCGCCCTGGGCCGCGTTGGAATGGGAGCGCACCGGGTGGACCTTGCTGATGATCCCGACCGAAACGCCTTCCTCGGCGGCGGCGAGAGCGGCACGCTGGCCGGCGAGTCCGGCCCCGATTACGAGTACGTCATGGGATGGCACGGCGCCGGATGCTATAGCGCCAAATCCCGAGGGCGTAGTCGGAATTCGTCACGTTGCAATTCGTCACTTAAAGCCAGTCGCGGCCGAGGCGGCGAGTGGCCGAGTCGCTGATCTCGATCGCCCGTTCCAGGGTCCCGAAATCGACGTTGGCCGCGACGTCGTTGGGCCAGTGATAGCGGCCCGGTTGCTTCTTGTCGGTGCAGCTGCAGAGCGCCACCGTCTCGTAGCCGGCGACCCGCGGCTCGAGCGCGTCGGTGCCGTTGTAGGTGCGCAGGTTGGGGTAGAGCCAGATGCCGAGCTCTTCGGCGACCCGCTCGACGTAGGCGAGGGCGCGGGGCGGGTAGTCGCGCATCTTCAGGAAGCCCTCGCCCTGCAGGGCGAGCAGGTGGGTGGCGCCGAGGGTCTCGAGGCAGAGGAAGAAGGTGCTCTCGCGTGGCAGCGCCTCGAAGTGGCGCTCGCCGAAGGCTTTCATTCCCTCGCTGAAGCTCTCCTCCGAGCCGGTCGAGAGCAGGATCACCCGCACCCCCGCGGGCGGGTCGGCGAGGAAACGCTGCGCCAGTGCCAGCAGGGCGACCACGGCGGTGCCGTTGTCGTTTGCGGCGGGGACCGAGTCGCGGCTGCCGATGTCGGCCATCGCCGCCATGCTGCCGATGCCGAGGATGAGCCCGAGCTTGGTGAGGAAGCGGCGGCCGGTCAGCGCCCCGAGCGCGGCCAGGACCGGGCCGCCGACCACCGGCGCCATCAGCGGCGGGCTGGTGTCGGTGCGGTCGAGCATCCCGAGGCGGTCGGCGAACTCGGGCAGGGCGGGGTGGAAGACGAGGCCGGAGTGGGGAGCGTCATGGTGGGCGCTGATCACGATCGTGCGCTCGGCCCGGGGGTCGCCGAGCTCGCAGACGACGTTGTACGTGGTGCGCACCGGGAGCAGGCGGCGCATCCGTCGTTGGCCGGGCGGGAAGTCGTCGGCCATCCCGGCCGCCCCGGCCGCGGCCAGCAGCGTGCCCAGCAGCCGGCGTCCGCGCAGCGCCGCAATCGCGCCCAGGGAGCCAAGGAAGGCCCCGATCCCCAGCGGCCACCAGTAGGTGCCGTGGGCGGGCTCGGCCTCGATCCGCGCCTCCGCGCCGAGCTCACCGAACCTCTCGACCACCCACTCGGCCGCCTCGCGCTCGCCCTCGGAGGCCGACGGGCGCTCGATCCGCTCCAGTTCCTCGAGTCGCTCCCGCAGCCAATTGCCTTCGCTGGACATTGCGCCGGGAAGCTAGCCGCTTACCATGGGGCCATGCTCGGCGGTGGGTCGATCACCCTCTTCCATTTCCGCGGGATCAAGGTCAGCGTCGACTGGTCCTGGTTCATCGCGCTCTTCCTGGTCATCCTCTGGATGGCCGACTTCTACGAAAAGCTGCTGGACGAATCGGGGGGCGCGCCGTTCGCGCTGGCCGTGGCTAGCGCGATTGGCTTCTTCGGCTCGATCCTCCTGCACGAGTTCGGGCACGCGATCGTCGCGATGCGCAACGGGATCGGC
The DNA here is from genome assembly GCA_035760445.1 of Solirubrobacterales bacterium. Taxonomy (GTDB): domain Bacteria; phylum Actinomycetota; class Thermoleophilia; order Solirubrobacterales; family 70-9; genus VAYN01. Next base: position 3,957 of record DASTSW010000044.1, on the reverse strand, counting down.
ATCTCCAGCATCCAGCTCTGGATCTTCGGCGGCATGGCGCGGATGGACCGCGAAGCCGACTCGCCGGCCACCGAGCTGAAGGTGGCGCTGGCGGGGCCGGCGGTGACGGCGGCGATCGCGGTCGTCCTCGCCGCGGTCGGAACCGCGGTCGCCGGGCCGTCCGGGTTCTGGGAGGCGGTCGTGCTCGAAACCCGCTCCGGCGTCTCCGGCCCGATGGCGCTGGTCGCCTGGCTGGTGACGATCAACCTCCTGATCCTCGTATTCAACCTGCTGCCCGCCTACCCGATGGACGGCGGCCGGGTCGCGCGGGCGATCGCCTGGTGGCGCTCCGGCAACCGCAACTCGGCGACCCGCTTCGCCGCCAACCTCGGCCGCGGCTTCGGCTACCTGTTCATCGGCCTCGGCATCGCCTGGGCCTTCAGCGGCAACATCTTCGGCGGCGTCTGGCTGGCGCTGATCGGCATGGTGATCAATGGCTCCGCCCGCGGCGCGGCGATGCAGACCGCGCTGACCAGCCGCATCGGCGACGTCCGGGTGGCCGACGTGATGGACCGCGAGCCGGTAGCGATCCCCGGCGACCTCAGCGTCGAGCGCGCCCTCGACGAGTACTTCCTCCGCTACCGCTGGCCCTGGTTCCCGGTGGTCGACGCGGCGCACCGCTTCCTCGGCCTCGTCGAGCGCGACCGCGCCGACGAGGTTCCCGAGGTCTCCCGTTCCAGCTCCCACGTCTCCGACCTGGTCGACCACGACATCGGCCTCTTCGTCCGCGACGACACCCCGCTCGACACCCTGCTCGCCAACCAGAACCTCCGCCGCTTGGGCGCTCTGATGGCAGTGGACGCCGAAGGCCGCCTCAGCGGCGTGATCACCATCGAGCAGGTCGGCCGGGCGTTTCGGGACGCGACGAATCCCAGCTAAGGGGGGGAGAGTTCTAGCGCCGTAGAGCTTATGGCCCCTATGGGGTACAAAAGCTCTACGGCGGGGCAGGAACTGGCGGCTCTGGCGGGCCGGCAGCATGGTGTGGTCTCGGTTCGCCAGCTTCGATGGCTCGGCTACTCCCATAAGTCCGTGCGCCTAGCGATAGCGGCGGGGCGATTGCATCGTCTTCATCACGGTGTGTACGCCGTCGGCCACACGAACTTGTCGTTGCAGGGAAGGTGTCTCGCGGCGGTTTTGGCGTCGGGACCGCAGGCGCTGCTGAGCCACTTCTCGGCTGGATGGCTGTTGGGGCTCATTGTCACCAGGCCGATCCCGGTGCACGTAACGACGCCCGTTCCGCGCAGGCGCCGCGGGTCGGTACGCATCCACCGGTCCGAAACTCTCATCGATGCGGACCGGGCGCTGAAGCAGGGGATTCCCGTCACCTCGGTAGCTCGCACCGCGCTTGACCTTGCGGCGGTCGTGCGCTTCAGGAGCCTTCGCCGACTGATTCGCCGCTCGGAGGAGTTGGAAGTCTTCGACCTCGCCGACTTCCGCTCGGTGCTTACTCGCAATCGAGGGCACCGAGGCGTCTCGCCGCTCGTCCGCGCGCTCGCGATCTATGAACCGCCGCGCTTCACCCGCTCGGAGTTGGAGCGTGAGTTTCTACGGCTCCTCGCGCTGGGGGGACAACCGGAGCCCGTGACTGCCTTCAACGTCGCCGGCTACGAGCTCGACGTTTACTGGCCGGAGCTGCGGTTTGCGGTCGAACTCGATGTGTACGCGACGCATGGGTCGCACGAGCCCTTCGAGGAGGATCGGGAGCGCGACGAGGACCTGAAGCTTGCCGGCGTCGAGCTGACCCGCGTCACGGGTCATCGCCTCGGACGGGAACCGCGGCAGGTGATGGATCGGATCGCTCGGCTTCTGGACCAGCGCCGGGGTCAGCTCGGGACCTGGTGAGCTACGCGACGGGCCGGTGCCGCTCGATGATGCGGCCGAAGTCGGTGTCCGCCGGCAGGGTGCCGAAGGCCTGGCCCCAGTCGCCTGAGAGGCGGGAGGCGCAGAAGGCGTCGGCTACTGCTTCGTCGCCGTAGCGGACCAGCAGGGAGCCCTGCAGGGCAAGGGCCATCTTCTCGACCACGCGGCGGGCGCGGGACTCGATCGTCTCCAGGTCGCCCGGCAGTTCGTCGCGCAGGTTGGTGGCGAACGCCTGCAGGCGCGGCTCGCTGACGGCGCCCTCCTCGACCTCGGCGAAGAAGGCCTCCAGCGAGGCCGGGCTCTTGACCATCGCTCGCAGCACGTCGAGGCACTGGACGTTGCCCGAGCCCTCCCAGATCGAGTTGAGCGGGCTCTCGCGGAAGAGGCGCGGCAGCCCCGACTCCTCGACGTAGCCGTTGCCGCCGAGGCACTCCAGCGCCTCGCCGGCGTGCATCACCGCCCGCTTGCAGATCCAGTACTTGAGGACGGCGTTGGCGACCCGCTTCAGCTGCGCCGCGTCCTCGCCGCCGGCGATCGCTTCGTCGTAGGCGCGAGCCAGGCGCATGGCGCCGATCGTCGCCGCCTCCGACTCGACCGCGAGGTCGGCGAGCACGTTCCGCATCAGCGGCTGCTCGGCCAGCTCGCGCCCGAAGACCGAGCGGTGCGTGGCGTGGTGGATCGCCTGCGCGACCCCGGCCCGCATCCCGGTGGCGCCGCCGATGACGCAGTCGAGCCGGGTGTGGTTGACCATCTCGATGATCGTCCGCACCCCGGCGCCCTCCTCGCCGACGAGCCAGGACGAGGCGGCGTCGAACTCGATCTCGCTGGAAGCGTTGGAGCGGTTGCCGAGCTTGTCCTTGAAGCGCTGCAGGCGGAACCGGTTGCGCTCGCCGTCCGCCGTCCAGCGCGGGAAGAGGAAGCAGGAGATGCCGCCGTCGGCCTGGGCGAGGACGAGGAAGGCGTCGCACTGGGGCGCCGACATGAACCACTTGTGGCCGGTCAGCTCGTACTCGGCGCCCTGGCCGCCGCCGTTCACCGGCCGGGCGACAGTGGTGTTGGCACGAACGTCGGTGCCACCCTGCTTCTCGGTCATCCCCATCCCGGCCAGGGCACCCTGCTTCTCCGGTGCCGGGATGTTGCGCGGGTCGTAGCTGGCGGAGAGGAAGCGCGGCTCCCACTCGGCGGCAAGCTCCGGCTGCGTGCGCAGCGCCGGGATCACTGAGTAGGTCATCGAGATCGGGCAGCCGATTCCCGCCTCGGCCTGCGACATGCACATGAAGGCGGCGCCGCGGGCGACGTGGGCGCCGGGCCGCGGGTCCTTCCAAGGCGAGGAGTGGAGCTCGAAGCCGACCCCGACGGTCATCAGCTCGTGCCAGGCGGGATGGAACTCCGGGATGTCGACCCGGTTGCCGTAGCGGTCGTGGGTCTTCAGCTTCGGCCCGTTCTCGTTCGCCAGCCGGCCCAGCTCCTGCGCCGCCGCGCTGCCGGCGTACTCGCCCGCGGCGGTGATCCGCTCGCGGTCCCACTCGGCCCCCTCGCGCTTCACTGCCTCGACCAGGACGGTGTCGGCCTCGAAGACGTTGTAGTCGGCCAGCGGCGGCGGCTGGTTGACCACCGCGTGGTTGCCGAAGGTCTTGCGCTCGACGGTTGCCATCGGCCTGGGATTGTCGCACTCCAGCGGCGGTGTGTCCTAGATAGCATCGCCACCCCGTGGCGAAGATCAAGGTCGAGAACCCAGTCGTCGAGCTCGACGGCGACGAGATGACCCGGATCATCTGGTCGTTCATCAAAGAGCAGCTGATCCTTCCCTACCTCGACGTCGAGCTCGAGTACTACGACCTCGGGATCGAGAGCCGCGATGCGAGCGAAGACCGGATCACGGTCGAAGCTGCGGAAGCGATCAAGCGCCACGGCGTCGGCGTCAAGTGCGCGACGATCACCCCCGACGAGGCGCGGGTCGAGGAGTTCGGCCTGAAGGAGATGTACCGCTCGCCGAACGGGACGATCCGCAACATCCTCGGCGGCGTCATCTTCCGCGAGCCGATCGTGATCTCCAAC
>DASTSW010000043.1:0-9561 GCA_035760445.1 Solirubrobacterales bacterium | reverse complement strand
GGTCAAGGGCACCGACGGCCTGCTTCACATCTCCAACGTGAAGCCGGGCGAGCGGGTCGACTCGGTCGACGACGTCCTCAAAGCGGGCGAAGAGATCGACGTCACCGTGGTCGAGGTCGACAAGGAGCGCGGCCGGATCGGTCTGCGCCTCACCGACGATCCCTCGGTTGCCGGCAAATCTCCGGAGGAACTGGCCGCGGTCGGTTCCGGCGGCGATGGCGGCGGCGGCCGGCGCAACGGTGGCGATCGCGGCGGCCGCGGTGGCGACCGCGGGCGCGGCGGAGATCGCGGCGGCCGGCGTCGTGAACGCGAGCGGCGCGACTAGTTGAGCGCCCAGCTCACCACTCTGGACTCGGGCGTCCGGGTCGTGACCGAGGAGGTTCCCTCGGTCCGGTCCGTGGCGCTCGGGCTTTGGGTCCGGACCGGATCCAGGAACGAGACCCCGGCGCAGGCCGGGGTCTCGCACTTCCTCGAGCACCTGCTGTTCAAGGGGACGGCGCGCTACTCGGCGATCGAGATCTCCGAGCGCTTCGACGGCCTCGGCGCCGCGGTCAACGCAGCGACCGGCAAGGAGACGACGCACCTGCACGCCCGCTTCCTCGACGAGCACACCGAGGAGGTCTTCGACCTGCTGGCGGAGATGCTGCTGGCCCCGACCTACCCCGACATCGACTCCGAGCGCCAGGTGGTGCTGGAGGAGATCGCGATGTACGACGACGAGCCCCAGGACCGCGTCCACGACGTGCTCGCCGAGGCGGTCTTCGGCGCTCACCCGCTGGGCCGCCGGGTGCTGGGCGAACCCGAGGTGATCGCTTCGGTTCCGGTGCCCGACATCGAGGACTACCGCAGCTCCCGCTACACGGCGCCGCAGATCGTCGTCGGCGCCGCCGGCCACCTCGACCACGACCGCATCGTCGAGATGGCGAAGCGACTGGTCAACCCGCCGTCCGAGAATGGGGGAGGGCCCGCGGAAGCGGAGCTCGAAGGCGACTCGCGCCTCTGCTTCCTCAGCAAGGAAACCGAGCAGTACCACATCTGTTTCGGGGCGCCGGGACTGCGACGCGACGACCAGCGGCGCTACCCGCTGGCCGTGCTCGACGCGATCTTCGGCGGCTCCACCTCGTCGCGCCTCTTCCGCGAGGTGCGTGAGAAGCGCGGGCTGGCCTACTCGGTCGGCTCCTACAACGAGCAGTTCACCGACCAGGGCCTGGTCGCCACCTACGTCGGCACCCGCGAGGACAATGTCGAGGAGGCTTGCTCGATCATTGGCAGCGAGCTGGGGCGGCTGCGTTCCGAGCCGGTCTCCGAAGAGGAGCTGGTGCGGGCCAAGGAGAGCGTCAAGGGCCGCTTGGTGCTCAGCTCCGAGTCGACCGCGGCGCGGATGACGCGGATCTCGCGGGCGACCCTGTTCGACCTGCCGATCGAAAGCCTCGACGAGATGCTGGCGAAAGTCGACGCGATCGCGGTCGACGACCTGACCGAGCTGGCTCAGGAGCTCTACGCCGCCGATCGGCTTTCCGCCGCCTGTGTCGGCGCCGACGAGGACCGCTTCCGCAAGGCGCTGGCGCCGGTAAGCGAGGCCCTGGTCGCGGCATGACCAGGGTCGCGGTAGCCGGCGCCGCCGGCAAAATGGGCCAAGCCGTCTGCGAGGCGGTCGAGGAGGCAGACGGCCTGGAGCTGAGCGGGCGTGCCGACCCGGCGCTTGGGACCGAACTGAGCGAGGTTCTTGGCGAGACCGACGTGGTCGTCGACTTCACCGTGCCCGATACGGCGTTGGCCAACGCCAAGGCCTGCCTCGAGGCGGGAGTCCACGCCGTCGTCGGCACCACCGGCTTCGACCTCGACGCGGCGCGCCAGGCTGCCGAGGCTTCGCAGGCCAACTGCTTCGTCGCGCCCAACTTCGCGATCGGCGCCGTGCTGCTGATGGAGGTCTCGCAGGAGATCGCCAAGCACATGCCCGAGTGCGAGATCGTCGAGCTCCATCACGACAAGAAGCTCGACGCGCCCTCCGGGACCGCCAAGCGGACCCAGGAGTTGATCGACGCAGCGGGCGGCAACGTCCACCAGCCGATCCACTCAGTCCGCCTACCGGGCCTCGTCGCCCATCAGGAAGTGATCTTCGGCGGTGTCGGCCAGACCCTTGCGATCCGCCACGACTCGATCGACCGCCGCTCCTTCATGCCGGGCGTCGTCCTCGCCTGCCGCAAGGTGGCGGATCTCCCCGATCGCTTTACGGTCGGGTTGGAGAAGTTGCTGTAGATGGCCGTTTGGTTCGCGACTCGGCCGCTAGACGGGATACCCTGGGACCGATGAAGGAGATCAAGGGAATCCTCACCGCGATGGCGACCCCGTTCGACGAGGACGGGAGGGTCGACCACGGCGCGGCGCGGAGGTTGGCAACGCATCTGCTCGAGCACGGATCGCACGGGCTGGTGGTCGCCGGCACCAGCGGCGAGTGCCCGACGCTGACCGACGGCGAGGAGATCGAGCTGCTGCAGGCGGTGCGGGCCGAGGTGGGGGACGAGCCGCTGCTGGTCTGCGGGACCGGGACCAACGACACCCGCCACTCCTCTGAACTTACGAAGATGGCGGCCGACGCCGGGGCGGACGCCTCGCTGGTCGTCCTTCCCTACTACAACAAGCCCAACGAGGCCGGTATCCGGGCCCACTTCGAGACGGTCGCCGCGGCCGTCCCGGAGTTGCCGATGGTGATGTACAACATCCCCTCGCGGGTAATCATCAACGCCAGTCCCAAGCTGCTGGGCGAGCTGGGTCAGGTCGACAACATCGTCGCGGTCAAGCAGGCCAACGACGAGGAACTGGGGCCGATCGAGGGTCTGACGGTCCTGGCCGGCAATGACGACGTCTTCCTCCGCGTGCTCGAATTCGGCGGCGGGGGCGGCATCACCGTCTCGTCACACATCGTCGGCGACCGGATGCGCGAGATGTGGGACGCGGCCCAGAGCGGAGACCTCGAGCGGGCACGGCAGATCGATGCCGAGATAACGCCCGTCTACGAGGCGACCTCCGTGACCACCAACCCGATTCCGCTGAAGGCGGCCCTGGAGATGCTGGGCCTCTGCGCGGATCGACTGAGACTTCCCCTGGTATCCGCCGACGCCGAGCAGCGAGCCGCCATCAAGGCCGGACTCGACGCTGCTGGCGTCGCGATCGCCAGTTAGAAACCAACTTCTGAATGAGAGTGAGTAACTAGTGCCAAGCAAACTGCGAGTGCTGCCCCTGGGCGGCCTCGGCGAGATCGGCAAGAACATGACCGTGATCGAGTACGACGGCCGCATCGTCGTCGTCGACACCGGGCTGATGTTCCCGACCGCCGAGATGCACGGGATCGACCTGGTCCTGCCCGACTTTTCCTACCTGCGCGAGCGCGCCGATGACATCGAGGCGATCGTCCTTACCCACGGCCACGAGGACCATGTCGGGGCGCTGCCCTACGTGATCCGCGAGATCGGGATGCCGCCGGTGATCTACGGCGGCCTGCTGACGATCGGGATGGTGCGCTCCAAGCTCGACGAGCACAAGCTCGGCGAGTCGGCGCCGCTGCAGGAGCTGCCACCGGGGGAGAAGGTCAAGCGCGGGCCGTTCGAGCTCGAGCTGATCCACCTCGCCCACTCGATCCCGGACATGCGAGCGGTGCTGCTGAAGACCGAGGTCGGTTCGGTGCTGATGACCGGCGACTACAAGTTCGACCAGACCCCGGTCGACGGTCGGCCCGCGGACGTCTCGCGGCTGGCCGAGCTGGGGAAGGAAGGTCTGACTCTGCTCTGTGGCGACTCGACCAACGCCGACCGGCCGGGCATAGCGCCCTCCGAGTCGGCGGTCGGTCCGGCTCTGTTCGAGCAGTTCTCCCGCTGCAAGGGCCGGATCATCGTCACCTCGTTCGCCTCGAACATCCACCGCGTCCAGCAGGTGATCGACGCCGCCGAGCGGCTCGATCGCAAGGTGGCGCTGGTCGGGCGCTCGATGCGCAAGAACTACAACATCGCCTCCAACCTGGGGATCGCCAAAGCGCCGCAGGGGATCTTTATCCAGCCGAAGGAGATCGGGGACTTTCCCGACGAGAAAGTGGTCGTGATCTCGACCGGCAGCCAGGGCGAGCCGCTCTCAGCGCTGCGGCGGATGGCCAATAACGACCACCGGGACGTGCAGCTGCACTCCGGCGACACGGTCGTCTTCTCGGCGACCCCGGTGCCGGGCAACGAGCGGGCGGTGAACGAGACGATCGACCGCATCTACGAGATCGGCGCCTCGGTGATCACCGCCAAAGACGCACCGATCCATGCCTCCGGCCACGGCTGGCAGGAGGAGATCAAGCTGATGCTGAACCTGACCCGGCCGAAATACGTGATGCCGGTTCACGGCGACCACAAGCGGCTGCGGCTGCACGCCGAGCTGGCCGAGGCGGTGGGGGTCGATAGCGATCGGATTTTCCAGGGCCGCAACGGCGTGCCGCTGGAGGTCGACCGGAATGGCGCCGGCTTCGGCGAGGACATTCACGCCGGGGTCATCTACGTCGACGGGGTCAACATCGGCGAGCCCGACGACGCCGCCCTGCGCGACCGGCGGGAGATCTCGGCCGACGGGATCTTCATCGTCGTCGCCACCGTCTCCAGCGACGACGGCACCGTCGTCGCCGACCCCGAGGTGATCTTCCGCGGCGTCGCCTTCCTCGAGGAGGCCGACGGCCTGGTCGACGACCTCAAGGACCTGGTCGAAGACCAGCTCGAAGACTCGGCCCAGAACGGCAATCGCGAGCCGCAGCTGGTCGAGGAAGACCTGCACGACGCGATCGGCAAGTTCGTCTGGCAGCGCCTCCGCCGCCGGCCGATGGTCCTGCCGGTCGTAATCGAGGTCTAGGTAGCGCTGACCTACCTCAAAGCGGGGATCTTGCGCAACTGAGCTTGAGTACCGGCACGTCCCCAGGAAATATCTCTCTCGTACACACCAGAGCCCATACGGGCTGCAAAGAGAGAGAGATCGGACATGAAGCACTTCAAGATCTTCGCCTCACTAGCCGTAGCGGCAGTGACCACGATGGGGTTCGCCGCCAGCGCTTCGGCGACCTCCATCACCACGACCACAGGTGGTGCGGCTGCAACACCGAGTATCCATGCCGTCAACGAGGGCGGACACGTGACGTTCACCAATTCGATCGCCAATATCGAATGCTCATCGACAATTGAAGGTTCCATCATTGAACATGGCGCAGGAGAGCCAGCTGAATGGGAGCTCAGCAGCTTGTCGTTCACCGGCTGCACAAATAGCTGGCACGTGACAGTCACCGCGCTTGGCACACTTTCGATTAACTGGACTAGTGGCCACAACGGTTCAGTGGTTTCAAATGGCACCAAAATCACTACGACACGTCTTGGGGTCACCTGTAACTACGTAACCAATGGCACCGGTGTTGGGACCCTCACAGGGGGGGCCACTGCGACACTTGATCTCAGTGCGAGCATCCCCCTCGGGGCAGGCAGCAGCGGCCTCTGCAGTAAAACTGGCAACGCCAAATGGTCTGGAGCCTACGTCACGACATCCTCGCTTTACGTCGCTAGTTGAAGGTTCTTGCTCGACAGCACGAAAAAGCCCGCCGGAGCAAAATCTGGGGAGAACGCTCCGGCGGGCAATGTGTCTCGTCCGCAACAGAATCTAGGGGCTGCCTCTAAAGGGCCTTTAAAGGTTTTGCCGGTGATTTCGCCGTCCTGTCGGCGAGGGGGATGCGGGCGACGAAGAGGGCGCCGCCGGCCTTCGATTCGGCTGCCTCGACGCTGCCGCCATGGGATTGGGCGACGGCGCTGACGATCGCCAGGCCGAGGCCGGTGCCGGTGCCGCGGGTGGTGTCGGAGGGGCCGGTGCCGCGGACGAAGCGGTTGAAGATCTGACCGCGCATCTCGGCGGGAATGCCGGGGCCGTCGTCGCCGACTTCGACCACCGCGTTGCCGTCGCTTTCGCACAGGGTGAGTTCGACGCACGAGCCCGGCGGCGTGTAGCGGATCGCGTTGTCGAGCAGATTGAGGACCATCCGGTGCAGCTCGTCGCGGCTGCCTTCGACCCGCAGTGGCCGGTCGTTCTCGACGACGAGGCGGCGGTCGCCCATCAACGGCGCCGCCTCGGCGGCCGCGTCACCGGCGATCTCGGCCAGGTCGACCCGCCGGTGGGCGTCGAGCCGGCCGGCGTCGGCGCGGGCCAGCAGCAGCAGGTCGCCGACCAGCCGTCCCATCCGCTTCGAGGAGCGCAGGGCCGAGTCGACGATCTCGCGATCCTCGGCCTGGTCGCTGCTGTCGAGCGAGGCCTGCAGCAGTTCGAGGTTGGCGAGGATGCTGGTCAGCGGCGTGCGCAGCTCGTGCGAGGCGTCGGCGACGAATTCGCGCTGCTTCTGCATCGCCCCCTCGCGTTCGGCCCTTGCGGCGTCGAGCGCCCGGAGCATCTCCTCCAGCGTCCGCGCCAGCTTGCCGACCTCGTCGTCGACCACCGGATCGGGCATCCGCTTCGAGGGGTCGCGGGTGGTGGCGATCTCCTGGGCGGTGGCGGTCAGGGAAGCGATCGGGCGCATCGCCCGGCGCGCGATCGCCACCCCGGCGAAGACCGCCAGCAGCGTGCCGCCGAGGATCCCAGCGAAGATCAGCGCCCAGACCCGGCCGATCGTCGCGTCGACGTGGTCGAGGCTGCGCCCGTACTGGACGTAGCCGGTGACCGCCCGGTTGTCGTTGAGGATCACTTCGGTGGCCACCCGCATGCCGTGGAAGTCGGTCAGCCCTTGCTGGACCGTCCCCAGCGGGGCGGCGTCGCGGCTGGAGTTGATCAGGTTGCCTTCGATGTCGTAGACCCGCGCCGAGGCGTCGTCGGGGAGGACGAAGGCGTTCAGCTGCGGCCCTTCCCGGGCTTCCGGTTTGCCGAAGGCCGGGTAGACGACCTGGATCTGCCCGGCGAGGATCTTCACCGCGCTGGAGACCTCGCCGTTGAAGTCGTCGCGGATCCGCTCGGTCGCGATCTTCCCGATCAGGCCGCCGAACAGGAGCAGGATCGCCAGGGTCAGCCCGGAGGAGACCAGCGCCAGCCGCCAGCGCACCGGCCATGACTTGGGGCGGACCAGGCGGCGCCGAAGGCCCAGATCAGGTCTTGAGGACGTACCCGGCTCCACGCTTGGTGTGCAGCAGCCTGCTCTCGCCGCCCTCCTCGAGCTTGCGCCGCAGGTTGGAGATGAAGACGTCGATCGTGTTGGTGGCCGCCATCGGGTCGTATCCCCAAACCTCGTCGAGGAGGCGCTCACGGGAGACGACCAGGCGCTCGTTTCGCATCAGGAATTCGAGCAGCTCGAACTCGCGGTTGGTCAGCTCGATCTCCCGCTCGCCGCGCCGCACCTCGCGCGTGTCGGGGTTGAGGGTGAGATCGCCGACCTCCATCGAGGCCGAGCCGCGTGGTGGGCGGCGGCGCAATAGCGCCCGAATCCGCGCCAGCAGCTCCTGGCGCTCGAAGGGCTTGACCAGGTAATCGTCGGCGCCGCTGTCGAGGCCGGTGACGCGGTCTTCGGTCTCGGCCCGCGCGGTCAGCATCAGGATCGGCACATCGCCGTCGCTGCGCAGGCGGCGGCAGACCTCGACCCCGTCCATGCCCGGCAACCCGAGATCGAGGACGACGAGGTCGGGGACGAAGCCGGCGGCGATGTCGAGCGCCTCGATCCCGTCGGCCGAGGTTTTGACTTCGTAGCCCTCGTTGCGCAGCGAGCGGCGCAGGACGTCGGCGATGTCGATGTCGTCCTCGACGATGAGGACGCGGCCGCCTGCTTGTTCGGCTTCGGAGAGCATGAAGACGATGGTAGCCGGGAAAAACGCCGCTTCTCGCGACATTTAGTGCGAATTTAGCCGCAGGGGAGCGGCGCTCGGCGTCGAACGGGGGACCATGTTCGTGCGTAAGAAGCGCGCTAAATCGGCGCGACGGGGTAAAGCGGCCGCGAAACGCAAGCCAAAGGCGAAAGCCGGGCTGCGGCTGCCCGCCGGGCTCGAGCAGCGCCACATCGACCTGATCGCCCTCTTCCTCGTCGCCTTCGGCGTCTACCTCGCCTTCGTCCTCTTCTTCGGCTGGGAAGGCGGCAAGGTCGGCTACGGGGTGGAAACCGGTCTCACCTATCTGTTCGGGACGGTTGGCGCCCGAATCTTCACCGTCCTGTTGCTGGTCGTCGGCGGCATGCTGCTGACCGGCACCTCGGTCTCAGCGCTGGCGCGTGGGATCGGCCGCGGGGCGCGGGCGATCTTCCGCGGTCTCTTCGCCGGCGGCGACGCGGCAGCCCGCACCGTCGCAAAAACTCACGCCGACTGGCGCGAGCACCGCGAGGCCCGGGCCGAGGCGGCAACCCTTGCTGGCCAGACCGACGTGATGAGCAGTTACCCGGAGGAGGACGAGGACTTCGAACCGACCGTGGCGCTGGCCGAGGAGGACGACTTCGACGCCCAGCTCTTCGACGCGGAGGCAGATACCGAGACGCAGGTCATCGCCGAGGAAGTGAGCGACGACGCCGAGGCGGAGTCCGACCCTGGCGTCGAGCTGAAGAACTACGACTCCGAGGACGCGGTCGCGGTGGTCGACGAGGGCGACCGGGCCCACGCCGGCCTGACCCCGATGGGGAGCAAGCGCGGGGTGACGATGTCGGAGGAGATCGCCTACAAGCCGCCCCCGGGAAAGCTGCTGGAGCGAGGAAAAGGCGACAAAGGCCCCGATCCGCGCGACCAGGAAGCGGTCGGCCGCAAGCTGGTCGAGACCCTCGGCCACTTCGGGGTCGAGGCGAAGATCGTCGGCGTCGTCAGTGGCCCGCACGTCTCCCGCTTCGAGCTGCGCCTCGCGCCGGGGACCAAAGTCAAGAAAGTCACCGAGCTGGCAAACGACATCGCCTACGCGCTCGCCTCGACCGACATCCGCATCCTCGCCCCGATCCCCGGCAAGCAGGCGGTCGGCGTCGAGGTCCCCAACCGCACCCGCAGGATGGTCCGCCTCGGCGACATCTACGCCGGCCGGCCGGAGAAGACCTCGCCGCTCGTCGCCTGGCTCGGCAAGGGGATCGACGGCAACCCGGTCTGGACCGACATCGCGAAGATGCCGCACGTGCTCGTCGCCGGCACCACCGGCTCGGGCAAGAGCGGCTGCGTCAACGCGATCCTCTCCTCGATCCTGATGCAGGCCTCGCCGAACGAAGTGCGCCTGGTCCTGGTCGACCCCAAGCAGGTCGAGCTCAACCACTACGAGAACGTTCCCCACCTGCTGACCCCGGTGGTCACCTCGCCGCGGCTCGCCGCCAACGTCCTCTCCAACCTGATCGGTGAGATGGAGAGCCGCTACGGGATCATGAGCGAGGCCCGCGCCCGCAACCTGGTCGAGCTGAACCGGGTCCGCAAGAAGAGAGGCGAGGCGCCGCTGCCGCACATCCTCTGCGTGATCGACGAGCTCGCGGACCTGATGATGGTCGCCCCGGCCGAAGTCGAGGACTCGATCATCCGCCTGGCGCAGAAGTCGCGCGCCACCGGCATCCACCTGGTGCTGGCGACCCAG
>DASTSW010000042.1:0-2169 GCA_035760445.1 Solirubrobacterales bacterium | reverse complement strand
TTGTCCTTCAGCGTCTTCTCCAGCTTCGAGGCGCCGATTTTGGTCCGGGTGAAGATGATCGCCTGCTCGGGTTCTTCGGTCTTCAGCAAGTCGACCAGGCGCGCGGCCTTCTCCTTGGCGGGAACCTCGACGAAGGCCTGGGAGATCTTGTCGACCGTCAGCTGTTTCGGGGTGATTTTGATCGTCACCGGGTCGTACATGTAGCCCTCGGCCAGCTTCTTGATCGGCGGCGGCATCGTCGCCGAGAAGAGCGCCGTCTGGCGCCCGCTCGGGCACATCCGCAGGATCTTCTCGACGTCCTCGATGAAGCCGAGGTCGAGCATCTCGTCGGCCTCGTCGAGGACCACGTAGCGAGCCGCGGTGAGGACCAGCGAGCGGCGCGACATCAGGTCCATCATCCGGCCGACGGTGGCGACGACGACGTGGGCGCCGGAGCGCAGCTGCGACTGCTGCGAGCGGATCGGGGCGCCGCCGAAGACGGCGACGATCTCGATTGGCAGGTGCTCGGCGAAGGTGCGCAGCGCCTGCGTCACCTGGATGCAGAGCTCGCGGGTCGGGGTGAGGACGACCGCCTGCACCTCGTCGTTCTCGGGGTCGAGGTACTGCAGCAGCGGCAGCCCGAAGGCGGCGGTCTTGCCGGTTCCGGTCTGGGCCTGGCCGATCACGTCGTGGCCGCCGAGCAGCTCCGGGATCGCCTGCTCCTGGATCGGCGTCGGCTCCTCGAAGCCGAGCTCGTCCAGCGCCTGCTGGATGTCAGGCGAGAGGCCTAGGTCTTTGAATGCGGTCAATGGGTTCTATTCACGACGAGGGGTCCAGCAAGAGCTTGCCGGTGGTGCGGCGGGCGATCAGGTCTTCGTGCGCCCGCCTCGCTTCCGACAGGGGGTAGACCTCACCGATCGTAACCTGCAGCTCGTCTTTGGCAATCGCGCCGAGCAGATCGCCGATCATCGGCACCAGCAGGTCCGGGCGCATCAAGAGGTGGGCGAGCCAGAAGCCGATCACGGCCTTGGAGCCGCGCAGCAGCGAGGCGGTCGAGATCTCGCGCTGTTCGCGCGAGGCGATGCCGAAGACGACCATCCGGCCCAGCGGCGCCAGCACGCCCATCTCGGCGTCGAAGGCATCGCCGCCGCTCATATGGAGGAAGGCGTCGACGCGCTTGCCGTCGTTGGCCTCGCGGATCGCCTCGCCGAGGTCCTCGGCGCGGGAGTCGACGGCGGCGTCGGCGCCGAGGCCGCGCACGAACTCGCGCTTCTCCTCGCTGGAGGCGAGGCCGATCACCTTGGCGCCGGCCCGCTTGGCCAGCTGCACGGAGAGGCTGCCGGTGCCTCCGGCGGCGGCCTCGACGACGATCGTCTCCCCCGGCTCGATCCGGGCGCAACGGTGGACCAGGGCCATCGCGGTCAGTCCCTGCAGGAGCCCGCCGGCCGCCTGGTCGTAGTCGACCCCCTCGGGCAGCTCGATCAGCTGCGCCTGCGGGATCGCGACCTTCTCCGCGTAGCCGCCGCTACCGAGCAGGGCGACGACGCGACGGCCGTCATTGGTCTGGCCGGCGATCTCCGCGCCTGGAATCAGGGGCAGGGTCTGCTCGGCCAGGTAGTCGTTGCGGGAGGCGTGGGTGTCGGCGAAATTGATGCCGCTGCGTTTGACGTTGACGACGATCTCGGCGAGCTTCGGGCTCGGATCCGGAACCTCGCGGTAGTCGAGAACCTCGGGGCCACCGAACTCGTCTATCTGGATCGCTTTCATCGGGCGGTGAGTCTCGCAGGCCAGCCGCTAGGCTGCCGTCCGCATGTCGCTCACGGTCGTCGGATCAATCGCCTTCGATGCAGTCAAGACCCCATTCGGGGAGCGCGAGCGGATGCTCGGCGGCGCCGCCGTCCACTTCTCGCTCGCGGCCAGCTTCTTCACCGAGGTGCGGCCGGTCGGGCCGGTCGGCGACGATTTCGGCGCCGAGCAGTTCGCGGTCCTGGAGCAGCGCGGGGTGATCGTCGACGACATCGAGCGGGTCGAGGGCGGCCAGTCCTTCTTCTGGCGCGGCCGCTACGAGTACGACCTCAACGTCGCCCACACCGAGGACACCCAGCTCGGCGTCTTCGCCGAGTTCGAGCCGAAGCTCTCGGCGGCCTCGCAGGCGGCCGACACCCTCTTCCTCGCCAACATCCAGCCCGA
>DASTSW010000041.1:0-5415 GCA_035760445.1 Solirubrobacterales bacterium | reverse complement strand
CGACCGCCGGCGACAACCACCTCGGCGGCGACAACTGGGACAAAGCGATCGTCGAGTGGCTGGTCGCCGAGTTCAAGCGCGACCAGGGTGTCGACCTCTCCCAGGACAAGAACTCGCTGCAGCGCCTCTACGAGGCCGCGGAGAAGGCGAAGATCGAGCTCTCCTCGACCCAGGAGACCCAGATCAACCTGCCCTTCATCACCGCGGTCGAGGGGCAGCCGAAGCACCTCGACCTGAAACTCACCCGCTCGAAGTTGAACGAGCTGACGGGCGACCTGCTCGACCGCGTGGTCGGGCCGGTGAAACAGGCGCTGAAAGACGCCGACACCGAGGTCGACCACGTGGTCCTGGTCGGCGGCATGACCCGGATGCCGGCGGTCCGCGAGAAGGTCAAGGAGCTGACCGGCAAGGACCCGCACCAGGGCGTCAACCCGGACGAGGTCGTCGCCGTCGGCGCCGCGATCCAGGCCGGCGTGCTGGCCGGCGACGTCAAGGACGTGCTGCTGCTCGACGTCACCCCGCTGACCCTCGGGATCGAGACCAAAGGCGGCGTGATGACCAAGCTGATCGAGCGCAACACGACGATCCCGACCAAGAAGTCGGAGGTCTTCTCGACCGCTGACGACAACCAGCCCTCGGTCGAGATCCACGTGCTCCAGGGCGAGCGCGAGATGGCCAGCGGCAACAAGAGCCTGGGCAAATTCCAGCTCACCGGGATCCCACCGGCCCCGCGCGGCATGCCGCAGATCGAGGTCACCTTCGACATCGACGCCAACGGCATCATCAGCGTCAGCGCCGAAGACAAAGGCACCGGCAAAGAGCAGAAGATCGAGATCAAATCCGGCTCCGGCCTCTCCGACGAGGAAATCCAGAGCATGGTCTCCGACGCCGAGGCGCACGCCGACGAGGACCGCCAACAGCGCGAGCAGGCAGAGGCGCGGAACCTCGCCGAGAACGCCGCCTACCAGGCGGAGAAAGCGCTCGACGATGCCGGCGACAAAGTCGACGAGGCGAGCAAGGACGAGGCTCGGGCCGCGGCCAAAGCGGTGCGGGACTCGGTCGAGGCCGGCTCCAAAGAGGAGATCGACTCCAAGCTGGAGGCGCTGAACACGGCGATGACCAAAGTGTCCGAGCAGCTTTACGCGGCGGCTTCGGCTGAGCAGGCCGAGGGTTCCTCCGAGAACGGCGCTGCTGCCGATGAGGAGGAGGTCGTTGACGCTGAGGTGGTTGACGAGGAGGGCAAATGAGTCAGGACGAGGGCGCTCGGCCCGCGGGTCCTGTCTCCGATTCCGGGCTCTCCCTACCGGGAGAGTCCTCGGAATCGTCGCCACCCACGGGAGAGGCCGTTGAGCAAGACATTGATGCTCTTCTCGCTGAGGCTCACAAAGAGCGCGATGAGTATCTGGAACTGGCTCGCAGGACCAAGGCTGATTTCGAGAACTATCGGAAGCGGGTTGCCGCTGACCTCGAGGCTGCTCAGGTTCGGGGGAAGGTCTCGGTTGCTCGGGAAGTGATCGATGCTGTGGACAACCTGGAGCGGGCTCTCGAGGCTGCTGGCGAGGGCGAAGGGCTCGCGAGCGGCGTTGAGATGGTGCTTGGCGGGTTGCGGGAGACGCTTTCGCGGAACGGGGTCGAGGCCGTCGATCCGAGTGGGGAGAAGTTCGATCCCACTCGGCATGAGGCGCTTTCGACTCAGGCGGTGGAGGGCGCAGAGAGTGGGACCGTTGTCGAGGTCCTGCAGAAGGGCTATGTGTTGGGCGACCAGTTGGTGCGGCCGGCGCGGGTCGTGGTGAGCAGCTAGGAGGGCCGTGGCTGACGAGCTCTACAAGACGCTCGGCGTCTCGAAGAAGGCGACCGACGAGGAGATCAAGAAGGCGTACCGGAAGCTGGCCCGGGAATACCACCCTGACCGCAACCCGGACGACGCCGCGGCGGAGGAGAAGTTCAAGGAAGTCTCCGCCGCCTACGACGTCCTCGGCGATCCCGAGAAGCGCAAGGAGTACGACGAGGGCGGTGTCTTCGCCGGCTTCGGCCAGGGCGGCCAGGCGCCGTTCGGCACCGGCCCTGGCGGTTTCGGCGGCTTCGACTTCGGCGACATCCTCGGCGGCGTGTTCAACCGCGGCGGCGGTCGCGCCCAGACGCAGCAGGTGCGCGGCCGCGACCTCGAGACCGAAGTGCAGCTGAGCTTCGACCAGGCGATCGGCGGCACCCAGATCAGCGTCACCGTGCCGAAGTCCAGTCGCTGCGCCACCTGTCACGGCAGCGGCGCCAAACCGGGCACCGCGCCGATCACCTGCCCGCGCTGCGAAGGCCGCGGCGTCGAGTCGCAGGGACAAGGCCTCTTCTCGATCAGCCAGCCCTGCTCGCAGTGCGGCGGCGCCGGCCAGATCATCGAGGACCCCTGTCCCACCTGCGGCGGCTCCGGCCTCACCCAGCAGACCAAGCGCTACAAAGTGAACATCCCCGCCGGGGTCAAGAACGGGACCCGGATCCGGCTCGCCGGCAAAGGCGAGGACGGTCCCCGGGGCGGCCCTCCCGGCGACCTCTACGTGACCACCCGGGTCGCCGCCTCGCCGGTCTTCGAGCGCCGCGACGACGGCAACCTCGAGGTGACGGTGCCGATCTCGGTGGTCGAGGCGCTGCGCGGCGGCACGATCGAGGTCCCGACCCTGGAGGGGACGAAGAAAATCAAGGTCGCCCCCGGGACCAAGCACGGGACGATCCAAAGACTGCGCGGCGAGGGCCCGCCGAAGCCGAAAGGCTCGGGCCGCGGCGACATCCGCTATCGCCTCGAGATCGCGATCCCCGCCGATCTGAGCGAGGAGCAGAGCGAGGCGGTCGAGAAGCTCGCCGAGGCCCTGAACGGGTCCGACCCGCGCGCCGAGCTGCTGCGGAAGGCGGGGCGCTGATGGCCACCTACCGGCGCCGGGTGAAGGCGACCTTCGACGAAGAGCAGGGCGTGTTCATGATCTCGGTCGCGGCCGAACTGGCCGAGATGCACCCGCAGACGCTGCGGATGTACGAGCAGCGCGGGCTGATCGCGCCGAAGCGCTCGCCGAAAAACACCCGCCTCTACTCGCAGCGCGACGTCGAGCTGCTGCGCCGGATCCAGGAGATGACCGCCGAGGGCCTGAACCTGGCCGGGGTCGAAACGGTGCTGGCATTGGAGGCGCAGGTGCAGAGGCTGCGGGCCGAGAGCCAGCGGCTGCGCAAGCGGGTCGAAGAACTGGAAACGAAGAGCGGAAAGGACGAGGGCTGATGCAGGCGGATCGCTTCACGGTCAAATCGCAGGAAGCGGTGGCGGCGGCCCAGGAGCTGGCGCGCACCCGGCGAAACCCGGAGATCGCCCCAGCCCACCTGCTCGTCTCCCTGCTCGAGCAGGAGGACGGGCTCGTCGTCCCGATCCTGCAGAAGCTCGGTGCCGACACCGCTGCGATCGCCGCCCGCGCCAACGAGGCGGTGGCGGCGCTGCCGAAGCTGAGCGGCGAGGGCGAAGAGCCGCGGATGTCCTCGGGCCTGGCCGCGGTCCTGCGCAAGGCCGAGACCGAGATGGCGGCGATGCGCGACGAGTACATCTCGACCGAGCACCTGCTGCTGGGGCTGACCGACTCCTCGGTCGCCGAGATCCTGCCCGAGCGCGACTCGCTGGAGAAGGCGATCGGCGAGGTCCGCGGTCCGCACCGCGTCACCTCCCCCAACCCCGAGGAGACCTTCCAGGCGCTGGAGAAATTTGGCCGCGACCTGACCGCCGAGGCGGAGAGCGGCAAGCTCGACCCGGTGATCGGGCGCGACGAGGAGATCCGCCGCGTGATCCAGGTCCTCTCTCGCCGGACCAAGAACAACCCGGTGCTGATCGGCGACCCCGGGGTCGGCAAGACGGCGATCGTCGAGGGGCTGGCGCAGCGGATCGTCAACGGGGACGTGCCCGAGAGCCTGCGCGGCCGGAAGGTGATCGCGCTCGACATCGGCTCGCTGCTGGCCGGCTCCAAATACCGGGGCGAGTTCGAGGAGCGGCTGAAAGCGGTGCTCTCCGAGGTGCAGCAGGCCGAGGGCCAGATCGTCCTCTTCCTCGACGAGCTCCACACCATCGTCGGCGCCGGCGCGGCCGAAGGCGCGGTCGACGCCGCCAACCTGCTGAAGCCGATGCTGGCCCGCGGCGAGCTGCGGGCGGTCGGCGCCACCACGCTCGACGAGTACCGCAAGCACATCGAGAAAGACGCGGCGCTGGAGCGGCGCTTCCAGCCGGTGCTGGTCGGCGAGCCCGACATGAACGACACGATCGCGATCCTGCGCGGGTTGAAACCGCGCTACGAACAGCACCACGGCGTCCGCATCGCCGACTCGGCGATCGTCGCCGCCGCGACCCTCTCCGAGCGCTACATCGCCGACCGCTTCCTCCCGGACAAGGCGATCGACCTGATCGACGAGGCAGCCTCGCGGCTGAAGATCGAGATCGACTCGGTGCCGGTCGAGATCGACGAGGTCGAGCGGCGGATCCAGCAGCTGGAGATCGAGCGCGAGGCGCTGAAGAAGGAGACCGACGAGGCCTCGAAGGCGCGGTTGGAGGCGCTCGAAGCCGACCTCGCCAACCTGCGAGAGGAGGCCGCCGAGCTGCGCACCCGCTGGCAGAACGAGAAGGAGCCGATCGAGGAGATCAAGGCCGCCCGCGAGAAGCTCGAGGAAGCCAACCACGAAGTCGAGCGGGCCGAACGCGAGACCAACCTCGAACGCGCCGCCGAACTCAAATTCGGCGAGATCCCGGAGCTGATGAAAGAAATCGCGGCGGGGGAGGCGCGGCTGGAGGAGTTGCACGCCGGCGGCGAGATGCTGCTGGCCGACGAAGTCACCGAGGAGGACGTCGCCGAGGTGGTCGGCAAATGGACCGGGATCCCGGTCAGCCGCCTGATGGAGGGCGAGGTCCAGAAGCTGATCCAGATGGAGGAGCGGCTGCACGACCGGGTGATCGGCCAGGACGAGGCGATCGCCGCCGTCTCCAACGCGCTGCGGCGCTCGCGCGCCGGGCTCTCCGACCCGAACCGGCCGATCGGCAGCTTCCTCTTCCTCGGCCCGACCGGGGTCGGCAAGACCGAGCTGGCGAAGGCGCTGGCCGAGTTCATGTTCGACTCCGAGCAGGCGATCGTCCGCCTCGACATGTCCGAGTACATGGAGAAGCACACGGTGGCGCGGCTGATCGGCGCGCCCCCCGGCTATGTCGGCTACGAGGAGGGCGGCCAGCTGACCGAGGCGGTGCGGCGGCGGCCCTACGCGGTGGTGCTGCTGGACGAGATCGAGAAGGCCCACCCCGACGTCTTCAACACCCTGCTGCAGATCATGGACGACGGGCGGCTGACCGACGGCCAGGGCCGCACCGTCAGCTTCACCAACACGGTCCTGATCATGACCTCCAACGTCGGC
>DASTSW010000040.1:0-8731 GCA_035760445.1 Solirubrobacterales bacterium | reverse complement strand
GCCTCGCGGATGTGGTACCCGGAGATCGAGACCGGGTGCCAGCGCGGCATGTTCTCGGTGCACCACTCGATCATGTCGGTGACCAGCCGCATCGCCGGCTCGATCGGGAAGCACCACTCTTTCTGGGCGATGTACTCCTTGAGGATGTCGGTCTGGATCGTGCCGCCGAGCTTCTCGGCCGGGACGCCCTGCTTCTCGCCGACCAGGACGTAGAAGGCGAGCAGGATCGCGGCCGGGGCGTTGATCGTCATCGAGGTGGTGACGCCGCCGAGCGGGATCCCCTCGAACAGCCGCTCCATGTCGGCCAGGGTGTCGACGGCAACCCCCTCGCGGCCGACCTCGCCGAGGCTGCGGGCGTGGTCGGAGTCGTAGCCCATCAGGGTCGGCATATCGAAGGCGGTCGAGAGCCCGGTCTGGCCGTGGTCGAGCAGGTAGTGGAAGCGCTCGTTGGTCTCCTCGACGGTGCCGAAGCCGGCGAACTGGCGCATCGTCCACAGCCGCCCCCGGTACATCGAGGGGTAGGGGCCGCGGGTGAAGGGATAGGAGCCGGGCTCACCGATCCCCTCGGCCGCGTCGGGCGCGAGGTCCTCATCGGTGTAGAGCGGCTTGATCTCCTTGCCGGAGATGGTCGAGAACTCGGCGTCGCGTTCGAGCCGCTTGTCGTCGGATATTTGGCTCACGAGCTTGAAGTCTGACAGCGGGCTCTGCCGTTAGGCGCTGTTACCCGCCACGGCGCGCAGCTTCGGCGCCCAGACCTCGTCGAGGAAGTCGCCCAGCTCGTCGTTGAGCCGCTCGGGGTTGAGCCGCCACTCGAGGATCGAGTTGGCTTCGACCAGCTGCGAGTTGGGCAGCTCTTCGAGCAGCATCCCCGAGTCGCTGAACGGGTGCAGCGGGTCGCGCGGGTGGCCGACGATCAACGTCTGGTGGTCGATCTTCACCCGCTCCTCGCGGTGCGGCGCGGTCTCGCCCAGCAGCAGTCCCTCCAGCACGGCCTGGGAGGGGCCGGGACGCTGGCGGATCCAGTCGAGGCCGATGTCCAGCAGGTAGTTGGTGCGCGGGATCAGCGAGGTGGCGATCGAGACGCCCTCGAAGATCGGGCGGCCGATTTTCAGGCCGAGCAGTACCGGCGTGAAGAAACCGGCGACGAAGGAGAGCGCGTTGTCCAGGACCGGCATCTCGATGAACAGCGCCTGGACCCGTTTCGGCTGCCGGACCGCCATCTCCAGGGCGATGTTGGCGCCGAGCGAGGTGCCGCCGATCACCGCCTGGTCGATCTCCAGGTGGTCGAGCAACGCCACCAGCTGACGGGAGAAGAGCGGCATCGAGTAGAGCCGCAGGTCCTCGGGCCGGTCCGAGCGGCCGTGGCCGAGCATGTCGACGGTAATCACCCGGTTGCCGCGCTCGGCCAGCTCCGGCCCCAGGCGGTCGAACATGTGGCGGTTCATCAGCAGGCCGTGGACCAGCACGACCGGGCGCTCTCCTTCGCCGTAGTCGTCGAAGGAGATGCGGTGCCCCTCGTAGCGGAACTCGCCCATGGACCGGATGGTACGTCCTGGCTGGGCGGCTAGCCAGCCGGTGGCCCGCCGTCGAGCGCCGCCTCGGGCAGATCGCGCAGCTTCGGCAGCGGCGAGGGCAGCAGCCAGAGGACTCCGAGCAGGGCGCCGATCGCCGTCACCCACATCGTCGTCTGCAGCCCGATCGCGGCTGCCAAAAGACCGGCGGCGAGGGCGCCGATCGGACGAACGCCGTAGTTGACCAACAGGAACGCACCCGAGACCCGGGCCCGCAGCGGGTCCGGGACCGCGGCGGCGTAGAGGGCGCCGAGGCCGACGTCCAACACCATCAGGCCGACGCCATTGAAGAACTCGGCGCCCAGGAGCAGAGGCAGCACCAGGTTCGGCATCTCCGCCGCGGCCGGCACCAACAGCAGCGGCGCCGGGGTGAGGACGAAGCCGACGAGCAGCGCCCGGCCGAGCCCGATGCGGCGGCTGAGCCGACCGGTGATCAGGATCCCGACAAGCGAGCCAAGCCCGCCGATCGCCAGGACCATCCCCAGCGCCCCCGGGGAGACGCCGAGGCTCTCGGTCGCGTAGAGGACGAACAGCCCGTAGAAGCCGAGGTTGAAGAGGTTGAGCGTGGCCGAGGCGAGCAGTGGGGCGCGGATCAGCGGCGTGCGGGCGATGTAGCGCGCCCCGGCCGCCAGTCCGCCCCGGCCGAGCTCCTGGTCGGGCGGCGCCTCCTCGGCGTCGGCCCTGCCGACGAAGAAAGCGGAGGCGAGGTAGGAGAAGGAATCGATGAGGAGGGCGAAGGGCGCGGTGAACCAATGGACAAGCAGGCCAGCGATGCCGTCGCCGGCGGTGATCGCCACGGCGCGGCTGCCGTTGAGGAGGGAACTGGCGGCGACGTACTGATCGCGCTCGACCAGGGAGACGAAGACGACGTTGTAGGCGACGGCGAAGAGAACGCCGAGCGACCCGGAGGCGAAGGCGACGACGTAGAGCTGACCGAGGGTGAGGACGCCGAGCAGCGCCGCGAGCGGAATCGTCAGCAGCAGGGCCGCGCGGCCGAGGTCGGCGACGACCATCAGCGCCCGGCGGCGATGGCGGCGGTCGGCCCAGGCGCCGAGGTGGATCGAGAAGAACAGGTTCGGCGCCAGCGCCGCCGCGCTCAGTAGCCCGACCTCGGCGGGGCCGGCGTCGAGCTCCAGCACGGCCAGCAGCGGGATCGCCAGCAGGGTGATCTCGTCGCCGAAGAGCGAGATCGTCTGCCCGGTCCAGAAGTTGCGAAAAGACCGGTTGGAGCTCAGCAGCGGCGGGGTCGGCGGCCGCCGCACCTTCAGACCTCGCGCCCTGGCTCGGCCAGGGGGAAGGCGAGGGCGATGACGCTGACCGGGCGGGAGCCCTCTTTGCGCGGGGCCTTGTCCTCGAGCCGCTCGAGGAACGGCTCGAACAGATCGCGGATCCGGGCCTCGACCTCGCGCAGCTCCTCGACCGTCATATAGACGAGCGCGTCGCCGAACAGCGCCGCCTCGGCCCACTCCGGCGGTTCGCCCGGCTGGCGCTCGAGCCACTCCATCGCGTTCTCGAAGTAGCGCTCGACGACGACCCTCGAGAGCATCTCCCCCGCCGCCCGCGTCTCCTCGCTATCGCCGAAGACCGGCCATTCGGTGGAGATCGCGGTCGCCTGCCAGGGTCGTTCGCGGCCGCGGCCGCCGCCGGCTTCCTCGACCAGCCCGTACTTCGCCAGTTGCCGCAGATGGAACGAGCAGCTTGCCGGGCTCTCGCCGAGCTGCTCGCCTGCCTGCGTCGCGGTCAGGGGTCCGCCGCGACGCAGCAGCCCGATCAGCTCGAGCCGGGTCGGGTGCGCCATCGCCCGCAGCGCCCGCGGATCGGTGAGGGTGACGGTTCGCTGTTTAGCCATCGGCTCGAAAGATAGCTTTCGAAAGCTTTCTTTTCAACTCGGAGCGCAGAGACACTTGATCAACCTGTCCAGTAACCTTACTGTTACTTTTCACATCTTGGTACACATTGAAGTACGCAAACAGTAAGTAATTCTTCATCACACACTGTGTGAGTCGGAAGATCAACCTTACTTTTGCCCTTGCGTATTCAGCCGTCGGCGGGGTTAGCTGGGTGCATGGCAAATGGCTCCCCCCACATCCGATACGAGGTCCGCAGCCCCGCCGGCCAGGAAGCGCTCGAGCACTACGCAACGGCGGTCGGCAAGCTGAAAGAACGTCCCCTGGACGAGCCCAGCAGCTGGTGGTACCAGGCGGCGATCCACGGCACCTACAACCGCCCCCTGCAGCCGCACTGGAGGCAGTGCGAACACCAGAGCTGGATGTTCCTGCCGTGGCACCGGATGTACCTCTACTACTTCGAGTGGATCGTCCGCAAGGCGGTGGTGGAAGGCGGCGGCCCGGAAAGCTGGGCCCTCCCCTACTGGAACTACAGCCTGGGCGGCGAGAACGCCACCCTGCCCGAGCCCTTCCGCGACCCCAGCGAAGGCAACCCCCTGTACGTGGCCGAGCGGGACGCCTGGGCCAACAACGGCGAAGAACTGGAAGCGCGGGCGATCGAAGACGCCCGCGCCCTGGCCCGTCCGAACTACATCGGCGTCGCCGAATTCGGCGGCGGCAAGGGCATCCCGGGCCGGGAACGGTTCTGGGGGCAGGCCGGCGTGGTCGAGAACGTCCCTCATAACGCCGTGCACAGCGAAATCGGGGGTTGGATGGGAGATCCCGAAACCGCCGCCCAGGACCCGATCTTCTGGCTCCACCACGCCAACATCGACCGCATCTGGGCGCTGTGGACAGCCGCCCCGGATCACGCCGATCCCGACGAAGGCGAATGGCTGAACCAGAAGTTCGAATTCGTCAACGCCGACGGCAGAACAGCGTCGAAAACCTGCGGTGAAGTGCTCGACACCGTCGCCGACCTCGACTACACCTACGACCCGCTGCCCGCATCTATCGTGGAGGAACTCGTGCCCCCACCGCCTCCCCCGCCCCCGCCCGACGCGCCGCCCCCGCCAGAGCAGCCGAAATTCGTCGGCCTCAGCGAAGAACCAACGCCGCTGGAAGGCGAACCGGCCAAGGTTCCGGTCGAAATCGACCCGCGAGCTCGCGAAGAGGTGCTCGAAGCCGCCAACCCGGAGGATCCTCGCCACCTGTACCTCAACGTCGAGGACATCCAGGGCGAATCCAACCCGGGCACCGTATACGGCGTCTACCTGAACCTGCCCGAGGATCCCAGCCAGCAGGACTACGACCGCCACTACCTCACCAGCCTCTCCTTCTTCGGGATCGAGAAGGCGGCGGCCCCGCCCGGCGACAAACATCCCCACGGGATGCGGATCAGCGTCGAGGTGACGAAAGCGATCGAGAAGCTGCGCGACGAGTCCGACTGGGGTCGCGAGCAGCTCGAGGTCAGCTTCCGGCCCCTGCGCAAACGCGCCGGGGATTACGAGACCCACGCGCCGATCCAGGTCGGCCGCGTGAGCCTCGCGATCGACTCCTGAGGATGCTTTGGCGGCCGCCCTGCGCAGGATCGGGGACCGGCCGACCCTCTGGGCCGAGCTGACCGTAATCGCCGCCTGGGCCGCGCTGGTTCTCGGCGCTGGCCTCGCTCGCGGCGCCGCCGCGAGCGGCGGATCGGGGTCGGGATGGGCGAGCGGGCCCCTATGGGTCTGCAAGCTGGGAGTGGACGGGGTAGCGCACGGTGGCGGACACGGCGGCGTTGTGGCAACGGCCGGGCTCGGACCCACGACGCTGCTGGCCGGGGTGCCGATGTGGCTGCTGATGGCGGTGGCGATGATGGTTCCGGCGGCGGCACCGGCGGTCAACCACGTCGCCGGCAAGAGCCTCTACTGGCGCCGGCGCCGCGCGGTGCTCGAGTTCCTTCTCGTCTTCGTCCTCGTCTGGACGCTGTTCGGCGCCGTCGTTCTCGGCACCCTCGCCACCTGGGGACCGTTCGGCTCCCCCTACGCTCTGGTCGCGGCGCTGGCGCTGGCGGCGTTTTGGCAGCTGACGCCGCTGAAGCGCGCCGCGATGCGCGCCTGCCACCGCAGCCGGCCACTACCGCCCAGAGGGTGGCGCGCCAGCGCCGGAGTCGCCGACTTCGCCCTTCACAACGGCGCCGCCTGCCTCGCTTCCTGCTGGGCGATGATGCTCGCCGGAACCGCGGCCGGTCCGGGCGGGCTGGCCTGGATGGGGGCGATGACCGGCGTGATGACCGCCGAGAAGCTGGCGGTCACACCTCAGCGCGCCGCCCGCCGGGTCGCGGCGCTGCTGGGCGCGGCGGCGGTCGGGGTCGCCCTGGGGATCGCCCTCTAGATCAGGGCTGGCGTCATCAGCGCCACCGGAACCGAGAGGCCGGCGCTGCGGCGCAGGGTGGCGATCCGCCGTCCCGGCTGAACCGCGTCGCGTGCCTCACCGGCACGGTCGCCGAGGTAGGCGACGGTGGCGTCGAGCTCCGGGGCGATGAAGGCGAGCCCCCAGAAGAAGGCGGGCCGGTCTCCCCCGGCCCGCTCGGTCGCCTCGGCCGGCTCCTGGACGACCTCGAGGATCGCCTGGCCGAGCCGGAGGAAGGCCTGCCGCGGCGCCCCAGCCGGAGTCGGCTCCTCGCGGATCCGCCGCAGGTCGAGGCCGGCGGCCTCCAGCGCGGCGACGGTGCGGTCGAGGTCGGAGGAGATCGCGACGACGTGGTCGAGCTGGGTGATGCCGTTGGGGTGCGCCGGCGCGGCGTCGGGGAACGGCTGCTCGGAGCCGGCCGTCGCCAAGCCGTCGAGCTCGGTCGAGCCGACCCCGCGCAGCGACCAGCCGCTCAACCCGCGCCCCTCATCAGGCGCAAACCGGATCCGCACCTCGCCGACGACGCAGACGTCGTCCTCGACCGCGAACCCGCAGGCGCGCCAGGCGTCGGCCGCGTCCGCCACCACCAGCTCGTCGAGGGTCACCGCCACGGGGAAACCGTAGCGGCGAACACTCAGTTGGCGGTGACCGCGGTCTCGCGCTCCAGCGCCGGGATGACTTTCTCGGCGAAGCACTTGACTAGCTCGGGGTCGAACTGGGTGCCGCTGCCGCGGTGCAGCTCTTCGACCGCCCCCACGCTGCTCATCGGCGCCCGGTAGGGGCGGCCTTCGGTCATCGCGTTGTAGGCGTCGCAGATGAGGATCACGCGGGAGCCGCGGGGGATGTCGCGGCCGGCGAGCTCGTCGGGGTAGCCCTCGCCGTCCCAGCGCTCGTGAGTGGACCGGACCAGGCTGGCGACCGGGCCCAGGGCCGGCGCCGCGTCGAGCACCCGCTCGCCGATCTTTGGGTGCTTGCGCATCAGGGCCCACTCCTCGTCGGTCAGCTCGCCGTCCTTGTGGAGGATCTCGTCGGGGATCGCGATCTTGCCGATGTCGTGCAGCTCGGCGGCGCGAACGAGGACGTCGATCTCCTCGGCGTCGAGGTTGAGCTGGCGGCCGAAGACCGCGGCCAGCCGGGCGACCCCGTCGAGGTGGCGCTCCAGCTCCGGCTCCCGCTCCTGCAGGACCCGCAGCAGCACGCCGCGGGTCTGACTGCGGGCCGAGTCGGCGCGGCGGCCCTTTTTCGCGTACATGCGGCGGTCGGCGAGGCGCAGCGCGTCGGTCGGGGAGACCACCTCGACCGGGATCAGGACCTTGCCCCAGGAGGCGCTGATCGAGAAGCCGGTGCCGCGGTCGGTGAGCGCCTCCTCCGCCCCCTCGCAGATCGCGTCGGCGGAGCGGCCGCGGGTCGAGGCGAGGATGCAGAACTCGTCGCCGCCGAGCCGGTACGCGCTGCCGAAGGGTGCCATCGAGGCGGTCAGCTGCTTGCCGAGACGGCGCAGCAGGTCGTCGCCGGCGGGGTGGCCGAAGGTGTCGTTGTAGGACTTGAAGCCGTCGAGGTCGTAGAGGGCCAGGACCATCGTCTCGGGCGGGCTGGCGGCGGCGACGCGCTCCAGGTCGGCCATCAGCGCCCGGCGGTTGGCAAGACCGGTGAGGTCGTCGGTCAGCGCCTCCTCTTCGCTCGCCTCGAGCATGCCGGTGTTCTGGTTGAAGGTGATCAGCAGCCGCGCCAGCACCGCGACTAGGCAGGCGGCGGAGAGAGCGACGGCGGTGGGGTCGACCGCGACGAAGCTGGCGGCGACCAGCAGGCCGATGCCGACGACCGCCATCGCCAACGGCACCGCGATGCGGCGGCGCCCCGCGGCGGCCGTCGCCTCCGCCTCGGTCGCGGGCAGCCAGGAGCCGAGCGCGAGCAGGAGGAAGGCGAGGGGCCAGCCGACGCTGGCCGCGTTCAGCGCCGTGGTCGACTGCCCGGCGGCCGAGAGGTAGACGACGTCGCAGGCGCCGAACAGCAGCAGGGCGGCGGCGATCAGCAGCCAGGTGCCGCTGGCTCGCCATTTGGAGAGGACGAAGGCGGCGCTCAGCAGCCCCAGCAGGACCAGGTCCATGCAGGGGTAGGCGAGGCTGACGGCGACGCCGAGCGGGCTGCCGCCGAGCGCTTCCAGGACAGGCGGGAAGATCAACGCCGCGGCAAGCGCGGCGACGGCCAGCGCCCCGATCAGGGCATCGACCCAGGCCAGCGGGTCGAGGTGGGCGACCCGAGCGCGGAGCAGTAGCACC
The DNA here is from genome assembly GCA_035760445.1 of Solirubrobacterales bacterium. GTDB lineage: Bacteria > Actinomycetota > Thermoleophilia > Solirubrobacterales > 70-9 > VAYN01. The sequence continues at coordinate 601 of DASTSW010000040.1, read as the reverse complement.
AGGGCGACGAAGCTGGCCGGGTAGAAGGCGAGGAAGAGCGCGTCGGCGGGCGAGGGGAACGGCGCCGGTTCGGCGTAGTAGAGGACGACCGAGTAGTAGGTCTGACCCAGCGCCCACAGCAGCAGGCCGATCCCCAGCGCCAGCCAAGCCCGTCGCTCGGCCGGCATCACCGCCGCCCGCCAGAGGACGATCGCCGCGGCGCCGAGGACGATGACGTCGTAGACCCAGCGCCCGACCGCGGTCTGCAGGCCTTCGCCCGGGAGTTCGCCGACTACGACAACCGCGTAAAAGGCGAGCAGCGCCGCCAGCAGACCGAGCGCGGAGAGCGCAACGAGGCGGGAGCGATCGAATGCACTAGACGATTTGTCCACCCGGGGTACATCGGCCGGTTTTTCCAATGACTTGAGCCGTACTATGCGCCGCCGTGCCGTTCCTCTTCTTCGCCGCGATCGCCCTGATTGGGGGCGCGATCCACGCCCACCGCGACAGCCAGCCGCACAGCACCGCGCGCAGGCTGGAAATCTTCCTCGTCTGGTGGATGGTGGTTGCCGTCGGGGTAGCCGCCATCTTCGGTTCGATGTTCCACTTCTTCGACGGTCCC
>DASTSW010000039.1:0-29577 GCA_035760445.1 Solirubrobacterales bacterium | reverse complement strand
GAGACCTTCACCCAGTCGATGTCGATCATCGTCAAGCACCGCACCGACATCGACCTGGTCGCCGAGCGGGTCGGGGTGAAACTTGCCGACCCCCTACGGACCGAAGGCTGACGCCGGGCCGCCGGGGATGGCGGCGAAGCTGCTCGGCTTCTGCGAGGAGCTGCGCGGCGAGGGGGTCGCGGTCGGCACCTCGGAGCTGCTCGACGCCTTCGCCGCCCTCGAATACGTCGACTGGACCTCGCGCGCCGACTTCCGCGAGGCGCTGGCGACGACGATCGCCAAGTCCCAGGACGACCGCCGCGTCTTCGAGCTGCTCTTCGACCGCTACTTCTTCCGCAACGCCGAGGCCGAGGCGGTCCAACATGGGGTGACCGAGCACGCCGAGGGCGGGCCGCCGGCCGGCGACGGCGAGCGCTTCGACATGGACGAGCTGAGCGAGGCGATCCGCGAGGCGATGGCGGCCGGCGACGAGGACGCGATGCGCGACCTGGCGCGGCTGGCGATCGCCGCCTTCGGCCAGGCCGAGGGTTCGGGCGTGGTCGGGGTCGACGTGCAGCGGATCCGCCGCACCCTCGGCCTCACCGCCGGCCAGCAGCCGCCCCAGGCGGACGGCGGCGAGCGGCCGCCGATCGACCGCGATCAGCTAACCGGCTTCGAGCGCCACCTGCGGCGCGAGCTGGAGCGCGACCTGATCGAGCGGACCGAGACCCTGCCCCCCTCCCGGCCGCTGGCCGAGCTCGACCGGGCGCTGCCGACCAGCCCAACCCAGGACCTGGCCGCCGTGCACCGCGCCGTCTCGCAGATGAAGCGCCGGCTGGCGACCCTCGGACACGAGCAGCGCGGCCGCAAAAAGGGCCAGATGGTCGACGTGCGGCGGACGATGCGCGCCTCGCTGGAGACCGGCGGGGTGCCGCTGCGCTTGCGCTACCGGCCGAAGCGGCCGCGGCGACCAGAGATCTACGTCCTCTGCGACGTCTCCACCTCGGTCACCTCGGCCAGCGTCTTCTTCCTCTCGGTCCTCCACGCCCTGCACGACTCGTTCCGCAAGCTGCGCAGCTTCGTCTTCATCGAGCGGATCTCGGAGGTGACCGAGGTCTTCGAGGGGGAGCGCGACTTCGCCGTCATCGCCCAGAAGATCTCCAGCGAGGGTGGCGTTGCGGACGTCTCCGGCTACACCGATTACGGCCGGGTCTGGATGGAGTTCCTGACCGAGATCTCCGAAGACCTCGACCCGCGCTCGACCGTGATCGTGCTCGGCGACGCCCGCACCAACGGCCGCGAGCCGCACGCCGAGGTCTTCGCCCAGGTCGCCGAGAAAGCCGGCCGGCTGTTCTGGCTCAACCCGGAGCCGAAGCTCTACTGGAACTACGGCGACTCGGTGATGGCCGCCTACGAGCGCTACTGCGACGGCACTTTCGAGTGCTGGACGACCAAACACCTGGAGAACTTCGTCAACGTCGTCGCCGGCGCCGCCCCCGCCGCCGAATGAGGGCGCTCCTCCTCCGCCACGGCGAGTCGGTCCACAACGCTCAGCGCAGCGGCGAGCCGGCGGCCCACTCCGACCAGGACCGGCTGACCGAGAAGGGCATCGAGCAGGCGCAGGCGGCGGGAGCCGGCCTCCGCGGCCTCGGAGTCACGCGTCTGCTGAGCAGCCCGCTGCGGCGGGCGCGGGAAACCGCGCAGGCGGTCGGTGAGGCGCTCGGGCTCGAGGCGGAGGAGATCGACTACACCGGTGAGCTGACCTCGGCCGAGAGCTTCGAGCAGGCGGTCGCCCGGGTGCGGCGGCTGAAGGCCGAGCTCGAGTCCGGCGCCGACGGCGAGTTGCCGCTGCTCGTCACCCACGGCATCTTCACCCGCTTCTTCCTCCTCGACTCGGTCCTCGGCGAGCGCTTCGAGGCGCCGATGGCGGCGGGAATCTGGAACCTCGGCTCGCACAACTGCGGCCTATCGGTCTTCGCCCACGGCGAGAGCCGCGACCCGCTCGGTCAGCCGATCCCCGGCTGGACCTGCCTCACCTGGATGGAGCGGCCGTGGAGTCGGCCCTGACGATCCGCACCGGGTCGTCGGGCGAGACCTGCCACTGCTCGTTGACGATCGCCCCCTCGGGCGGCGCCACCGGCCCGTCCAAGAGCGGGTCCTCCGTCTCCCGCATCCAGGCCTCGAGCCGCTCCCGCAGCTCGGCCAGCACCCCGGCCTTGCTCGCGTCGCCGGCCAGGTTGGTCCCCTCCTGCGGGTCCAGCACCAGGTCGTAGAGCTGCTCCTCGGGCACCTCCTGCTCGCCCCAGCCCGCCGCGACCAGCAGCGCCTTGCTTTCGCTGTCGTCGCAGTTAGCCAGCACCGGATGCGGGTATTCGTCAAACCTCCTTATGTACTTCCAACGCTCGGTCCGAATCGCGCGGTGGGGCTGGTAGGCGGCGTGGTAGGTCGTCTCGGCGAAAATCGCGTCGTGGAGGCTCTCGACCTCCCCCCGCACCAGCGGCAGCAGCGAGCTGCCCTGCAGCCATTCGGGGTGCTCGACCTGGGCGAGGTCGCAGAGGGTCGGGTAGACGTCGATGTGGCTGACCGGGGCGTCGACCACCCTGCCGGCGGTGAAGCCCGGGCCGCGGATGATCATCATCACCCCGATCCCGCCGTCGAACAGGGTCGCCTTGGAGCCGGGGAAGGCGATGCCGTGGTCGGTGGTGCAGATCACGACCGTGTTCTCGACCAGGCCGAAGTCGTGCAGGGCGTGGAGGACGGCGCCGATCCCCTGGTCGAGCGAGCGAGCGCTGGCCTTGAACTCGGCCATGTCGCGACGGGTCACCTGGCTGTCCGGCAGGTTGGCCGGCGGCTGCGAGTAGAGCGTGTCGCGGACCGAGGTCGGGGCGGCGAACTGGCGGTGGGTCTCGAAGAAGCCGACCGACATGAACCAGGGCTCGGCCGGCGCCTCACGAAGGGTCTTGATCGTCAGCGGCGCGACGAACTGGGCGTTGTTCTGGTCGACCGGGACGACCTCGTCGTAGCCGATCGCCCCCGGGTCGATCGAGATGTGCTGCTCGCCGATCAGGATCGAGCGGTAGCCGGCCGGGCGCAGGGTGTGGACCCAGTGCTGGCTGTAGTCGTTCAGCTTCCAGCCGCGGTGGGCGAGGCCGAACATGCCGTTGTTGTGGCAGTAGAGGCCGGTGAGGAGGCTGGCGCGGCTGCCGGAGCAGGTCGGCGCGGCGCAGAAGGCCTGGCGGAACAGCACCCCCTGGTCGGCCAGCATCTGGATGTTCGGGGTCGGGACCTGGAACCCGTAGGGCTGGACGTAGCGGCCGGTGTCGTGCGAGTGGATGTAGAGAATGTTGGGCAGCGGCAAGGTCATCCAGGTTACCTACCCACCCTTGTTTATTTGTTTGTTGATGGGGATAGTTAGGAAAGGTCTATGAACGGGTCCCACCCAGATCGCTCCTACCTCGTCTGCGCAACCCCCCGCAGCGGCAGCACCCTGGTCTGCCACGCGCTGGAAGAAACCGGCGTCGCCGGCCGACCGGAGGAGTACTTCGAGGCGCTGCGCCACAGCGGCCGCCCGCGCCGGCCCGAGGAATACTTCCTCGGCGTCGAGGACCAGTCGATCCGCGACCACCTCGGCGAGCGCAGCGTCGGCACCGACCCTCAACCGCGGTCCCCCCTCTGGAGTCGCGCCGCCTACGACCGCTACCTCGATTGGGCCTTCGAGACCGGCACCACCGCCAACGGCGTCTTCGGGGCGAAGCTGATGTGGGGCTACTTCGGCGAGTTCGTCAGCCTCCTGCGCAACATCCCCGCCTACCGGGACGTGCCGCTGGCCGAGCTGATGCCGACGGTCTTCCCCGACCTCACCTTCGTCCGCGTCGTCCGCGCCAACAAGGTCCGCCAGGCGGTCTCGCTCTGGAAGGCGGTGCAGACGGCAACCTGGCGCGAGGACCAGGTCAGTGCCGAGGCCGGCTCGGTAGAGAGCGACAACGGCGCCCCCTACCGCAGCTTCCTCGAGGAGCACCGGCCCCAGCTCCGCTTCCACTACCGGGCGATCGACCACCTGCTCGCAGGGCTACTGGAGGAAGAGGCCTCCTGGGACGCCTTCTTCGAGCATTGCGGGATCCGGCCGATCCTCGTCCTCTACGAGAACTTCGCCGCCGACTACGAGACCAGCACCCTCAACCTGCTCGAGCGGCTCGGCCTGACGCCTCCCGACGGCTTCGAGTTCGAGCCGCGGATGAAGCGCCAGTCGGACCGGATCAACGACGACTGGACCAAGCGCTACTGCGACCTACGCCTCGGCCGGGACTTCGACCTCGATCCGGTCCCGGCCGAGAGCGGGTCGACCCGCTAGCTAGTCGACGTCAAGATAGTCCGGGCTGGTGACCTGGAAATAGGATTTCCATTCCATCGTTTTCGGACAGAACGGGCTTCCTTTCAGGTAGCGCCAGTGAGCTTCGAAGTCGACGAGCGATGTTTTTCCTCCGGCATTTTTGCTGCCTTTGATGATTGCTACGTAGGGTTTTTCGAGTTCGTAGACACAGTCGAGGCCGAGGATCGGCATTGTGGCTTCGACCCCATTCCATGTCAGGGAACCGGCGCCGGCGCTACCTTCCGACAGTGTGTGGACTTCGGACGAACCTGGTTTCAGCAGCGTGATTTTGAGGCCGCATTCGGAAAGCGAAAAGGCGGTGACGGCGCCGTTCACTGTCGCCGCCGCTCCGTGTGATTCGGCTTTCCATTCGAATTCCGCGTCGCATGTCTGTTCGATTTTGCCGTTGATGTAGACGTAAAGGCCTTCGAGGATGCTTTCGGCTTTCACCGCGCCTGTGTAGGTCGTGCCGGCAGGGGATGTCAGCGTGGTCGCCGAAGCGCTGGCGGCGAACACCATCAGGGCAGTCGCCACAGCAATGGCGAAGCCGAACGTCTTCAGATTCTTCATTTCTCTCTCCTTGACAGGGGCACAAAGCGCCCGGTTGCTCCTTCTCCTACCGCAGGAGGAGCTACCAATCAAGAAGAACTGAGCTTTGGCTAGCGGGCGACCCAGGCGTCTTTGGAGGCGGCGAGCTCGCCGACCACGCTCGGCAGTTCGCCGGAGACGAGATCGGCGAGGGTGACCCCCTCCAGCACGGTACGCAGGCTGGCGCGGACCGCGATCCAGACTTCCTGCAGGTGCTCCGAGTGGCCGCGGTACTCGATGTCCTCCGGCGGGGTCGACTGCACGTGGGCGATCGGGCCCTCGACGGCGCGGACGATCTCGGCGATCGTCACCTCGTCGGCCGGTCGCGCCAGCCAGTAGCCGCCCTTGGCGCCGCGCCGGGCGCGGACGATGCCGTGGTGCTTCAGCTCCAGCAGGATGTGCTCGAGGAACTGCAGGGGGATGTCCTGGGCCTCGGCCAGGCGCTCGCCCTTGACGGGACCGTCGTCGCCAGCCGCGGCGAGCTCGGCAGCGGCTCGCACCGCGTAGTCGGCCTTCGCGGAAACACGCATGCTTTTAGTAAATCAGTCAGCCGATCACGTCAGGCGCGAGATCGTCGGAACGGTCGCGCGCTTGCCGTTCTTCGGCCGCTTCCCGCTTCACCCGGCGCTCGTTCCACCAGCGCGGGAACCAGATCAAGAGCAGCAGGCCGATTCCCGCGACCGCGGCGGCGATCGGCCAGACGACCGGATCGCCCTTCTGCACGGTGACGATGCCGGAGGCGACGAGGACGACGCCGAGCGCCGTGCGCAGGAACCCGGTCGGGGCGCGGGCGGCGAAGTGGGAACCGACGATCACCCCGGGCACCGAGCCGAGGAGGATGTTGCCGGCGAGGACGAAGTCGACGTTGCCGCCGACCCAGTGGGCGATGCCGGCCGCCCAGAGCAGGATCGCGGCGTGGTAGACGTCGGTCCCGACCACTTTCACCGGGGTCAGCCGGAAGACCGCGATCAGGAGGATCGCGATCACCGTGCCCGAGCCGGCCGAGGTGATGCCGATCACGAAGCCGGTGGTGGCGCCGATCGCCACCGCGGCGATCTTGTGGCGGCGCTGGAGGACGAAGTCGTCGCGCTCTTCGATCAGGTTGCTGAGGATCAGCGCCCGCGCCAGGGTGATGATCCCGACCATCAGCAGGGTCCCCCCTAGCAGGGCATAGACGATCGAGTCGAGCTTCTCTTCGCCGATTTTGCTCTGCAGGACAGAGATCGCCCAGACGCCGGTGACCGCGGCGGGCACGCTGCCGGCGGCGAGCCAGTAGGCGAGCTTCATGTTGACCGTGCCCATTTTCAGGTGGCGCCAACCGCCCACGGTCTTGGTCACCGCGGCGTAGAAGATGTCGGTGCCGATCGCGGTCACCGGCTTCACCCCGAAGAGGAAGATCAGCATCGGGGTCATCAGGGTGCCGCCACCCATGCCGGTCATGCCGACCATCGCTCCGATGCCGAAGCCGAAAAGGACTATTGCCGGGTCCACTGGATTCGCTGCTCCGCACCTGCACTGATCTCGACTTTCCTGACCTTGTTGGTCAGAAGTGCGGAGTGCGGCAGGATACCAGGGGATGAAGCTCGAAATCGGCGGGGCGTCGCATGCCTACGGCGACCTGCAGACGCTCGATTCACTCGATCTGGCGGTGGAGGCACAGAGCGTAATCGGGCTCGTCGGCCCTTCCGGTTGCGGCAAGTCGACGCTGCTGGAGCTGATCTGCGGACTGCAGGAGCAGAGCGCCGGGACGATCTCGGTCGAGGGGCAGACAGCGGCGGATGAGCGACTGTCCCGCTGCGCCTTCATGCCCCAGCGGGACCTGCTCCTGCCCTGGTACTCGGCGATCGACAACGCCGCCCTGGCCTTGCGCAACCAGGGAATGGGACGGCGCGAGGCGCGCGAGGCCGCCGGCACCCTGTTCGAGCGCTTCGGCCTCGCTGGCTTCGAGGCGGTACGGCCCGGCGAGCTCTCCGGCGGGATGCGGCAGCGGGTCGCCTTCCTCCGCACCCTGGTCGCCGGCAAGCCGGTACTGGCCCTGGACGAGCCCTTCGCCTCGCTCGACGCGATCACCCGGGCCGAGATGCAGGAGTGGCTGGCCACCGCCCTGCGCACCGACCCCCGCACCGTCGTCCTCGTCACCCACGACGTCGAGGAGGCGCTCTACCTCTGCGACCGGGTCGCCGTCCTCTCCGCCCGCCCGGCCCGGATCGTGGCCGAGCTCAGCGCCCCCGCCCCCCGCGCCGCCGACCGCGACGCCGCAGTCACCGACCCCGCCTTCGTCGCCGCCCGCGAAGAAGCGCTACGGGCGCTGCGAGAGGGGTCTGCATGAGGCGCTGGCTGCTTCCGGCGCTGCTGCTTGCCGCGCTGCTCGGGCTCTGGCAGATCGCCTGCTCGACCGGAGCGATCGCCGACGCGCTCAGCCTCGAAGACTTCCTCGTCCCCTCACCGGCGGAAATCGCCAGCTCGCTGTGGGAGAACCGCGATCTGCTCGCCGAAAACGCCTGGGTGACCCTGCGGGAGATGGTGCTCGGCATCCTCGCCGCCCTTGTTGTCGGAGTCGGCTTCGCGATCCTGATGCACAGCTCGCGCCTGCTGCGCGACGCCGCCTACCCGCTGGTGGTCGCCTCGCAGACGATCCCAATCGTCGTCATCTCGCCGATCCTCGTCGTCTGGTTCGGCTACGGGATCACGCCGAAGATCGTCATCGTCGCCCTGATCTGCTTCTTCCCGATCACCGTCAACGCGCTCGACGGGCTGCGCTCGGTCGACCCCGAGGCGGTGAAGATGATGCGCAGCCTCGACGCCTCCCGCTGGCAGCGGTTCCGGCGAGCGGAAGCGCCCGCCGCTCTGCCGAATCTCTTCACCGGGATCAAGATCTCCGTAGTGATCGCGCCGATCGCCGCGGTCTTCGCCGAGTGGGCGGGATCGAGCTCCGGCCTCGGCCACCTGATCCAGTCAGATACCGCCAACTTCGAGGTCGCGCGCCAGTTCGCAACGGTCGCCGTCCTCTCCGCGCTGGCGCTGGCCCTGATCGGCCTCACCGCCCTCGCGGAGCGACGCGTCGTCACTTGGCGATAGAACTCAGTCGATGACGCGCTTCCGGATTCCCGCGCTGGCGCTCGCCGTTCTCGCCATTGCCCTCCTGCTCGCTGCCTGTGGCGAGAAGTCCGAGGAAGGCGGTGACGAACGCGAGAGCTTCAACCTGACGCTCGACTTCTACCCCAACCCGGATCACGCCGGGATCTATATGGCGCAGAAGCTTGGCTACTTCGAAGAAGCTGGCCTCGACGTCAGCATCGACACCCCATCCGATCCGGCGGCGCCGATGAAGCAGGTCGCCGCCGGCAGCTCCGACCTGGCGATCTCCTACGAGCCCGAGGTGGCGCTGGCCCGCGAGCAGGGTCTCGACGTGGTCGCCGTCGCCGCGCTGGTCAACCGGCCGCTGACCTCGATGATCTGGCTGCAGAAATCCGGGATCAAAGGCGTCGCCGACCTCAAAGGCAAGACGATCGCCACCGCCGGGATCCCCTACCAGGACGCCTTCCTGAAGACGATCCTCGATCGGGTCAACCTCACCCCCGACGACGTCAAAGCCGTCAACGTCGGCTTCGGCCTCCTCCCCGCCCTGGTCGGCGGCTCGGCCCAGGCGATGCTCGGCGGCTTCCTCAACGTCGAGGGAGTCGACCTGCGCGAACGCGGCAAAGGCCCGGTGGTCACCCCGGTCGACAAACTCGGCGTCCCGACCTACGACGAGCTGGTCATGGTCGCCCGCCGCCAGACCCTGGAAGAAGATCCGGAAAAGTTCCGCCTCTTCCTCGCCGCCTTGGAGCGAGGCACCGAGGCCGCGGTGGCGCAGCCGGGCGCCGCGACCACGGCGATTACCGAAGCCAACCCGGATCTGGAACCGAAACTGGCCGCGGCCGAGGTGAAAGCGACGCTGCCGCTACTTGGCGCCCGCACCGAGGGACAGCCCTACGGCTACATGGACCCGAAGGAGTGGGAAGCCTTCGCCGGCTGGATGCGGGACAACGAGCTGATCGATTCGCTGCCGCAGGCGAGCGAACTGCTCGACAACGGCTATCTGCCCTCGGGCGAAATTCCCGAATAGCCGAGAGCGCCTTCGGCGATCAGGCGGCTGACCTCGCGCTCGGGCATCGCCGGGTGGAAGAGGTGGCCCTGGGCGTAGTCGCAGCCGAGCCGCCGCAGCTCCGCCAGCTGCACCTCGCTCTCCACGCCCTCGGCGATCACCTCCAGCGAGAGTGCCCGCGCCATGCCGATGATCGCCTCGACGATCGCCGTCGGCTCCTGCTCGATACCGAGCGCGTCGACGAACGAGCGGTCGATCTTCAGCGCGTGGAAGGGGAAGCGGTTGAGGTAGGCGAGCGAGGAGTAGCCGGTGCCGAAGTCGTCGAGCACGAGCCGCACGCCGAGCTCGTTCAGGGCGTGCAGGGAGGAGATCGCCGTCGCCGACTCGTCGACGAGGACGCTCTCGGTGATCTCCAGACGCAGGTGCACGGGGTCGAGGCCGGTGCGGGCGATGATCTCCTCGACCGTCGCCGGCAGGTCGCGGTGGGCCACCTGCCGGGCCGAGAGGTTGACGGCGACGTCGAAGGGGCGTGAGTCGGGCCGCAGCTGGTGCCACTCGACCGCCTGCCGGCAGGCGCGCTCCTGCACCCAGCGGCCGATCGGCTCGATCAGGCCGCTGTCCTCGGCGATCGAGACGAAGTCGGCGGGATCGAGGATCCCCCGCTCCGGATGACGCCAACGGACCAGCCCCTCGAGCCCGGTGATCTCGCCCGAGCGGAGGTTGACGACGGGCTGGTAGAAGAGCGCCATCTCGTCGCGGTCGAGGGCCTCGCGCAGCTCGCGTTCGACCTCGAGCCGGCGCATCGCCCCCGCCCGCATCTCGGCGTCGAAGAGCACGCAGCGGGCCCGGCCGCCCTCCTTGGCCCGGTACATCGCCGCGTCGGCGTCGCGGATCAGCAGCTCGGCGTTGACCGTCCGCTCCTCCCCGGCGCCGGCTACGGCGACGCCGATGCTGGCGCTGACGAAATGGTCGACGTCGTCGATCGAGAACGGCTGGGTGAAGGCGGAGGCGACGCGGTCGGCGATCGCCAGCGCCTCGCCTTCGTCGGCGAGGCGGTCGATCAGGATCCCGAACTCGTCGCCGCCGAAGCGGGCGACGACGTCGCCCGGCCGCAGGTGGGCGCGCAGGCGCGGAGCCACCGCCCGCAGCAACGCGTCGCCGGCGTGGTGGCCGAGGCTGTCGTTGATCAGCTTGAAGTGGTCGAGGTCGAGGAAGAGGATCCCGACCGGAGAGCCGGAGATCGAGGCTTTGCTGAGCGCGTCGCCGAGCGCGTCGACGAAGCTGAGCCGGTTCGGCAGGCCGGTTAGCGAGTCGTGGAGGACGCGGTAGCGCAGCGCCTGGTCGGCGGCGTGGCGCTCGATCGCGTCGGCCAGCACGTTGGCGGCCGCCTGGACGAAGGGCACGTCCTTGGCGGTGAAGCGGTGCGGTTCGGTGGCGTGGACGTCGAGAACGCCGAAGGGGCGGTTCTTGCCGTCGATCACGACCGCGAGGCTGCTGGCAGCGCCGAAGGTGCGCAGCACCGGCGGCATCGTGTGGCGGGTCTCGCTCTCCCAGTCGGAGACGATCGCGTGGGTGCCGGAGTCCAGCGCGGCGCCGGCGTGCGAGTCGCGCGAGGCGGAGACCCGGCGGCCGCCGCCGAGGACCGAGTCGTCGAGGCCGGCGCGCAGGTTCAGCCGGCGGCCGTCGCGCCCCAGCTCCCAGATGCAGGCGCTGTGGACGCCGTCGACTTTGGCGATCAGCTCCGTCGCCACCTCCATCAGCTCCTGCGGGTCGCTGTCCTGCATCGCCCGCTCGCCGAGCCGGGCGACGACCGCCTGCTGGGAGAGGGCGCGCTGCAGCTCCAGCTCGGTCTCCTTGCGCTCGCTGACGTCGTAGAGGACGCCGTGCCAGACGGGGACACCGTCCTCACCGGCTTCCAACACGGCCTCGTCGTGCATCCAGACGACCTCGCCGTCGCGCCTGAACATCCGGTATTCGGCCGGCGCCGTGTCGCGGTTGCCGAGGTGCTCCTCGGACTCCAGGGCGAGGGCGCGCTGGCGATCATCGGGGTGCAGCCGGCTGGACCAGAGTCCGGGGTCGCTGATGAAGTCCTCGGGCTTGTAGCCGAGGATCTCCTCGACCTGGGGGCTGACGTAGCGCCAGCGACCCCGCTCTCCGAGCTCGGCGGAATAGACGATGACCGGCAGCTGCTCGACCAGCCGCTGGAAGTCCTGTCCCCCCGCGGCAAGCTGATCGAGGAAGCGCCTGACCTCGTGCTCAGACCAGTTCCTGTCGGCAGGCTCGCGCATCTTTATGGCTTATCGGCCCTAGGTGCCCAGGCTTGAGCGCTGCAGCTACCCGGAAGTGTCAGGCGGCAAGCCGCATCGGCGGCCCCTGGGACACGATCCGGTAGAGCCCGGCGAGGGTCAGGGCGCCGACCAGGCCGCGGTAGGGCTCGTACGGCGCGTAGAACTCTTCGACCTCGGGGATCGTCGCCCGCCGCCCTTCGCCGCGCAAGCGGCCGACCAGCTTGATGTAGGCGAGGTCGCCGGCGGGCAGCGAATCGGGTTCGTTGCGGCCGAAGAGGCCAAGGCACTGCACCGTCCAGGGGCCGATCTGCGGCATCGCCAAAAGACGCGCATCGCCGCGCGGGTCCTCGATCTGACAGCGGCCGGCGGCGACGTCGCGAGCCAGGCGCCGCATCGCGATCGCCCGTTTGCCGACCAGTTCCATCTGCTCGAGTTCGGCTGGCGCCCGGCCGGCGATCACGGTCGGCCCGGGCACGTCACGCAGCGCTTCCCGCCCCTCCCCCAGTCGCGAACCCCAGCGGCCGGCGATCCGGCGCTCGATCAGCGCCGCCCGCCGCGCCTCGATCAACTGGCCGACGACCGCCGCCGCCAGCGCCTCCCAGGGCCACGGCCGGCTCTTGGGGCGAAAGCCGGGCAGGCGGCGGATCAACGGCCCGACCATGCGGTCGCGGCGGAAGCGGCTCTGGAAGTCAGAGAGGTCCACATCTACCCAGAGGGCGCTGCGCATCCGCTCGATGGCCAACTCCAGCTGCTCACGGCCCGCTGGACCCGGGCAGGGCGGCAGTTCGATCGGCGGTCGCGAAACCCGCTGCGGATCGATCGCCTCGGCGCGGAACCGCACCCGGTCGCGCGCCGGCTGCCAGGCACGGACCAGGATGGGACTGCCGTCGACGTGGAGCAGCCGGGTCGCAACCCCGCCGCTGACCCGCAGGGTGCGGTCGGAGCTGCCGCGCGGCAGCCGGAACGGTGAGGGAGGCCTTACCTCTGCTTCAGCGGCCGAGGAGGTGTACATCGACCAGGAAGGAGCGACTCGCGACGACGTTCTGGCGCTCGCGGCGACGGCCGCCGAGGCGGCGCGGCGAGCGCGACTTGGAAGCGGCGCCGGTCACCGCCCTGACGGCGGCGACGGTGGCGGCACCGGCCAGCACGCCCCCGGCAGCGGCGATCGCGGCGGTCCGCACCTCCGGTCGCAGGACCGGCAGGGAAGAACCGGAGTCGCCCTCGTAGCTGGAGGGGAGAGGACGGACCGGCGCGGTCGCGTCCTGGGGACTGGCGTCTTCTTCGGCGATTACCTCGCCGTCTACTTGCAGCTCATCCACCGTCGCGACTCTAGCGCGGGCCGGGGTCGGCCTTTACAGGGAACGCTCGTAAAGACGGTACTTCTTGACGACCTTGCCGCCCATACCCTCCATCGCGCGGTTCATCGGCTTGTTCGTCTCCAGGATCCAGCCCATCTCGCCCCAGTGGATTTTGTCCGGCATGGCCGCCAACTTGATGTGCTCGAGGTAGAGCCCAGCGGCGACGCCGGTGTGGCGGTAGTCGTGCTTGACCCCGAGGGCGAAGACCCGCAGGCGGTCGATCTTGCGCTGTCCGAGCAGGAATTTGGCCCAGCCAAAGGGAAGCAGCCGCCCGTTCAGCCTGGACATCACCTGGTTGATGTCCGGCAGGGTGAGCGCCGCGCCGATCACCTCGCCGTCCTTTTCGGCCATGAAGGTCCACTCCTCGCTGAGCACCTGCTTCAGGTTCTTCGCCTGGAACTCGACCTCGGCGTCGGTAATCGGCACGAAGCCCCAGTTATCGCCCCAGGCCTCGTTGTAGACGTCCATGAAGCGACGCACCTCGGCTGCCATTTCGCGCTTGCGCATGTTGCGGATCACGATTCCTTCCTCGCGCAGGGCGTTCTCCGCCGCCTCGTGGATCGAGGGGTCGAACTTCTCCCCCTCCTTCAGCTCGCCCATCCGCAGCTCCCACATCAGCACGTCCATCGCCTTGGCGAATCCCTCGGCCTCGATCAGGCGCTGGTAGTAGGGCGGGTGCCAGGGCTCGAGGATCATCGGCTGGCGCTCGAAACCCTCGATCAGGATCCCGATCTCATCGTTGGTGGTGAAGTCCATCGGCCCGAGGATCCGCTCCCGCCCCCGGGCGGTAGCCCACTCGGTGGCGGCGTCGAAGAGCGCCCGCACGACCTCGGGGTCATCGGCGGTCTCGAAGAAGCCGAACATCGCGTCCTTGCCCCCCTGGAACTCGTCCCAGCGGCCGTCGGCGTGGGCGCTGATCCGGCCGACCGGCTCACCGTCGCGTTCGGCGATCAGGAACTCGGCTTCGCCGTGCTCGAACCACGGGTTCTTCTTGCGATCGAGGAACTGCATCCGCTCGAAGATCAGCGGCGCCACCCACTGCTCGCTGTCGCGGTGGAGTCCGAACGGGACCTTGACGAAGCGCTTCAGCTCGCGCCGGTTGCGAACGGGCCGGATGGAGACGCTTGCCATGTGGGCCGCAACCTACACTCTGAGGCGATGAGCGAGACCGCGAAGGCTCCGGTCGACGTCTTCGAGAAGGCACGCAACCACGACCGCCTGGAGCAGCTCGAAGCCGCCAAGGAGCATGACCTCCTCCCCTACTTCCGCCTGCTTACCTCGCAGGCCGGCCCCGTGGTCGAGATGGAGGGCCGGGAGACGATCATGCTCGGCTCCAACAACTACCTGGGGCTGACCGGCGACGAGCGGGTCAAGGGCGCGGCGCGCGAGGCGCTGGAGACCTTCGGCACCGGGGTCACCGGCTCCCGCCTGCTGAACGGGACGACGCCGCTGCATCTCGACCTCGAGCGCGAGCTGGCCGAATGGATGCGGACCGAGGACGCGATCGTCTACACGACCGGCTACCAGTCCAACGTCGGCTGCATCGGCACCATCCTCGGCCCCGGCGACACGGTGATCTGCGATTCCGGCGACCACGCCTCGATCCTCGACGGCTGCCGCCTCTCCGGCGCCAAACTGCGCCCCTTCCGCCACAACCGCATGGACAAGCTGGAGAAGATGCTGCAGCGCGCTGCGGAGGACGGCGGTGGCGTCCTGGTGATCGTCGACGGCGTCTTCTCGATGGAGGGCGACGTCTGCGACCTGCCGCGGATCGTCGAGCTCTGCAAGGCCTACGGAGCGCGGCTGATGGTCGACGAGGCGCACGGGGCCGGCGTCCTCGGCGCCCGCGGTGCCGGCGCCTGCGAGCTGTTCGGCCTCGAGGACCAGGTCGACCTGCGAATGGGCACCTTCTCCAAGAGCCTCGCCTCCTGCGGCGGCTTCATCGCCGGCCCGGCTGACGTGATCGAGTACCTGAGGATCTCGTCCCGCTCCTTCGTCTTCAGCGCCTCGGCGGTGCCGGCGGCGGTGGGAGCGGCGCTGGGAGCGCTGCGGGTGATCCGCGCCGAGGGACCCGAGCTCTTCCGGCGGCTGCTCGACAACGCCGAGTACCTGCGCGAGGGCCTGCGGCACCTGGGCCTGAAGGTGATCGAGCCCGGCACCCTGCCCGACGGCACCGTCGCCACCACCCCGGTGGTGCCGGTGATGGTCGGCGACGACTGGCAGGCGGTGCTGCTCTGGAAGGCGCTGTTCGACGCCGGCGTCTACACCAACGTCGCGATCCACCCGGCTGTCCCTCCCGGCGGGGCACTGCTGCGGACCAGCCTGATGGCGACCCACGAGCGCGAGCACCTCGACGGCGCCCTCGGCACCGTCGCCAGGGTGATCGAAGACTTCCCGGACCTTCCCCGCTCTTAAACCGACGGGTAACGGGTTCTTGACATCCCCCCACCGGGGGAGTTTCAGGCTTGGACGGAATCGGACAAGCGGGCCGATGGGCCGAAATTGTTGCTCTTAGCGAATGGGTCGGACGTCAAATTGGCGAAGCCGGCTTGACGCCCGGTACCTCGAAGACGTAGCTTGGCCTCCTCGCCGAAACGGCCCTGACGGGAAGTTTGGGAAGGCGAGAGATTTGTCCGGTTGGATTCGCCCGGCAGTGATCCCTTCGGACGCCTAATACCCCCCAGTTAAACGATTCCTTGAAGGGAGGAGTCCCAGTGGAAGCTGCCTCAACGGCACCCGCAAAGACCATCGCCTCAACCGAGGCCCCGCAACACATGAGGGCGCTGGAACGAGCCAACATGGTGCGGCTGGCCCGCGCAGAGCTGAAGCGCTCGATCGCTCGAGGTGACGTCGATGCCGCGGAGGTGGTTCGCGACTGCCCGTGGGAGACCGAGAGCATGACCATCGCCGAGCTGCTCACCAGCCAGCGGCGTTGGGGTCGGACCCGGGCGCGCAAATTCCTCATGCCGCTTTCCTTGAACGAGAACAAGCAGTTGGGGACGCTTACTTCGCGGCAGCGGCGGTTGCTGGCTTCTGAGCTGTCGACTCGGTCGACGGGTGCTCCCACTGGCCCGGAGGTGCTCGCGGTTTAGCTCGTTGGTGGGGGCGCGTATGAGGTACCTGCGCTGGATGCTCGGCACCTCATACGCGCCCGCTTGTGCCACCCGCTCGATAATTGGGAGTGGGTGACTTGGGTACTAGCCGCGTAGGCCTCCGATTTTGTAGCTAAGGCCTCCTGAGGCCTTTTGGAAGGCTCGGCGGGCTAGGTAGAAGACGATCGCGAAGGCTAGGGCTCCTGCTCCTATGGCCACGGCGAGGATCGTGCCGGCTGCGTAGAAGACGAGGCCGGTTACTAGGACGAAGGCGAAGCCGGCTAGGAGGGTCGTGTGGGAGCGGTAGCCGGCTAGGTGCTCGCGGATTGCTACCTCCATGCCGCCCAGGCCGGCTAGGACGACGCCGAGGGCGATTGCCGTCGGGTTGCCGCCGATCACGCCGATCGCCAGCGAGACGATCCCCGCCAGGATCACCAGCTCGGCCAGCGGCGCTTTCCCCCAGGGGGCCGGCGGTCGCTCGTCAGCCGCAGCGACCCGCTTCGCGGGTTGCTGCGTGTTCCGCTTGGCGGGCCGGGACTTCGTGCTCAACGGCCGCGAGCCGCCCGGCTAAGGGACATCCGGAAGAGACCTTGACCCGCCACCAGCCCATCAGCATCCCGAGCGGGCCGAGCCGGGGGCGCGAGTGCCAGTGGCCGCAGCCGTGCAGCCCCAGATCTTCTCTGGAGACCTGCACCCACTTGAAGTCCTGCGGGGCGGCCAACATCCGTTCGACCAGTTCGCGGTTTTCATCCTCCACCCGCGCCCGCTCGATGAGGGCGGCGCGCGCCTCGGCGACGCGATCCGCGAGGCGATCGCGAATCACCTCGAGCTCACCCAGATCGAGGATCCGGGGGGCGACGGCTATGGGGTCGATCCGGTGCGGCACCTCGGTATGGCCGAAGGCCTCGCCGAAGAGCCCGCTGAGCTCGGCCTCGAGCCGGGCGATCTGGCGGCGCAGCTGGAGGCGTGCCTCGCGCTCGTCAACCGCGACGCCAGGTCTCGGAAGCGTCTGATCGAGTAGACGAGGCATCCCCGAAAGTGTAATCACGCCGCCTCCAAAGTCGAGGCGGCCATCCACAGCGCCTCCTCGACGGCGATCTGAGGGACCCCCTTGACCTGCACCGCGGCGATGGCGATCCGCCGGGTCCCCTTCTCGACCGTGAGCCCCTCGGCGGCCGGCCCGAAGAGCATCGCAACCGGCCGCGCCTCGTCGGCGATCGTCAGCGTCCCCTTCGCCAGCTCGGCCGGCTGTCCGGCCAGCGACTCCCCCGGCGCCGTGTCGCGGATACAGAGGCTCCCTTCGAAGGCGTCGGCGTCGAAGGCGCGCAGCGCCACCCCGGTCTCGACGATCGCGACGTTGAGCGCGTCGGTCGGCAGGCCGTGACTGCGAAAGCCGCCGTCGTGGAGGCGGTCGAGGGTGAGCTGCTCGACGGGGGTGCGGGTGCGGTCGGGGTCGAGCCCGATCTGGCGGAAGAAGACGCGGTAGGCCCAGGGGATCGGCCGTTCCCGCAGGCGGATCGCCTGCGAGCCGTAGGTGCGGTCGGAGAGTTCGCGCAAGCGGTCGCGGACCGGCTCCGGGCTGCGGCCCGGCTTGGCGTCCACCTCCACCCAGGCGATGCCGAGGCCGGGGAACTCGGAGGCGATGTGCGGGGCGACCCAGCCCTGCTGCGGGGCCGGAACCCAACCCATCCTCTGGCTGGCGGCGCCGGCTGGCATCTCAGCCCGCTTCCGCCTCGACGGTTGCCGCCAGGAGACGGTCGACCCGGCTGCCCAGCTGGGCGAGGTTCAGCTCGCCGATGCCGGCGCTCTCCAGCGTCCCGCCGGGGTAGACATAGGCGAAGGTGGGACAGATGCCGACGCCGTAGAGGCCGCCGACAGCGCCGTCGCGGTCATAGCCGACCGGCATCGTCCAGCCGCGCTGGCTGACCAGTTCCCTCACCGTGTCGCGATCGTCGCGGATGTCGAGAGAGAGAAACGACACCCGCCCACGGTAGCGCCGGGAGGCCCGCTCGACCACATCCTGCTGCTGGACGCACTCGTCGCCGCCCTTGGTGAACCAGAACGAGATCACCAGGGGGCGATCGAAGAGGTCGCAGACCCGGATCGCTTCCGGCAGGTCGACGCGGCAGGCGGGGGTTCGCCGCGCATCCTCCGGACAGGGGATCGCCGAGGTTTCGCAGTCGTCCTGGGCGACGTTGGCGTCGCCTTCCAGCTCTCCCGCCACAGCCGGGACGGCGAATTGCGGCAGCGGCCAGCGAGCCGGCAGGCGGTCGAGCCCCAGCGTCTCCCCCTCGCCGCCGTTCCTGATCATGTTGATCGAGGCGACGACGATGATCGCGAGGAAGAGGAGACCGACGACCAGCGTGTAGCGGTCTCTCATCGCCGCTCCTCCAGCAACAGCAGCGCCGCCGGCAGGACGAGCAGCACTCCGATCAGGGCGGCGGTGAGGTCGATGACGGTGACGAAGCCGAAGTCGCGCAGCATGCGCACGTCGCTGGCGATGAGGACGGCGAAGCCGGCGATCGCGGTGGCGCCGGAAGCGAGGACGGCAGCGCCGGTCCGTGCGTAGGCCCGCCGCAGGGCGCCCTCGACGTCGGCCCCGCCGCCGCGCTCCTCGTGGAAGCGCCCGACCAGCAGCACCCCGAACTCGGTCGCGATCGCGATCGTCAGCGCCCCCAGCGCCGCCGACATCGGGTTGAGGGGGATGCCGGTGATCCAGAGCAGCAGCGAGGCCCAGCCGGTGGCCAGCACGGTCGGCACCAGCGGGACCAGGGCACGGCGCCAGGAGCGGTAGATCAGCAGCAGAGCCAGCCCGACGAGGACGAGCCCCGCCAGGGTTAGCCAGTAACGGCTGCTCGAAAGGTCTCCGGCCGATTCGGCGGCGATCACGGACAGCCCCGCCAGTTGCACCTCCACTCCATCTGGCGGATCGCCGATCTCGTCCCGCACTCGATCGACCAGCTTCTGCTGATCCTCCAGCGACTGCGCCCTGATCCCGAAGGAGATCAGGGCCTTTCCGCCGACTTCGCCGGTTTCCGGGTCAATCGGCGCCACCTGCCGCAGGGCGTAGGGGGAAAGCGCCGACAAGGTCGCGTCGATCCGTTGCGCGGTCGGCGTTTCGCCCCCACGCACCAGGAAGTCCGACAGCGCCGGCCCCGGACACAGTTCGGCGTTGAGGCAGCTCGGTTCTTCGCCGCCGAATCCGTTCGCTTCCAGCACCCGTTTCTTGAACCCGGCCATCCACTCGATCACTTCGGGATCGGTCAGGTCGTCGGCTTCGATGCTCACGTCCAGCTCTCCCGAAACCCCGGTCGTGTCCTGCAACTCGTTGAGGCCTTCCACCGCCTTGATGTTCTGCGGGGCCAGCTCGCGGATGTCGGAGACGGTTTCTACGCGGGTCCCCGCCGCCCAGCCCATTACTGCGAGGCCGATTCCCACGGCGATGACGGCCACCGGGTACTCGAGGGCCAGCGAGAGGAGGCGTTCCGGCGCGCGGGTCCTGTCTCGGGGAGGGGACGCCTGCGCTGGATGCTCGGCATCCCCTCCCCGCGCCACCCGCGCGAGGAGCGTGAGGATCGCTGGCCCTGCCGTCAGCGCCAGGGCAAAGGCGATTGCGATGCCGAGGATCAGAATCCAGCCGAAGCCGCGGACCATCGGGATCGGGGAGAGCTGCAGAGCCAGGAAGCCCGCGATCGTCGCGATACAGGCGGCGCCGATCGTCGGTCCGCTGCGCGAGGCTGCCTCCTCAACCGATTTCGTCTCGTTGAAGCGGGCCTGGAACTGGATGACGTAGTCGACCGCGAGGCCGATGAGGATCGGCAGGGCGGCGATCGATGCCATCGTCAGCGAGCCACCGACAAGGGCCAGAAGCCCGAAGGTGATCGCGGTGGCGGCCAGCCCTATCCCCAGCGGCAGCAGCCGCCAGCGGGAGCGGAAGACGAGCAGGAGGACGAGGGCCATGACCGCCAGGGCGACGGCGAAGAGGACCAGCAGGGCGTCCTTCAGGGCCCGCGAGACGCCGTCGACGACAACCGGGGCGCCGGAGACGACGTAGCTGCCACCTTCCAGCTCGAAGCAGGGCGCCGGCTTGCCTTCCTGCTTGCAGGCGGCACGCGGGGTCGTGTCCTCGACCGCGGCTTCGATCAAGCCAATCGCGCGGTGGCGCTCGGCTTCGGAGAGGTCCGGCCGCAGGCGGATAACGATCTGGGCCGACTTGGCGTTCGGGAAGAGGTAGGAAAGCCGGGCCTTCGGGGTGCCCCGCGGACGGGAGAAGTCGAAGATGACGGTGGAGACGAAGTCTTCGTCGGTGATGCTGGGGACGCTGGTGATCCCGTATTTGGTCGCCACCGCCAGCAGGTATTCGCGGAAGCGGTCGGCGGGAACGTTTTCGGCCAGCCGTTGCAGCTGATTGTCGATCTGCACCACCGACTCGTTGAGGAAGGTCGCCGGTCCGGTGAGGAACTCGACCGCCTCCATCTCGGCCAGTTCGGCACACGGCCCCGGGATCGGCTCGGCCCCCTTCGGCACCTTGCCGGAGAGGCAGCCCTCCAGCCGCAGCAGGCGGAAGAGGTTGTCGCTGAGGACGAGTTGCGGCAGTTCGCCCTTGACCAGGACGACCACCGGTTCTTCGCCGAAGTCCTCGCGGACCTGCTGCGTCGCCTTGGCGGTGGGCGAGTCGGGGTCGACGAGGGTGTCGACCCCGGCGTCGGTCGGCAGCTGGGTCGCCCCGACCGCAGCGACGATCGCCAGCGCGGCACTAATCGCGATCAGCGGGCGAGCATGCCTCGCCGCCCAGGCCGCGACGCGCCCGAACCGGTCTCCCGCGCTCAAGCCTTAATCCATCGAGAGCGGCCCGGTGACGTCCGCGTTGAGGAACTGATTGACGAAGGGGTTGCTGGAGTCGAAAAGTTCCTCTTTCGGGCCGGACTCGACGATCTTGCCACTCCAGAGGACCGCGATGAAGTCGGCGATCCGGCGGGCGGTGCCGAGGTCGTGGCTGATCACCAGGTAACAGCCGCCGTTCTCGGCGTGGACCTCACGGATCAGCTCGCAGAGCAGCGCCGTCCGCACCGGGTCGAGGCCGGAGTCGGGCTCGTCGAACATCACGATCGCCGGGTCCAGGACCAGGGCCCGGGCGAAGCCGGCGCGCTTGCGCATCCCGCCGGAGAGCTCGTTCGGCATCTTGTAGGTCGCCTCCGCCAGGCCGACCTCCTTCAGCCGCCGGTTGACGATCTCGCCGATCTCTTCCTCGCTTTTGTCGGTGTGCTGCCGCAGCGGGAAGGCGACGTTGTCGTAGATGTTCATCGAGCCGAACAGCGCCCCGTCCTGAAACAGCAGGCCGAACTTTTTCCGCACGTCGAAGAGCTCGTCGTCGGTCATGTTCGGGATCGACTCGCCGTGCACGAGCACGTCGCCGGAGTCGGGGTAGAGCAAGCCGACGATGTGCTTGATCAGCACGCTCTTGCCGGTTCCCGAGGGGCCGAGCACCATCGAGACCTGGTCCTCGGGCAGGCCGAGGTTGAGACCGTTGAGGATGCGGGCACGGCCGAATTGCTTGACCAGGTCGATGATCTCGATCGCGTCCTCGCCGCCGTGGTCCCGCTTGGTCCCGGTGTGGAATTTGTAGGGATCGTGGTCGGTCGGGTTGACCCCGGGAATGACGAAGTCGCGGCCCATCACGGCGCCGTCCTCGCTTACGTAGGGACCTTCGCTCGTAGCGCTTTGGGGATGCCCGGCGGTGCCGGGGTCGGTCATGACCTCCGGGGGCGCTTCGGCGCTCGAGGTGGCCTCGTCCCGCAGCTCCTGTTCTTCGCCGCGAATCTCGTCCTCGGACCGGCGGTTCTCTTCCTCGATCGACACCTCAGCCTCCTATTGGCGCACGTGGGTTGGCACCCCAGAAGACCAGGGTCCCGAGCATTCCGATGATGTGGACTAAGACGATGTTGAGGACCATCGACTTCGCCGTCGCGGTCCCCACCCCGACGGGTCCGCCGGCGGCGGTGTACCCGTAGTAGCAGCCGACCAGCACGATCGCGGTCGCCATCACCATTCCCTTGATCAAGCTGAAGATCAGGTCGGGTGGGTTCTGGAACATCCAGAAGATCAGCAGGTAGCCGCCCGAGGAGACGTCGCCGATCTGCTCGACGACGGCGAGGTAGCTGGCCAGGTACATGATCCCGATCCCGACCAGGTACATGAACGGAAAGGCGATCCAGGCGGCGAGCAGGCGGGTCGCGCAGAGGAAGGTGACGGGCGGCACGCCCATCACCTCGAGCGCATCGATCTCGTCGGAGATCCGCATCGCCCCGAGCTCGGCGACGATCCCGGTCCCGACCTTGGCCGCGAGCATGTAGCCGAAGGCGTAGGGCATGATCTCGCGCAGGTCGCACCAGGCGGAGAAGACGCCGGCGTAGGCGGGCGCGCCCTGGGCGCGCAGCAGGTAGGCGCCCTCGATCCCGCACTGCAGGCCGAGGGTGAAGACCAGGCCCCAGATGATCAGCGCCGAGCCGAGGATCAGGATCCCGGCCTGGCGCAGGCTCTCGCCGAAGAAGCGGAGGACGCGGCCGGAGTAGACCAGCCCGGCGACCCGCGAGCCGAAGCGGGCGATCTCGCCGGCCGAGTCGAGCCAGCTGCGGGGGATTTCCAGCCAGGCGCTCACCGGATCGTCTGCAGCTCCGGGTTGGTGGCGAGCAGGGTCTGGGTGAAGACGTAGTTGAAGGCGAAGACGCCCATGAAGGAGATGACCACGGCCTCGTTGACGGCGCGGCCGACGCCGGCGGCGCCGCCGGAGGCGGTCATCCCTTTGTAGGAGCAGACGACCGCGATCAGTGCTCCGAACAGGGTGCACTTGATCACCGAGCCCCAGAGGTCGGTGATCGAGGCGTTGGAGAAGAGGGTGGCGAAGAAGCCGCCGAGCGGCTGGTTGTAGAGGATCTCGGTGAGGATGCCGCCGCTGATCCCGAAGACCAGCGCGTAGATGTCGAGCAGGCCGGTGATCAGCATCAGCGAGAGGAAGCGCGGCACGACCAGGTTCTTGATCGGGTCGACGCCGAGCACCTGTAGGGCGTCGAGCTCCTCGCGGATCTTGCGGGCGCCGAGGTCGGCGGTGATCGCGGTGCCGGCGACGCCGGCGACGACGACCGCGGTCACGAACGGCGCGAACTCGCGGATCGAGGCGAGGACGAAGAAGCCGCCGAGCCGGTCGAGGGCGCCGAACAGCGAGAGGAAGTTAGCCGCCTGCAACCCGGGCGCGCCGAAGCCGAAGGCCACGGTCGAGACCAGCAGCGGGAACCAGCAGAGCTGCAGAGCGAAGAGGAACTGGCCGATGAACTCCTCGCCGTAGGGATACGGAGGTTTGACCGCGGAAGCGATCGTGCGAGCGGTGAGGATCATCATCTCCCCCACCTGTTCGAACAGCGACTTGGCGGGCAAGAAAGCCCTGTTGACCGCGGATCCGACCATCTGCTCCTCCATCCGGGCATGCCGCAGCGTGCGGCATTCCACCCGGTTGGCGGGAGTCTAGGGGATGGAGGTACCCCAACCGTTAGCCGCGTGTTGAGATCCGGCTAACCCCTCGCCGGGGCGGGAAATGCCTGCGAAAGCGGCCAAACCCCGTGCTATGTTCGGGCCGCTTTGCGGGGGACTGGACGACATTCCCGAAACGCCCGCCTCCAAGCCATCGCGACCGGGTTCGCAGCGCTGGCGGTGGCGGCGCTGCTCGGCGCCTGCGGTGGCGGAGACTCCTCGAGCGAGGTGAACGAACCGGAAGGCAAGTTCCAGGTCAAGGTGACGGAAGCGAAGTTCCCCACCACCCAGCAGCTCGGCCAGACCTCGCTGCTGCAGCTTGGGATCCGCAACACCGGCAAGCGGACCGTGCCGGCCCTCAACGTCAGCTTCACGATCGCCGGCGAAGCGGGCGAATCCTCGCCACTGCCGTTCGGCGTCAACGACTCGCAGAAGGAGCTGGCGCAGCCGGAACGACCGGTCTGGGTCCTGTCGGCGACCTACCCACGTCTCTACGGGTCATCCGATCCGGGCGGCGCCACCACCTCGAGCCGCAAGACCTTCGCCTTCGGGCCGCTGAAGCCGGGTGAGACGACCAAGGCGGTCTGGAAGCTGAGCGCCGTCCGCCCAGGCCAGTTCGACCTTCTCTACAGCATTGGGGCCGGGCTCGGCGACAAGGCGAAAGCGGTCACCGACGGCGGCGAAGCGCCTGGCGGCTCCTTTGCCACCTTGATCTCCACCCAGCTGCCGGAAACCGAAGTCACCGACAGCGGCGAAATCGTTGAAATCGGGAAAGGTCAGTAGAGCTTCGACAACGGTGGCCGCCTTGGCGGTCGTGTTGACCCTGGCTCTGCCGGCCTGCGGTTCGGCCAGCGATCAGGACCAGACTTCGCGGCAGCGGACTTCCGGTGACGAGGCGACCGCCAGCGCCAAGAAAGGCGTCGCCTTGAAGCAGATCGGGTCCTTCGAGAGCCCGGTCGAGGTGACCGGCGCACCCGGCTTTCCCGAGCTGCTGTTCGTCGTCGAGCAGGAAGGGCGGATCCAGGTCCTGAAGGGCGGCAAGCGCGCGGGAGAGTTCCTCGACCTCAGCAGCCTGGTCGACTACGGCGGCGAGCGCGGTCTCCTCTCGCTCGCCTTCGCGCCGGACTACGCGCGCAGCAAGCGCTTCTACGTCTATTACACGGACGGGTCGGGAGCGATCCGGGTCGATGAGTTCCGCCGCCGCAGCGCGACGCGGGCGGGCTTCGGCTCACGGCGCCCGGTGATTCGCATCCCGCACTCGGAAAACGCCAACCACAACGGCGGCGATCTGCACTTCCTCGGCGACCTGCTCTTCTTCGGCACCGGCGACGGCGGCTCCGGCGGCGACCCGCCGAACAACGCCCAGAACAGGGACGTGCTGCTGGGCAAGCTGCTGCGAATCGACCCGCGCGCCAGCGGCGGCAAGCCCTACTCGGTGCCGTCCAGCAACCCCTTCGTCGGCAAATCGGGTCGCGACGAGATCTACAGCCTTGGGTTGCGCAACCCCTTCCGCTTCTCCTTCGACACGACGCACGGCCAACCGCGGATCGCGATCGGCGACGTCGGCCAGAACCAGTTCGAGGAGGTCGACTACACGACGGTTGCCAGGGCGAAGGGGGCGAACTTCGGCTGGGACGCCCTCGAGGGCTTCGACACCTACGAAGACGAGAACAGCGGCACCCCGGACCCGGGTGGAACGGTGAAGCCGATCTTCGCCTACCCCCACAGCCGCGGCGGCAGCTGCTCGATCATCGGCGGCTACGTCGTCCAGGACCCCCGTCTGCGCGGGCTGCGCGGCCGCTACGTCTACGCCGACCTCTGTGAGGGGCAACTGCGCAGCCTCGTACCGCACCTGAAACGGGCGAGCGGCGACCGCAAGCTGGGCCTCAGCGTCGCCAGCCCCACCTCGTTCGGCGAAGACCAGAAGCACCGGCTCTACGTGACCTCGCTCGAAGGTCCCGTTTACCGGCTGGTCCCGCGCTGACGCGCGAAAGATTTCACTTTCTGCGCGCATCTCGTAGCATCTTTTTGTCTACATTTGGTTTCATGGTCGTGATGGCACCTGAGAGGAACCGGACGGACGAGCGCCTCGACCACTTGTCGAACCGAATGGACGGGGGGTTCCGCGAACTCCGAGCCGAGACGATTGAAGTCCGCAAGGAAATTGGTGAGGTCCGCGAAGGACTCGGCGAAGTCAAAGCCGAGATCAAAGGCCTGGAGAAGAAGTTCGACGCGAGGTTCGACGCCATGATCAGGACGATGCAGATCGGTTTCGGCCTGATCGGGGCGGTGCTCGCCGGCATCTTGGGGCTAATTGCGGCTCTACTCGCCGCCCAGCTTTGAATCGCCGCTAGAGTTTGGCTGACCAGCCAAACGGGCGAAGGGAGCAGTGGTGGAGAGCGGAACGGTTGCCAAGAGCACCGAGAGCGAGAGCAACGGGGTGTCGGCCCCGGCGCCGGAGACGATCGAGGTCCACAACCCGGCGACGGGTCAGCTGATCAAGTCGATCCCGGTCGATTCGCCCGAGGCCGTCGCCGAGAAGGTGGCCAGGGTCCGCGCCAACCAGCCCGAGTGGGAGGCGATGGGCATCGAGGGCCGCTACCACTGGCTCGGCAAGCTGCGCGACTGGCTGCTCGACAACGAAGAGCGGGTGCTCGACACGATGGTGGCCGAGACCGGCAAGGTCCGCGCCGACGCCTCCAACGAGCCGGCCTACCTCGCCGACTTGATCAACTTCTACGGCTCCAAGGCGGCCGGCTACATCGGCGAGGAGAGCATTCGCCCCCACACCCCCCTGCTCGCCGCCAAGAAGCTGCGGGTCCAGTACCGGCCGCACCAGGTGGTCGGAATCATCAGCCCCTGGAACTTCCCCCTGATCCTCTCCCTGGGCGACGCGATTCCCGCCCTGCAGGCCGGCGCCGCGGTCGTCGTCAAGCCCTCCGAGTTCACCCCGCTGGGACTGGCCGAGGTGGTCGAGGCCTGGAAGCAGGAGATCGGCGGCCCCGATGTCTTCGACTGCGTCCAGGGCATCGGCGAGACCGGCGGCGCCCTGGTCGACGAGGTCGACTTCATCCAGTTCACCGGCTCCGACCGCACCGGCCGGCAGGTGATGGCGCGGGCGGCAGAGACGCTGACCCCGGTCAGCCTCGAGCTCGGCGGCAAGGACCCGATGATCGTCCTCGCCGACGCCGACCTCGACCGCGCCGCCAACGCCGCGGCCTGGGGCGGAATGATGAACTCGGGTCAGATCTGCATGTCGGTCGAGCGGATCTACGTCGAGGAACCGGCCTACGACGAGTTCCTCGCCAAGCTGACCGCCGAGGTCCGCGGGCTGCGCCAGGGCTCCGACACCAAGACCGATCCGAAGGACGTCGGGGCGATGACCTCGCCGCGGCAGAGCGCGATCGTCGAAGACCACGTCTCCGACGCGCTCGCCTCGGGGGCGAAGGCGCTGACCGGCGGCAAACGGGTCGAGGGACCGGGCGACTACTTCGAGCCGACGGTCCTGGTCGACGTCGACCACTCGATGAAGGTGATGCGCGACGAGACCTTCGGCCCCGTGGTCGGGGTGATGAAGGTGCGCGACTCCGAGGAGGCGATTCGGCTGGCCAACGACACTCCCTACGGCCTCTCCGGTTCGGTCTTCGGCGAGCGCGAGCGGGCCGAGCAGGTGGCGCGACGGGTCGAGTGCGGGGCGATCAACGTCAACGACGTCCTCGTCAACTACTTCGCCACCGACGTGCCGATGGGCGGCTGGAAGCAGTCGGGGATCGGCTACCGCCACGGCGAACCGGGGATCAAGAAGTTCTGCCGCAGCGAGTCGCTGGTGATCAGCCGGGTCGGCGGCAAGCGCGAGCCGACCTGGTACCCCTACACCAAGGGCCGCCGCCGTCTGCTCTCCCCGATCTCCCGCTTCTTCGGAGCACGGGACTGGCGTCGGAAACTCGGGCTGAAACGCTAGCCGTAGGGAGGGTGCCGGTATCCCTCTCCGGGATTGACCTCCCCTCCGCTTCGCTGCGGGGAGGACCTGCTGCCCGCTTCGCGGGCAATCCCCAGATTGCATATCGCCGAACATCCCTCCGAGGGACACCGGCACCCCCCTCGAGCGCTTCTGAAACTCGCCGCATCTCCAAGCCTGTCGACAGAGGGACGGGGTGCCCCTCCCTCCCCGGTACCTTTGATGGTTCATGGCTGAGCGCGACTACATAGCTGCAACCAGAGAGCGCGTTGTCGTCTTCGACGGCGGCATGGGCGCGACGCTGGAGATGTTCGACCTGACGCAGGAGGACTACGGCGGCTTGGAGGGCAAGTGCCATGAGGCATTGGTGCTGAACCGGCCCGATGTGATCGAGGGTGTGCATCGGTCGATGCTGGACGCCGGCGCCGAGGTGGTCGAGACCGACACCTTCCAGGGCTCGCGCCTGAAGCTGGAGGAGTGGGGACTCGGCGAGCAGACGCTGGAGATCAACACCAAAGCGGCGGAAATCGCCCGCAAGGCGGCTGGCGAGGAACGCTTCGTCGCTGGCTCGATCGGGCCGACCGGCTTCCTCCCCGCCTCGACCGACCCGACCCTCGGAGACATCTCCTTCGCTCGCCTGGTCGAGGTCTTCTCCGAACAGGCCCGCGGCCTGGTCGAAGGCGGCGCCGACCTGATCATGATCGAGACCGCGCAGGACATCCTCGAGGTCAAGGCGTCGATCTTCGGCGCCCGCGAAGCTTTCGCCGCGACCGGCCGGACGCTGCCGATCCAGTGCAGCGTCTCGCTGCTGCCTAACGGCGGCAAGATGCTGCTCGGCACCGATATCCGCGCGGTGCTGACGACCCTGGCGGCGCTCGACGTAGACGTGATCGGCCTCAACTGCTCGACCGGCCCCGAGGACATGCGCGACGCGATCCGCTTCCTCGGCGAGACCAGCCCGTTGCCGGTCCACTGCATCCCCAACGCCGGCCTGCCGCTGCAGGGCCCCGACGGCGAGACGATCTTCCCCGAAGAGCCCGGGCCGCTGGCCGCGACGCTTGGCGAGTTCGTCGAGCGCTACGGCGTCGGCATCGTCGGCGGCTGCTGCGGCACCACGCCCGAGCACATCGCCGCGATCCGCGAGCGGGTCGACGGCCGCACCCCGGGCGAGCGCCCGGCCCCCGGGCAGATCGAGGTCTCCTCGATGATGACCTCAACCCCGCTGGTCCAAGAGCCGCGGCCGACCCTGGTCGGCGAGCGGGTCAACTCGCAGGGCTCGAAAAAAGCCAAGGAACTGCTGCTCGCCGACGACTACGACGGGCTCGTCCAGGTCGCCGAAGACCAGGTCGAAGGTGGCGCCCACGTGCTCGACACCTGCGTCGCCCTGACCGAGCGCCAGGACGAGGACGAGCAGATGAGCGCGGTGGTGAAGCGGATCTCGCTAACCCAGCCGGCGCCGATCCAGGTCGACTCGACCGAGCCTGAGGTGATCAAGGCCGCGCTCGAGCAGATCCCCGGCCGGGCGATCGTCAACTCGATCAACCTCGAGGCCGGCCGCGACAAGGCCGACACGGTGATTCCGCTGGCGAAAGCGCACGGCGCGGCGCTGATCGCGCTGACGATCGACGAGGTCGGGATGGCGAAGACCGCCGACCGCAAGGTCGAGATCGCCGAACGGATCCGCGACATCGCCTGCGAAGAGCACGGCCTCGACCCCGAGGCGCTGATCTTCGACGCCCTCACCTTCACCCTCACCACCGGCGACGAGGAGTGGAAGCCCTCGGCGGTGGAGACGATCGAGGGAATTCGCCGGATCAAGGCGGAGATCCCCGGGGTGAAGACCTCGCTCGGCGTTTCCAACGTCTCCTTCGGCGTTTCCCCTCGCCCCCGCGCCGTCCTCAACTCGGTTTTCCTCCACCACTGCGTCGACGCCGGGCTCGACCTGGCGATGGTCAACCCGAACCACATCACCCCCTACAGCGAGATCCCCGAGGAGGAGCGGGAGCTGACCGACGACCTGGTCTTCAACCGCCGCGACGACGCGCTGGAGCGCTTCATCTCCCACTTCGAGTCGAAGGGGGAGGAGGCCGAGGCGGAGACCGCCGACCCGACCGCCGGGATGGAGCCCGAGGAGGCCCTCCACTGGCACATCCTGCGCCGCAAGAAGGACGGGGTCGAGGACTGGATCGACCGCTCGGTCGAGAAGATCGGCGCCGTCCCGACCCTCAACGAGGTGCTGCTGCCGGCGATGAAGGAGGTCGGCGACAAATTCGGCGCCGGCGAACTGATCCTGCCCTTCGTCCTGCAGTCGGCGGAAGTGATGAAGCGCGCCGT
>DASTSW010000038.1:0-15902 GCA_035760445.1 Solirubrobacterales bacterium | reverse complement strand
AGCGAGCCCTCCTGGATCAGGTCGAGGAAGCTCAGCCCGCGGCCCAAATAGCCTTTCGCGATCGAGACGACCAGGCGCAGGTTGGCCTCGACCATCTGCCGCTTGGCGAGCATGTCGCCGCGCTCGATCCGTTTCGCCAGTTCGACCTCCTGCTGAGCGGTCAGCAGGTCGACCTGGCCGATCGACCGCAGGTAGAGGCGCAGCGAGTCGAGGCTCGGCTCGACGGTCAGGTCCAGCTCTTCCTTCTTCGTCGTGCCGGCGGGCTCGCCGTTGCGCTGCGCTTTGTAAGCGCTGACGCCGTCCTCGGCGATCACGTCGACTCCATGCTCGACCAGATGGGCATGGAGCTGGGAGACCTGCTCCTTGGTGATCTCCACCTCCTCGAGTGTGGTCGAGATCTGCTCGAAGGTCAGGTAGCCGCGTTCGCGACCGAGGGCGATCAGCCCCTGAAGCTCCTCGAGCTCGCCGATCGGACTCGTCTCCTCGTCGCGCTCGATGACCTCAGCCGTGGAATCCAACGGTTCGATACTCACTGCTCCGTCGCGCTCCCTCTCCCCAATTCCTGGCGGCCGACCCTGACGCTCCGACCGCGCCGGATTATAGGGAGAAAAACCAGACCAACGTTCGGGAGGGCCAGTTGCTTACTATTCATAAGCAGATGGCCAGCCAGACGACCGCCACCTCAGCCGCGCCGGACGTCCAGGCTTCGCTCCCCGCCACCCAGGTCAGCCTCTCCCGCGTCGGGGTCACCGGCGTCGAGAAGGTGATCCGGGTCAAGACCGACGGCGTCGAGAATCTCTTCTACGCCGGCTTCGAGTGTTTCGTCGATCTCAACCCCCAGCAGGCCGGGGTCCACATGTCCCGCTTCGAGGAGATCGTCGGCGAGGCGATCGACGAGGTCGTCCTCGGCGAGGCGTTCAAAGCCGAGGTGCTGGCCGCCCACGTCGCCGAGAAGGTGCGCGAGCGGCAGGGCGGCGAGCGGGCCGAGGTCTCGATTACCGCCCGTTATCCGGAGACGGTGGAGACGCCGGAGACCGGCAAGAAGACCCAGGAGATCTACGTCCTCTACGGCACCGCGGTCGCCTCGGCGCGCGGCACCCGCACCCTGACCGGAGTCGAGGCACAGGGCATGACCGCCTGCCCCTGCGCCCAGGAGATGGTCGCCGGGCTGGCCCGCGAACGCCTGGCCGAGGACGGCTTCGACGGCGAGCAGATCGAGCGGATCGTCGACCTGGTCCCGATCGCCACCCACAACCAGCGCGGCGTCGGCACCCTCTACGTCGGCTGCCCCGAGGGGGGGCCGGCTTGGATCGAGGCGCCGGAGCTGCTGCGGATCGTCGAGACCTCGATGAGCTCGGAGATCTACGAGCTGATGAAGCGCAGCGACGAGATGTCGGTCGTCGTCAAAGCCCACGAGCACCCGCGCTTCGTCGAGGACTGCGTCCGCGAGATGGTCCGCCAGGTGGTCGAGGGCTACCCCGACCTACCCGAGCAGACCTTCGTCATGGCGCGCCAAGAGAACCTCGAGACGATCCACCGCCACAACGTCGTCGCCGAGCGCTACGGCACCCTCGGCGACCTCCGCGCCGAGCTGCAAAGCGGCGAGCGCAAAGCGCATCACCTGACGATGCGCGAGTGGCTCGAAGCACCTACCGCTTAGGGACTGAGCGGGGAGAGGGAGGGTGCCGGTATCCCTCTCCGTCATTGCGCGACACGCGGCTTCGCCGCTTAGCCGCAATCGAACAGCGCGCTTCGCGCGCCTAGCATCAGATTGCATATCGCCGAACATTCCTCCGAGGGACACCGGCACCCTCCCTCGGAACGTCAATGCGGCTCCCCGTCTAACGGAAGCTTGTCGTGCAGAGGGACGGGTGCCCCTCTCACAGAGGCTCCTGAGACCACGATGGCGCCCAGCACTTCGTTCAGCTGCGCGACGGTCTCTGGGAGAGGGGCACCCGTCCCTCCTCCCACTAAGCAGCTGAGTTCAGCTTCGCCGCGGCTCGCTCTTTCTGCTGTTCCTCGATCCGGCGGCGGAGGCCGAAGAAGTAGTCGACGCCGCTGATAACGGTGGCTGCCAGGGCGATGTAGACGAGGATGTCGACGCCCAGGGGCGCCGGGTTGGTGGCGATCAGGGCGAAGATGGCGGCGATTTGGAGGACGGTCTTCAGCTTGCCCAGCCAGCTGGCGGCGATGATGATGCCGCGCTCGGCGGCGATCGTGCGCAGGATGGTGACGGCGATCTCGCGGGCGATGATCACCATCGCCACCCAGGCTTCGAGCCGGTCGAGGGAGACCAGCGAGACCAGGGCACCGATGAT
The DNA here is from genome assembly GCA_035760445.1 of Solirubrobacterales bacterium. GTDB lineage: Bacteria > Actinomycetota > Thermoleophilia > Solirubrobacterales > 70-9 > VAYN01. The sequence continues at coordinate 13,584 of DASTSW010000038.1, read as the reverse complement.
CAGCAGCTTGTCGGCGAGCGGGTCCATCAGCTTGCCGAAGGTCGTCACCGCGTCGCGCGAGCGGGCGAAGTAGCCGTCGAGGCCGTCGGTCGCCGCGGCCAGGGCGAAGACCGCCGCGGCCAGCGCGTCGCCGTTCGGCGTCTCGCCGAGCAGGGCGACGACGACCACCGGCACCGCGAGGATGCGCAGCAGGGTGAGGGCGTTAGGCAGGTTGAGCGGGAACATCAGCTTTGGCTTCGGCGTCCTTCTTAGCGAAGTACTCCTCCCCCTCGATGCTGACGTGCGGGATCACCCGGTCCATCCAGCGCGGCAGCCACCAGGCGCGATCGCCGAGCAGCACCATCACCGCAGGCACCAGCAGGCAGCGGACGAGGGTCGAGTCGATCGCGATCGCGATCGCCAGGCCGACGCCGAACTCCTTGACCACCGGGTCGCCGTTGAGGACGAAGCTGGTAAAGACGCAGACCATGATCGCCGCCGCCGAGGTGATCACCCGGCCGGTATTGGCGAGCCCTTCGACCACCGCCCGCTTCGCGTCGCCGGTCTCCTTGAAGTGTTCCTTCATCTGGGTCAGCAGGAAGACCTCGTAGTCCATCGAGAGGCCGAAGAGGATCGCGAACATCAGCAGCGGCACGAAGCTGACGATCGGGATCGCGTGGTCGAGGCCGACCAGCGAGACGCCCCAGCCGAGCTGGAAGACCGCGGTGACGATCCCGTAGGCCGCGGCGACCGAGAGCAGGTTCATCGCCGCCGCCTTGATCGGCACCAGCAGCGAGCGGAAGGCGATGAGGAGGACGAAGAAGCTGAGCGCGACGACGATCGCGATCATCAGCGGCAGCTTGTTGGCGATCTGGGTGGCGAGGTCGATGTAGCCGGCGGTCTGGCCGCCGACGTAGGCGCTGGCTTCGGTCCCCTTAAGCGCCTGCGGGATCGTCGTTTCGCGCAGGTCTTCGACCAGGTCGACGGTCTCGTCGGCCCACGGCTCGGATTTCGAGAGCACGGTGAAGACCGCCACGGTGTTCTGCTTGTCGAGCGTCGGTTCGCCGACCGCTTCCACGTCTCCGGCGCCGTCGATCGCTTTCTGCAGGCCCGGCAGCACCTGTTTGGCTTCCGCCGGCGAGGTGAATTCGGAGGCGATCAGGAGCGGCCCGTTGACCCCGGGGCCGAAGCCCTTGTTGAGCGCGTCGTAGGCCTGGCGCGAGGTCGTTTCCTTCGGCAGGGCGCTGATGTCGTTCTGGCCGAGGTCGAGCTGGAGGACCGGCAGCGCCAGCACGACCAAGACCAGCATCGAGACCGCGGTCGCGGCCCCCGGCCGGGCCGAGACCCGTTCGGCCCAGCGGCGCCAGCCGTGCGGCTCCTTGTCGTCCGGGTGGGTTTTGCCGAGCTTGACCCGCAGCGAGTTGATGCGCGGGCCGAGCGCGCCGAGCATCGCCGGCAGCAGGGTGGTCGCGGCGGTGACCGCGACGAGGACGGCGACCGCAGCGGTGAAGCCCAGCGTCGAGACCAGCGGGATCCCGGCGAAGGCCAGCGAACAGAGGGCGATGACGACGGTGAAGCCGGCGAAGACGACGGCGCCGCCGGCGGTCGCGGTCGCCCGCGCGATCGACTCGCGCAGATCCATCCCTTCGCCGAGCTGCAGTTTGTGGCGGGTGACGATGAACAGCGCGTAGTCGATGCCGACGCCGAGGCCGATCATCGTCGCCAGGGTCGAGGCCACCCCCGGCACCTCCAGCACGTGCTCGAGCAGGCGGATGATCGAGAGCGCGCAGGTGAGACCGAGCACCGCGGAGACGATCGGCAGCATCATCGCCGTCGCGGTGCCGAAGGCGAAGAGGAGGATGATCACCGCCGCCGCGAGGCCGATCGCCTCGCTGGTCTCGGTCTCCGGTTTGGAGAGCTGCTGGCCGACGTAGCTGCCGACCGCGACCTCCAGGCCGGCCTTTTCCGCCGGCTCGCCGGCGTTGAGGATCCGTTCCGCCTGTTCTTCGTCGATTTCGCCGGGGCCGACGTTGAGGACGACGGGGATGTAGCCGACCGAGCCGTCTTCGCTGAGGAAGTGGGCGCCCTGCGGGCTCAGCGGGCTGACCGCCGAGTTGACCTCGCCGAGTTTGTTCAGGCGCTTGACCGTTTCGTCGATCGCGGTCGCGTACTTGGCTTGCGAGAGCTTCCCCTGCGGGGCTTCGAAGACCAGCGGGTTGCTGCCATAGGCCTGTTCGGGCAGGTTGTCTTCCAGCAGTTCGGTCGCCGTGGTCGAATCGGTGCCCGGCAGGGTGAGGTTTTCGCTGGTCTTGCTGCCGGCGGCCTGGCTGATCGCGACCAGCGCGATCGCCGCCACGATCCAGGCGGCGATCACCGGCCAGTGATGGCGCGAGCAGAAGCGGCCGATTGCGTAGAGGGGGCCCGTCATTTCGCCATCATCCCTTCTGGGGCGGAGGTTTCGCCAGTCTCGAAGGCTTCGGGGATGGTTTCCAGCGGCGCCGCTCCGAGCGCGCGGCGGATCAGCACCAGCCGCTGCGCCTGGTTCGCGGCCATCGCCGCGATCAGCGGCCGCGTCCAGGCAACGGTCAGCCGGCTGACGGCATTGAGCTCGGCGTCGATCGTCGCGCTTTCCATCCGGTAGAGGAAGTCGAGGGCGTCCTCGCCGGTCCGGAGGTCACCGGTCTCGATCGTTTCGGAGACCGGGTCGGCCGGTTCCTCGAGCCCGCGCAGCGTCTTCGTCGTCGCGTCGACGTGTTCCTGTTCCTGGACCCGGAAGCGGCGCGCCATCGCCAGGTCGGCGCCGCGCAGCGCCGGCAGCGCTTCGCCGTGGGCGGCGACCGCGGCCTGCTGGCGGCCGAGGATCTCGTTGAGGACGGCGGCGTCGGCTTCGGGGTCGACGGTGGAGCCGTCACTACCGCCGCCGCAGGCGACGAGGCTCGCGCTGAGCCCGGTGGCAACGGCAGCCAGGACGAAGGCGCGGCGCGCCCGGCGGCCGCGCGTGATTCGGTTCGGTGGCATGAAGACGGGGCCAAGCCTATGAGCTCGGCGGATCGCCGCGCCCTCGCGACCCTGGCCGAGGAGATCCATCGCTGCCGCCTCTGCCCGCGGCTGGTCGAGTGGCGGGAGGCGCAGGCGGCCAACCCGCCGCGCCGCTACCGAGGTCAGGACTACTGGGCGCGGCCGATTTCCGGCTTCGGCGACCCGGAGGCGAGAGTCGCGATCGTCGGCCTCGCCCCCGCCGCGCACGGCGCCAACCGCACCGGGCGGGTGTTCACCGGCGACCGCTCGGGCGACTGGCTCTACGCCTCCCTTTACCGGACCGGCTTCGCCAACCAACCGCACTCGGAGTGGCGCGACGACGGGCTCGAGCTGAGCGACGCCTACGTCACCGCCACCGTACGTTGCGCCCCGCCGGCCAACAAGCCGACCCCCGAGGAGCGGGACACCTGCCTCCCCTACCTGCAGCGGGAGCTGGAACTGCTCGGCAACATCCAGGTCATCGTCGCCCTCGGCTCCTTCGGCTGGGACGGGGTCCTGCGCGCAGCGCGAGCGCTGGATGTCGAGGTGCCACGACCGCGACCGAAGTTCGGGCACGGTGCCGAGGTCCAGATCGGCCGCTGGCAGCTGCTCGGCTGCTACCACCCGAGCCAGCAGAACACCTTCACCGGCAGGCTGACCGCCGAGATGACCGACGCCGTGTTCTCGCGCGCCCGAGCCATGCTCGATTGAGAAACCGGTGTTCCAATGGGAACACTTCCAGCATTCGCGCGGTCATCAATGGGCTGACTGTTACTAGGGGGAGGGGACGATTTGCGCAGGCCACGGATCAAGCGGACGACGGAAGAGATCGAGACGCCGGACGGCAACATTCACCTGATGCGGCCCAGCGCCGACAGTGATATCCGGATCGAGCAGCCCGATCCGGATGAACGACGGCTGCTGGCGGCGCTGAACGGCGAGCACACGCTGGAGGAGCTGCACGAGGAGTTCGGTGCCAAAGCGGTGGACGACGCGATCACCCAGCTCGAGGCATTGGGTGTGGTCGAGGACGCGGAGGACGACGAGCGGATCCCGGCGCCGGAACTGGAGCGGTTCGACCGTCAGCTGCGTTACTTCAGCGACGTCGGCGACGGCGGGGTGACGCCGTCGGAATGCCAGGAACGGCTGCGGGAGGCGAAGGTGGCGGTGCTCGGCGTCGGCGGGCTCGGCGGCTGGGCTGCCTGGGCGCTCGCCTGCACCGGCGTCGGCGAGATGTGGCTGATCGACGGCGACCGGGTCGAGATCACCAACCTCAACCGCCAGATCCTCTACACCGAGTCAGACATCGGCGAGTTCAAGGTCGAGCGCGCCGCGGCCCGTCTCAACGCCTTCAACTCGGCGATGACGATCACGACCGAGGCCCGCCGCCTGGAGAGCGAGGCCGACATCGCCGAGTTCGTCGCCGGCTCCGATGTCGTCATCGACGCCGCCGACTGGCCCGCGCACGAGATCGAGCGCTGGTGCAACGCCGCCTGCTTCGAGGCCGGCATCCCGTACATCACGATGAGCCACTTCCCGCCGATCGCCCGGGTCGGACCGCTCTACATACCGGGCAAGACCGGCTGCTTCATCTGCCAGGAGATCGCCTACCGGCGCGACTACCCGCTGTTCGACATCGCCGTCGAGCAGCGGCGGGCGAAGCCGAGCCCGGCGGCGACGCTGGGTCCGGCCTGCGGCCTGATCGGCGGTCAGGTCGGGATGGAGGTGCTGCACCTGCTGACCGGACTGGCCAGGCCCGCGACGCAGGGCGTCTCCCACATCTACGACCTGCGGACGATGGAGCTGAAACCCGAGCCGGTGGTGCCGGAGCCGGAGTGCCCGATCTGCGGCGAGATGGACCACGAGGTCCCGACCGGTGAGTAGGTTTACGCGCATGCGGCGCCTCGTTCCACTGCTGATCGTCATCGCGCTGGCGCTGGTCGCCGGCTGCGGCGACTCATCCGAGGAGACGACCACCACCTCTCCGCCCAAAAGCGTCGAGCAGTGGGTGCGTACCGCCTTCCTCGCAAATCCGGAATGCGAGCGGCCCGGGAGCGCATCGCGCTGGGGTTGCTCGGTCGGCACCTACCGGTGCCAGGGGGTCGTCACCGAACGTGGCTGGTCGGTTTCCTGCGCGAAACCGGGCAGCTCGATCGCCTTCACGGTCCGGCCGAGCTGACGGTCCGCCGCGCCAGGCGCGAGGACGGGTCGACGAACAGCACCAGCCACAGCCAGGGCGCAACGTTCGGCGCAATCAGCGCGATCGGAATCGAGAGCCCGAAGATGCCGGCGATGTAGGTGGCGCGGATCTGATTTTCGCGATGGGTGCGGTCGTCGATCTTGGTCAGCCCACGGCGGCGGGCGTCGACGCTCATCAGCAGCCCGAGCAGGACGACGACCGCGAGGTTGACCGAGTAGAGGACGACCGCCGTCGTCTTGCCGCCGTACTCGCCCAGCACCTCGCTGCTGAAGGGGATGAGGACGATCCAGCCGAGGTAGAGGAGGTTGAGGCCGATCATCCGCCCGTCGAAGGCCTGGGCTTCGGAGAAGAAGCGGTGGTGCACGAGCCAAAAGCGGCCGATCACGGCGAAGCTGATCGCGTAGGCGAAGAACATTTCCCGCTGGTCCCAGAGGGCATTGTCGATCTGACCCTCGGTCAGCCCCTTGTCGATTCCCAGGTTGAGGACCAGCAACGTGATCGCGATCGAGAAGACCCCGTCGCTGAAGGCGACGATGCGCCCGAACTCGACCTCGTTCTCCGCCCGCCGTTTCAAAGTCCTGCCGTGCGCCATCGCCGGATCATCTCCAGCGGCCGCGACGGAACCGAGATCCGATCCTCCTAGAATGAGCCCGGCAGGCCGGCGTAGCTCAGTTGGTAGAGCACTTCATTCGTAATGAAGGGGTCACCGGTTCAAGTCCGGTCGTCGGCTCTCTCCGCGCGCTAGCGATCTTGCCGTCGCTCGCGCCATTTCTTCAACATCCCGATCACGGCGTTCCCGTCGATGCCAATTCCGAAAATGTTGGGCTTCAACTCGAGCGCTTCGATGTATTCGTAGTCAGGCGAACCCTTGCCTACCTCTGAGCCGGAGATCACGTCCAACGGATCGGCCCCCGTCTGCACAGCATCGATCACTTGATCGAATAACACCGCCAAACGCTGCGGATCGTAAGCCGAAAGGTTGATGGCGGCGCACTCAATCTCCTCTTCGGGCTTCTCCGGGTACAAAGGCTTTCGAGACACGATCAGAACCGGTCCGCCGCCGTGCAGAAGATCGCTCGCCGGACCTCGGAAGACGACGGGGTCCAATGAGTCGTACAGGAGGCGAAGCACCTGATCTCCGCTCTTGGAGAACTCAGCCTCCTGGCCATCCGGAGCAGTGATCAGCACGGCCTGAGGACCAAGCTTTGATGCCAGTCGATCGAAGTTGGAGTTGACCCACTCATTGAGCCAAAGCGATGCCATTCCCCGAGCCGGGAGGTAGTAGAGGAAATGCTCATGACCGTCAGCCCTGCTCACGGAGAGAAATGAGCTGATCTTGTAGCCCATTGCAGTTTCTACTTCTTCTTCTGGCGCCGTTCGAGGACTTCGCCGAAGGCTTTTTCGATTTCGGTGGTGAGGGTGAGGCGGAAGGTGGCGTTGAGGGCGTCGAAGGCGAGCGGGCGGAGGCGGCCGATGGCAGCGATCAGCTCCTCCCAGCCCTCCTCCGGGCGGCCGGCGTCGTCGAAGGGCTTCCAGAGTTCGTCGACGAAGAGATTGACGAAGGTGCGGGCCGAGGACTGGGCGTTGCGCTCCAGCTTCTCGATCACGGCGAGGGCGGCGGGAAGATCGACCCCCATCCCGGTGACTTCCTCGGCAGCGCGGATCAGGGCGGGGCTTGGCGCCTCGAAGCGGTCATCTCCCAAGGCGACGAGGAGGCCGAGCTTCTGCGCTTTCTCCAGCAGGCGGTCGTCGTCGATGCCGAACTTCTCGATCAGCTCGTCGCGGCTGTAGACCTCGGGGGCCTCGGTCGCGAAGGGGGCGGTGACCGCCTGGCGCAGACCGACGAAGCGGTCGGCGTCCGCCCCGTGCTCGCCGATCAGGCGGGAGATCGCGCTGAGCTTGAAGCCCTCCGCCTGCATCTCCTGGATCAGCCGCAGGCGGGCGACGTGCTCGGGGCCGTAGTAGCCGACCCGGGCGCGCACCTCGGGCGGCGGCAGCAGGCCCCGCGACTGGTGGTTGCGGATGTTCCGCACCGACATCCCGGTCTCGTAGGCGAGCTGCTCGACGGTGAGATTTGCCTCTGGTGCAGCGGATTCGGCGGCGGGAGCGGCTTTTTTCGCCATGTGACGATTGTACCTTCTTGAATGTAACCTCGTTTGAGGTAACGTTTATCAGGGAACACGCTTTTGGCAATCCACCCAGGACCCTTCACAAGGACCCCCACATGAACTTCTCCTTCGGACTTCTTCTCGCAGCCGCCTCGCCCCCCGCCGCTGGCGCCGAGATCGGCCAGATCGTGATCGCCACGGTCGCCGCGACGATCGTCACCTGCGGCCTTCTCTACCTCGGCTTCGGCCACCGCTCCGGCCGCACCCAGATCCTCCAGCGCCTCGCCGACCATGGCGAACGGGTCAGCGGCATGCCCGGCTGGGTCGCCTTCCCCTCGGGGGTGGCCACGATCTCGCTGCTGACCGCGCTGTTCGGGATGTACTGGGACATCTCCCTGCACATCGACAACGGCCGCGACGCCGGCCCGCTGGCCAACCCCGCCCACTACTTCATCCTCGTCGGCCTGTTCGGCATCTTCAGCGCCGGCTTCTTCGCGATGGTGCTGCCGAAGGAGAAACCCAGCACGGTCGCGATCCGGCTCGGCCACGACTGGTGGGCGCCGCTCGGCGGCGTCCTGATCTGCGCCTGCGGCGCCTTCTCCCTGATCGGCTTTCCCCTCGACGACGTCTGGCACCGGCTCTTCGGTCAGGACGTGACCCTCTGGGGGCCGACCCACCTGATGCTGATCGGCGGCGCGGCGATGACCCTGGTCGGGATCGCTGTGCTCTCGGTCGAGGGAATGCGCGCGGCCGGCACCGACGGCGCTCCGGCCGAGGAGCCCGCCCACACCAAGATGCTGCGCGCCGTCGCCCTCACCGGCGGCCTGATGCTCGGCCTCTCCACCTTCCAGGCCGAGTTCGACTTCGGCGTCCCCCAGTTCCAGCTGATCTTCCAGCCGCTGATGCTGATGGTCGCCGCCGGCGTCGGCCTGGTCCTGGCGCGCGTCTACGCCGGCCCCGGGGCGGCGCTGGGCGCGGCCGGCTTCTTCATCCTCCTGCGCGGCGGCCTCGCCGTCCTGGTCGGCCCCGTGCTCGGCCAGACGATGCCCCACTTCCCGCTCTACGTCGCCGAGGCAGTGGTGGTCGAGGCGATCGCGCTCTTCATCTCCACCCAGCGGCCGCTGCGCTTCGGCCTCGCCGCCGGGATCGGGATCGGCACCATCGGCCTTGCCGCCGAGTGGGGCTGGTCCCACCTCTGGATGCCGCTCCCCTGGCCGGAGGCCGCCTTCCCCGAAGCGGCGATCGTCGGCTTCGCCGCTGCGGTCGCCGGCGCCACGATCGGCGCCTGGATCGGCAGCCACCTCTCCCCGGTGCCGCTCGAGCGCTCGCCGCAGCTACGCCGCGCCGCGCTCTGCAGCGCCGCGGTGCTGGCGGCCCTGGTCGCCTACGGCCTCTACACCCCGACCCAGGGGGGCGTCAGCGCCCGGGTCGTCCTGCACGAGGTCGGCGGCGCCAACGGCCGCGAAGTCGAAGCGACGGTGCGGATGAACCCGCCCGACGCGGCCGCCGACGCGGAGTGGTTCGACGTCACCGCCTGGCAGGGCGGCGGCCTCGTCGTCGCGCCGCTGGAGCGGACCGCGCCCGGCGTCTACAGGACGACCGAACCGGTCCCCGTCCACGGCAACTGGAAGGCGATGATCCGCCTCCACGACAGCAACTCGCTGACCGCGCTGCCGATCTTCCTGCCCAAGGACGAAGCGATCCCGGTCGGCGAAGTGCCGGCACCGGCGCAGTTCACCCGCTCCTTCAGCGACGAGCACCAGCTGCTGCAGCGCGAGTCGAAAGGCGGCCCCGCGGCCCTGACCGTGATCGCCTACTCGACGGTGGCCGCGATCGCCCTCTCGCTGCTGGCGCTGCTCGCCTGGGCGCTGCACCGGCTGGCTGCCGGGCCGGCGCGCCCCCGACGCAAGCGGCGGACGCGCTTCCGCTGGGTCTTCGGCTTCCAGCAGGGCGGCGGCAGGTGATCCTGCCGCTCGCCCACCACAGCCTCGTCGTCGCCCTGCCGGTCTTCGCCCCGGCCCTGGTGGTGATCGCCGTGATCGCGGTCCACTATCTGCGCGAGCGGCGGCGCTGGGACGAGGAAGAGAACGGCGCTTAGGCAGCGCGCCGAAGCGCCTCGATCGCTTCCGCGTAGGGGCCGTGGAGGGTGGCGCGCGGGGTCGGGATCGTTACTCCGTAGGCCTCGCGCATCGCCTGACCGAGGACGCGCTTGAAGGTCGGGCCATGCCAGGCGTGGGCTTCGGCGGCGCGGCCGACGTGGAGGTGGACCAGCTCGTGCAGCAGGGTCTCCAGCACGTCGCCGGGCCGGATCCCCGGGTAGGCGGTGACCGAGAGCCGGTACTGGCTCGGCACCGCGAAGCCGAGCCTGTTGGGGCGGCGGCGAGCGCGGCGGACCTTCAGCGCCGGGCGCCGCTCGGCCAGCGGGCCATCGGCGAAGACCGGCAGCGCCCGCAGCCGCTCCATCTCCTCGTCGAGCGGGACTCCGGCGACGAGGAAGTAGGCCGGCGGGCGCTTCAGCGCTGGCACCTGGGGCACCAGTAGGTGGTCCGGTTGGCGTCGCCCTGGCCGCGCGAGGAGATCGGGCCGCGGCAGACGGGGCAGGCGCCCTGGCGGCGTTTGTAGACGCGGAAGCTGTGGCGACCGCCGCTCTCGACCGCGGCCAGCATCTGCTCGCGGGCGGCGGTGAGGACGGCCACGAGCTCCTCGTCGGAAACCTCGCCAACCGGGCGCCAGGGATCGACCCTGGCGGCGAAGCAGGCCTCGCTCTTGAAGATGTTGCCGATGCCGGCGACCAGGTGCTGGTCGAGCAGGGCGTCGCCGAGACCGCGGCCCGGGTCGGCGCGCATTGCCGGCACGATCGCCTCCGGGTCGAAGTCCGCGGCGAGGATGTCGGGCCCGAGCCGGGTCAGCTGCGGGTTGCGGCGCACCCGTGCCGTCGGGCCCACCTGCAGGGTCGGGCCGCCGAACTGGACCGCGTCCCAGCCGCCGCCGGAGAGGAGCGCCCAGGCCGAGGAGCGGGGGCGCCGCCAGCGGGAGCCGGGACTGTAGAAGTGCCAGCCGCCGCTCATCCCCAGGTGACTGTGCAGCGAGAGATCGCCGAAGCCGAGCAGCAGGTGCTTGCCGTGCGCCCACACCGTCTCCAGGGTGCGGCCGTCGAGCTGCTCGATCCTGGCCGCCTTGCCGCGGGGGTTGGGGGCCGAGGCGGCGACCTCCTCGCCCAGCAGGGTCGCCTCGAAGCGGCGCGCCAGCCGCAGGATCGTGTCTCCCTCTGCCACTCCCCCATCATGCAGATTCGCCCTGGCGGGTAGGTTGGGGACGATGCGACGGCGCGCGAAGATGGACCCGAAGGCCCGGCAGCTGGCGCTGGCGATCGGCGCCGGCCGGATGGCGATGGGCCTCGGCATCCTCATTGCCACCCGCCCGGCACTGCGGAAGATGGGCTTCGGCGCGACCGACGCCTCCGGCGAGGCGCTGGCCAAACTCGGCGGCGGCCGCGACCTCGCCCTCGGGGCGATGACCCTCGTCGCCCGCGACGACCGTCAGGCGCTGCGGACCGCGATCCTGGTCTCGGGCGCCTGCGATGCCGCCGACGCTGTCTCCCTCGGCCTCTCGGCCGGCCGCCCGGAGACCCGCCAGGCGGGAATCGGCGGTGTGATCGCAGGCAGCGGCGCAGCCGCCGCCTGCGTTTGGGCCTGGAAGCGTCTCTAGCCGCTAAGCGACTACCGCGGGCTCGCCGCCCTGGAACTCGTGCGACTCGATCACCCGGTCGATCAGGCCGTACTCGACCGCCTGTTCGGGCTGGAAGAATTTGTCGCGTTCCATGTCGGCGTGGATCTGTTCCTCGGGCTGGCCGGTGTGTTTGACGTAGATCTGGTCGAGCCGCTCGCGCAGGGCGAGGATCTCTTTGGCGTGGATCTCGATGTCGCTCGACTGACCTTCGAAGCCGCCGCTCGGCTGGTGGATGAGGATGCGGCTGTTGGGCAACGCCATCCGTTTGCCGGGGGCGCCACCGGTGAGGATCAGCGAGCCGGCCGACATCGCGATCCCGTAACAGATCGTCTGCACGTCGGGCTTGACGAACTGCATCGTGTCGTAGATCGCCAGGCCGGCGTAGGCGGATCCGCCGGGGGAGTTGATGTAGAGGCTGACGTCCTTGTCGGGGTCCTCGGCCTCGAGGTGCAGCAGCTGGGCGATGATCAGGTTGGCGAGGTCCTCGGTCACCTGTTCGCCGAGGAAGATGATCCGCTGCGCGAGCAGGCGGCTGTAGATGTCGAAAGAACGCTCGCCGCGAGCGGTTTGCTCGACGACCATCGGTACCAGTGGCATAGGGCCTCTCTTCCTAGTTCGAGTCTGGGTTGTACTTATAGCCAACGCCGCGCACGGTCAGGACCAGCTCCGGCTTCTGCGGGTCGCGCTCGACCTTCTGGCGCAGGTTCGAGATGTGGACGTCGCAGGCGCGCTCGTCGCCGTCGAACTCGGTCTGCCACAGCTCCTCCATGATCTGGGCGCGGGAGAAGACCTCGCCGGGGCGGGCCACCAGCAGTCGCAGCAGCTGGAACTCCGAGCGGGTCAGGTTGACCGGCACGCCGCGGACCGTGGCGACGTGGCGGACGAGGTCGATCGAAACCGGGCCGGACTCGATCTTCACCGCCTGGGAGAGCGGCGCTCGGTCGAGTTCGCGGCGGCGCAGCTGGGCCCGCACCCGGCCCAGCAGCTCGCGCACCGAGAACGGCTTGGTGACGTAGTCGTCGGCGCCGACCTCGAGGCCGACGACCTTGTCGACCTCGGCGTCTTTGGCGGTGAGGACGATGATCGGGACGGCGCTGCGGGAGCGCACGTCGCGGCAGATGTCGAGGCCGCTCGGCCCCGGCATCATGATGTCGAGGATCAGCAGGTCGTAGGGGACGCCGTTGCCAAGCAGCGCCGCCGCCTCGTCGCCGTCGGCGGCGGGGGTGACTTCGAAGCCCTCCTGGGCCAGCGCGTAGCCGACCGAGTCGCGCACCGACGGCTCGTCGTCGGCGATCAGGATCCGGCCGCTGCTCATGCCACCGGGGTGGGGCTCGGTTTCGCGACCGGGAGGCGGACCCAGAAGGTGCTCCCCTCCCCCTCGACCGACTCGGCGCCGATCCGGCCGCCCATCACGTCGACCATCCGCCGCGCGATCGCCAAACCGAGGCCGAAACCCTCCTGCTTGCGCGACTCGCTGCGGCGGTAGAACCGCTCGAAAACGCGCTCCAGCTCGGCCGCCGGGATCCCGGTGCCGGTGTCGATTACCTCCAAGATGACTTCCCCCTCGGTGTCGTGGCGGCCGCGAACGGTAACGGTGCCGGGCGGTGGCGTGTTCTTGAACGCGTTGGTGAGCAGGCCGATCATCACCTGGCGCAGCAGGGTCGGGTCGCCGGTGGCGGCGAGCTGGGACTCGACGTCGACGACCAGATCGACGTGCGGCGGCGCCTCGCAGGCGGCGACCACGTCGCGGATCGCCAGCGGCACATCGACCAGTTCGCTCTCCGGCGCGCCCTTGGACTCGACCCGCGCCAGGGTCAGCAGCGACTGGGTCAGCCGGTTCATCCGCTCGGCGTCTTCGCCCAGGCGTTTGAGGAAGTGGTCGCGGGCCTCGGGGTCGTCTTTGGCGCCGCCCTGCAGGACCTCGATCGCGCCGGAGATCCCGGCCAGCGGGTTGCGCAGCTCATGCGCGGCGTTGGAGACGAAGTCGGCTTCGGCCAGCTCGCGGCGCAGCTCGTCGGTGCGGTCACGCAGGACGGCGAGGACGGCGCGCTCGTCGGGCAGCGAGCGGGCGCTGATCGCGTAGGCGCGGTCGCCGATCCGCAGCGCCGGGTGCGAGGAGAAGCCGACCTCGGCGGCGCGGTGCAGCAGCGGCAGGGCCAGCTCCGGCGGCTGCCCGTTGGCGTCGAGCAGGCGCGAGGCGGCGCTGTTGGAGAAGCGCACCGGACCTTCGAAGTCGACCACCATCACCGCGTCGGTGAGGCCGTCGAAGATCGCCGTCAGCTTGTTGCGGTCGGCGGTGAGCACGCCGAAGCTCTCCTTCAGCGAAGCGCGCATCGAGTCGAGCGCCCGCGCCAGGTCGCCGATCTCGTCCGGCCCCGAGGCTTTCAGCGGCGCGTCGAAGGAGCCGCCGGCCATTTCGCCGGCGGTGCGGGCGAGGCCGACGACGCGGTGGGAGATCGCCACCGCGATCAGCAGGCCGGCGAGGACGCCGATCGCGACGGCGGCGATCAGCGCTCTCTGGTTGTCGCCGAAGGTGTAGACGGCGGCGGC
>DASTSW010000037.1:0-20825 GCA_035760445.1 Solirubrobacterales bacterium | reverse complement strand
GAAGGTCAACGAGGCGATCGAGTCGACCCTCAACCGGCGGGTCGACCTGCCCTCCGGCGGCTACCTGATCATCGACTACGCCGAGGCGCTGACCGTGATCGACGTCAACAGCGGCTCCTTCACCGGCCGCGGCAAAGGCGGGCTGGAGGAGACGATCACCAAAGTCAACACCGAGGCCGCCGAGGAGGCGGTGCGGCAGCTGCGGCTGCGCGACATCGGCGGCATCATCGTCGTCGACTTCATCGACATGGCCCGGGCCAGCAACCGCGACAAGGTCCTGAAGACGATGCGCAAAGCGCTCGACGCGGACAAGTCGAAGAGCTACGTGGTCGAGGTCTCGCCACTGGGCCTGGTCGAGATGACCCGCCAAAACGTCACCGACGGGGTGCGGGAGATCCTCACCGCGCCGTGCCCGACCTGCCACGGCGAGGGCGTCGTCCTCTCGGCCGAGACGGTGGCGCTGGAGGGGCTCGGCAAACTGCGGGACTTCGCCGCCGAGAAGAAAGCGGACGAGGCCTTCCTGGTCCGCGTCAACCCGAAAGTCGCCCACGAGCTGACCGATCCCGACAGCGGCCTGCTCGAGCTCGAGCGGGAAACCGGCAAGCGGTTCCACTTCGAGGGCGGCGAGGCGCTGTCGATCGACAGCTTCGAGCTGGTCGAGTCCGGCAGTCGCGGCGAGATCGAGGAGCGGGCGCTGCCGTTCAAGGTCGGCGACGAGGTGCTGGTCAAGATCGACGAGCCGCACATGTACAACGCCAACGACGCGGTGGCCCGGATCGACTCCTACATCGTCAGCGTCACCGGTGGCGGTCCCTTCGTCGGGGACCGCAAGCTGGTGCGGATCGACGAGGTCGAGCGCTCGGCGGCAATCGCCTCGCTGCTGGGCGGTGAGTCGCCCAACGGCTCCGGAGGAGGCGGGGAAAACGGCTCCGAGCTAGAATCCTCGACTCCTTCGCGCAAACGCAGGGGCCGTCGTGGCGGCCGCGGGCGTTCGCGCGCCAATCAAGGCAGCAAAGACGAATGAGCAACTACGCAGTCATAGAGAGCGGCGGCAAGCAATACAAAGTCGAGGAGGGCACGTCCCTGCTCGTCGATCGGCTCGATGCCAAGGAGGGCGACAAAGTCGCTCTCCGTCCGGTCCTCTTCCGCGGCGACGACGTTATCGCCGGCGGCAAAGACCTGGAGAAAGTCAAAGTCGAGGCGAAAGTCACCGAGCACCTGCGCGGCCCCAAGATCAAAGTCTTCAAATACAAGGCGAAGAAGGGCTACCGCCGTCGTGCCGGTCACCGCTCCGAGCTGACCCGGCTCGAGGTCACGAAACTGAAAGGGAAAGGCTAGGCATGGCGCACAAGAAAGGTCTCGGCTCCAGCCGCAACGGCCGCGAATCGAACCCGAACATGCTCGGCGTCAAGGTCTTCGCCGGCCAGCGCGTCAGCGGCGGCGAGATCATCGTCCGCCAGCGCGGCACCCGCTTCTGGCCCGGTGACGGTGTCGGCATCGGCCGCGACCACACCATCTTCGCGACCCGCGAGGGGACCGTCGACTTCAAGTCGTCCCGCAAGGGCCGCACCATCTCCGTCCTGCAGGACTAGGAAAGGAACTCCATTGCTGCTCTTCGCTGAGCGCAGGGGCCACCGGCGCATCGCCACGGCCTCCGCGACCATTGCCCTTGCCCTGATCGCGCTGCTGGCGTTTTCCCACCGCGCCGAGGCAGCCGAACTTCTCTACTGGGACAACTACAGCGCCACCCCCCAGACGATCAGCGTCGCCAACGGCGACGGTAGCGCCGGCGGGCTGCTCAATCTAACCGGCACCACGCTCAGCGATCCGGAAGGCATGGCGATCGACACGGTTACCGGCCGACTCTTCGTCGCCAGCAGCAACGGTGGGGGCGGAACCGGCCAGATTCTCGCCGTCAACCTCAACGGCAGCGGCGCCAATGTCTTCTCGGCGCCCGGAGCTCTGGTCGACGAACCGTACGGCGTCGTCCTCGATCCCGCCACCCGGATCATCTACTGGGCCAACGCCGGTTCCGGTGACAGCGAAAACGGCTCGATCGCCTGGGCGAAGCTCGACGGCAGCTCCGGCGGCCTGCTCAACACCGCGGGCGCCCTGGTCGCGAACCCCTACAAGATCGGGCTCGACCCGGTCAACGGACGGGTCTATTGGGGCAACCACCCCAAAGGCGGGGAAGAATCGATCTCCTTTGCCAACGTCAACAACACCGGCGGCGGCAACCTGTCGCTAAGTCGGCCACCGGATAGCAGCTACGCCTTCGCGGTCGATTCCGCCGCCGGCCGGCTCTACTGGTCCGAGGGACAACAGGACCGCTTCGCCTACACCGGGCTGCTCGGAGGCACGGTCAACACGCTCGACACCTCCGGTGCAGTTGTCGACTCTTCGTATGGCTTCGCGGTCGATCCGACGCTGAACAAGATCTCCTGGCCGAATTACGGCAACGATGAAAACCCGGTCAACGGCCTCGGCTTCGCCAGTCTCAGTGGCGGCAGCGGCGGGAACATCTCGCCGACGGCGCCGTTCAACGGGCCGCAGGACCTGCTGGTGCTCAAATCCCCGACCGGTACGGCGGCTCCCGCGATCGCTCGCAACGCCAAAAACCGGGCGGCGCTGAGCTGTTCGACCGGCGGCTGGGCCGCCGACTTCGCCGGTGGCTACGTCTACCAGGCGCCGACCACCTACGCCTACCAGTGGCTCCGCAACGGCAGACCGGTAGCCGGCGCGACGGCCGCCACCCTCGCGGCCAAATCCGCCGGCAGCTACAGCTGCACGGTGACGGCAGCCAACCAGGCCGGCTCTGCAACCCAGACCAGCGCCGCGACCACGGTCAAAGCGGCCAAGGTCAAGCTCACCACCAAGAAGAAAGGCAAGGGCGAGCCCGGCAACCAGGTGACCTTCAAGGTCAAGGCCGTCAACCAGGGCGACCTGAAGCCCAAGAGCGCCAAGGTCTGCGTGAAGCTGCCGAAAGCCTCGAAGGCGGACCTGAAAGCACCGAAGTGCAAGAAGCTCGTTCAGCTCGAGGGCCGCGCCAAGAAGACCGTGACGATCAAGGTCAAGGTCAAGCCCGGTGCCGAGGAAGGTACCGACAAGCTGACCTTCCAGGTCAAGGGCGCCGCCGGCAAGGCGGCGAAGTCGAAGATCGTTGTTAAGTAGGTAAGCGTTGGGGGAGGGGTGGGAGCCCCTCCCCAGACACATCTCGCTATGGCTCGATGTTGAGTGCGGGAATTTACACTTTCGGGGCTGCAGCGGACTACGTTTCAGCTTTTGGCGGGATCATGGTGACGTTGGTTCTGGGCTTCGGAGGGATGATCGTTACCTTCCTCTCCCAGTCTTGAGACCCGGAGATATCCCCTTATGTACGACAAGGCAAAAATCTGGGTCGAGGGCGGTGGCGGGGGCAACGGCTCCATCAGCTTCCGGCGCGAGGCGCATGTGCCTCGTGGCGGGCCCGATGGCGGCGATGGTGGACATGGCGGCGATGTCGTGCTCGTCTGCGATCCCTCGCGCCGCGATCTCGGAGCCCTGAGGGGGAGCAAGCACTTCCGGGCGCAGCGGGGGCGACACGGGGAAGGCTCGAACCGGCACGGGGCGCGTGGCGAGAGCCTGGAGATCCCGGTGGCGGTGGGGACGCAGGCAACCGCGGTCGACGGCAGCCATGTCGATCTCGTCACCCCCGGGCAGCGCGCGGTGGTTGCCCGTGGCGGTCGCGGCGGCCACGGCAACCGGCGCTTCACCAATTCAACCCGTCAGGCGCCGCGCTTCGCCGAGAAGGGCAGCGCCGGCGAAGCCGATTGGATCGAGCTGCGGCTGAAGCTGCTGGCCGACGTGGGCCTGGTCGGGCTGCCGAACGCCGGTAAGTCCTCGCTGCTGGGACGGTTGACGCGGGCGGCGCCGAAGGTCGGCGACTATCCCTTCACGACCCTCTCGCCCTCGCTCGGGACGATCGAGGGCGAGGATCGGCAGGCGGTCGTCGCCGATATCCCCGGCCTGATCGAAGGCGCGGCGGAGGGCGCCGGCCTCGGCCACGAGTTCCTCGCCCACGTCGAGCGCTGCTCGATGCTCGTCCACCTAGTCGACGTCGCGCCGATGGACGGCGACCCAGTTGGCGATTACGAGACCGTCCGCGGTGAGCTGGAGGCCCACGGCGCGGGCCTGGAGCGCCTGCCCGAGCTGGTCCTGCTCAGCAAGCGCGACCTGCTGCCGCCGGAGGAGGTCGACGCGGCGGTGGGGGAGTGGCGCCAGCGGCTCGGCGACCGGGTCCTAGGCGTGATGGCGGCTTCATCGGCGACGGGAGAGGGCCTGGACGAGCTGCGGCAGCGAATCCTCGCCGAGCTGCCCGAGATCGCACCTGCCCCGGCACCCGACGAGGTTCCGGAGCCGGAGTTCGAGGCCGAGCACCGCGTCTACCGGCCTGCCGGTGAGGGCGGCTACTGGGTCGAGCGCGAGGACGACGGCGGCTTCCGCGTCCTCGGCCGCGGGGTCGAGGTGCTGTTCGAACGCCACGACACGAAAAACGAAGAAGCCCTCGCCTACCTGGAGCAGCGGCTGAAGGAGATGGGGGTGATCGCCGCCCTCGACCGCGCCGGTTTCGAATCCGGCGACGACGTCCGCATCGGCGAGATGGAGTTCGAACTACACGTCTAGGACGGGTCCGCGACCAGGTAGGGCTCGAGTCCCTTCCGCAACCAGTCGGGGATCTCCGTTTTCTCCCAGCTCTCGGCATCGACGTAGACGTGGCGGATCGTGCCCTCGACCAGCAGCTCGTCCTCTCGGTGTAACCACAGGTGAGAGGTCATGCCGGTGGTGCCGAGGCGCTCGATCGTGGCGCTGACCGTGACCAGGTCGTCGAAGCGGGCGGACCCGTGGAACTGCAGGTTGAGTTCGGCGACGACCATGTCGATGCCACGCTCGGTCATCGCTCCGTAGGAGCCGAAGGCCTCGCGCCAGAGCTCGGTCACGGCATGGTCGATGTAGGCGGCGTAGTTGACGTTGAAGACGATCCCCTGCGGATCGCACTCGCCGTAGCGGACGCGGATGGTGTGGCTGAAGCGGGCGCTCACACGGCGAGCCTAAATTAGGACAGGCTGGAGAGCCCGGCGGCGACCGCGAAGCCGAGGACCGTGATCAGCCCGGCGCCGCGACCGGCATCCTCGCGGGCGTCGGGGATCATCGAGTCGATCAGCATCACCAGCAGGGCACCAGCGGCGAAGCCGTCAACCAGCGCCCGGGCGTCGGCGCTGACCGCGTCGGCCGCCAGGTAGCCGACCACGGTGGCGACCGTGCAGATCGCCGCGACCAGCACCCAGAGTCGCAGGATCGCCTCTCGCGAGCGACCGGCCTTGCGCATGTCGCTGGCCGACCCCAGCGACTCCGGCAGGTTGGAGACGAAGATCGCCACCAGCAGGGAGATGCCGACGCCCTGCCCCGAGGCGATCCCGACCCCCAAGACGAGCTGCTCCGGAATCCCGTCGAGGAAGGCGCCGAGTGCCAGGGCGGTGCCGCTGCCGCTTCCTTCGGCGCGTCCCCGGCGGCCGCGGCCGGTCGCCATCCGGCGGCTGATCAGGCCGTCGACAAAGTAGTAAGTGAGGGCGCCCAGGGCCAATCCGGCACCGGTGTAGCCGGTGCCGCTGATCGCGATTCCCTCGGCGGCGAGCTCGAAGCTGACGGCGCTGATCAGCGCCCCGGCGCCGAAGGCGAGGACGTAGCCGACCTGCCGCGCCGGCCAGCGGCGGGCGAAGCTGAGCGCGGCCCCGATGACGAGGGAGCTTGCGGCAAGCGCGCCCCAACCGAGTGCGGACCCCATCTCGGCTACTTTCCTCGCCATGACCCTGGTCGTCAAGCTCGGTTCCTCGATCGTCGCCGCCGACGACGGCGAGTTGCGCGCCGACGTGCTCGATTCCGTCTGCGAGCAGGTGGCGCAGCTGGAGCAGGGTGGGGAGCGGGTGGTGATGGTTACCTCCGGCGCGATCGCCCGTGGCATGCGGCTGATGCAGCTGCCGGCACGGCCGCGAGCGATGGACGAACTGCAGGCCGCCTCGGCGGTTGGGCAGGGGGACCTCTTTCGCGCTTACGAGAGTCGCCTCTCCGGTCACGGCACCCGGGCCGCCCAGGTCCTGCTGACCGCGGCCGACATCGCCGCCCGCAGCAACTACCTCAACGCGCGCCAGACGCTGCGGCGCTTGATCGAGTGGGGGGTGGTGCCGGTCGTCAACGAGAACGACACCACCGCCACCGACGAGATCACCTTCGGCGACAACGACTTCCTCGCCGCCCAGGTGGCGCTGCTGCTGGAGGCGCGACTGCTGGTCCTGCTGACCAACGTCGAGGGTCTGCTCTCGGCCGACCCGCGCCAGGACGCGAGCGCCGAGCTGATCGCCGAGGTCACCGACTTCGCCCAGCTCGACCACCTGCAGATCGGAGACCGCACCTCGGTCTTCGGCTCCGGTGGCATGCGCAGCAAGGTGGCGGCCGCTGAGATGGCCAGCGAGGCCGGCACCCCGGCGGTGATCTGCGATGGGACCGAGGAGGGGACCCTGCTCTCCGCGGCGGCCGGGGAGAGGTGCGGTACGCGCTTCGCGCCGGGGAGTGGACGCCTTTCCGCCTACAAGCTGTGGCTGAAATACGCCAACAAGACGTTCGGAGTGGTCCGGGTCGACGGTGGAGCCGCGGAGAAGCTGCGGAGCAGCGGTTCGAGCCTGCTGGCGGTTGGCGTGGTCGGCGTGGATGGAGCCTTCGAACCGGGGGATGTGGTGGCGGTCATGGATGCGGATGGGGAGCATCTGATCGGCAAAGGCAAAACCCAGTACTCCGAGGCCGAGTTGCTTCAGGTCATGGGGCGCAAGAGCTCGGAGGCTCGCGAGCAACTTCCCTCCGCTCCCGACGAGGTCATCCACCGCGACCACTTCGTCCTGCTCTAACGCCCCAGCTACCCTTTCCCGATGGCCGTTACCGAGACCACCGTTGCCGAGAGCTGCGCCGCAGCCAAGCGCGCCGCGCGGCGGCTCGCCACCGCTTCGCCCGAGGCGAAGAACGCTGCCCTGGCGGCGACCGCGCGGCTGCTCGGAGAGCGCGAGGCGGAGATCCTCGAGGCCAACGCCGGCGACCTCGCCGACGAGCGCGCCGCCGGGCTGACCGAGGCGCTGCGCGACCGCCTGCGGCTGACCCCGGAGCGGGTCGCGGCGATGGCCGAGGGAGTGCGGGTCGTTGCTGCCCTGGACGACCCGGTCGGTGAGGAGCTGGAACGAAAAACGCTCGATAGCGGCATCGACCTGCGCAAGGTGCGGGTGCCGCTCGGGGTGATCGCCGTCGTCTACGAGGCGCGCCCCAACGTGACCATCGATTGCGCCGCGCTGACGATCAAGAGCGGCAACGCGATCGTCCTCCGCGGCTCCAGCTACGCCGAGCGCTCCAACGCGGCGCTGGCGGCGGTCGTCCGCGAGGCGCTCGCCGAGGCGGGGCTGCCGGAGGACGCGGTGCTCTCTCTGGGCGGCGGCGGCCACGAGGAGCTGGCCGAGCTAGCGACTCAGGAGGGTCTGGTCGACCTGCTGATCCCGCGCGGCGGCGAAGGCCTGAAGGCGGCGATCAAGAAGGTCGCGACGGTGCCGGTGATGTACGCGGCGGCGGGCAACTGCCACGTCTACGTCCACGCCGACGCCGACCCGGAGATGGCCCGCCGGATCGCGGTCAACGCCAAGGTGCAGCGGCCGGGGGTCTGCAACGCCGCCGAGACGCTGCTGATCGACGCGGCGATCGCCGAGCGCTTCGCCCCGGCTGTGCTCGCCGATTTGGCTGCCGCGGGGGTCGAGTTGGTCGGCGACGAGCGCGCCCGCGCCACCGCCGGCGGGGTGGAGGTCGGTGCCGCAACCGACGCGGACTGGGACAGCGAGTACCTGGAGCTGAAGCTGGCGGTTGCCGTCGTCGACTCGGTCGAGGACGCGATCGAGCACGTCAACAGCCACGGTACCGGCCACTCGGAGGCGATCGTCACCACCTCCGAGGAGGCGGCTGAGGAATTTGCCACCGGGGTCGACGCCGCCGCCGTCTACGTCAACGCCTCGACCCGCTTCACCGACGGGTTCGAGTACGGGATGGGGGCCGAGATCGGCAACTCGACCCAGAAGCTGCATGCCCGCGGGCCGATCGGGATGCGCGAGCTGACGACCTTCAAGTACGTTGCGCGCGGCAACGGCCAGGTGCGTGAGTAGCTCGCCGGGCGGGGCGATCGGCGTGCTCGGGTCGGCCTTCAACCCGCCGCACCTCGGTCACCTGGCGCTCGCCCAGGAGGCTCTCTGGCAGCTCGGCCTCGACGAGGTGATATTCGTCCCGACCGGCGAGGCGCCGCACAAGCGGATCGCCGAGGAGCCGGGCCGCGAGGTGCGGATGGAGATGACCCGTTTGGCCGCGGCCGAAGACTCGCGCTTCTCGGTCTCCCCCCTGGAGGTCGAGCGCGAAGGGCCGTCCTACACGTATGAGACCTTGGAGGCACTTGCAAAGGACCGGGCCAACACGCAGCTGGTGTTCGTGATGGGAGCGGACGCTGCGGTTGGGCTGGAGAGCTGGCGCAACCCCGAGCGGGTGGTCGAGCTGGCGAGCCTGGCGGTGGCGCGACGCGCCGGCGTCTCCGAGACCGACGTTGCTGCGGTGCTGCACAGCCTCGGAGCCGACGAGCGGGCGACGATGCTGGAAATGCCGCAGTTCGGCGTCTCTTCCTCGGCGGTGCGCGAGCGGGCCCAGCAGGGCCGGCCGCTGCGCTACCTGGTCCCTGATTCAGTCGCTAGCTTCATCGCGGAGAGGGAGATCTACCGATGAACCAAGCCCAGTCAGAGCAGTTGGCGCGCCAGTTGGCGACGATCGCCGACTCGAAAAAAGCCGAGGACCTGGTCGTGCTCGATATGCGCGAGCTGGTCGCCTACACCGACTTCCTCGCGATCTGCACCGCCCGCAGCGAGCGCCAGGCGCGGGCGATCGTCGACGAGGTGAGGCTGCGGGTGAAGCGCGAGTCGGGCCTGCTGCCGGGTGGGGTGGACGCTGGCGGCGAAGCCGGGTGGACGATCCTCGACTACCTCGACTGCGTCCTCCACGTCTTCACGCCGGAGGCGCGTGAGCGCTACGGGCTGGAGGATCTCTGGCGCGACGCGCCGCGCCTGGAGCTCGAGCTCGATGCTCCGGAAGCACCTGAAGCGGCAAGCGCCTAATTAACGTCCGAGCGGCTCCGTACGGTTGCCGCCCATATGAATGGGTTCAGGCGTTCGCTGTTCGGGTACCGGCGCGCGGAAGTGGAGGAAGCTCTCTCCTCTCGCGACGCGCAGATCCTCCACATCGAGAGGCAGGCAGCCGCTCAGCGCGAGACGATCGCCGAGATGGAGACGGAGACGACCGCCCTCGCCGGCATGGTTCTGGAGCGCGAGCGGGAGATCCGCGGCCTCGACGGTCGCCTGCGGGAGGCGAATGAGTGCCACGACCGCAGCATCGCCGCACTCGACGCGATCACCGCGCGGCTCGAGGAGCTGGAGACCCAGGCCCGCGGCCAGGCGACCCGGATCCGGATGAAAGCCCTGCGCGAGGCGGTCGAGGTGAGCAAGAAGGTGAAGGCGCTGACCGACGTCGATCCGGTCTACCAGTCCGAGCCGCAGGCGCCCGCCGAGCCCGAGCCGGCAGACGAGGGTCTTTACGCGGGCCGGGTCAAGCTCGAGATCGGCCCTCTTGGCGACTTCTCCCAGCTGGTCGGTTTCGAGGATGCCGTCGGCCAGATCGGCGCCTCCGAGATCTCGGTCGAGCGCTTCTCCGAGGGTCGCGCCACCTTCTCGATGAACCTCGACCAGCCGGTCGACCTCCTGCGCGAACTCGAGGAGCTCTCCAACGTCGACTTCAAGGTCCGCCACAACGCCCCGGACAACCTGATCCTCGACGTGGACGAGGATTCGGGCCCCGAGCAGCGCGCCGCCTAGTTTCTCCAGCGAGCCCGGTAAACTTCCGCTTCGACCTGGGGCTGTAGCTCAGCTGGAAGAGCGCGTCGCTGGCAGCGACGAGGTCAGGGGTTCGAGCCCCCTCAGCTCCATGAAGCCTTGCTGATCCCGTTCTCGCGGGTGACGCTGATGTGGAGGGAGCAGAGGTCGATGATGTCGTCGGTGTGGGAGATGACGAAGATCTGCTCGAACTCGCCTCGGGAGAGCTCGAGCAGCTGTTCCATCAGGGTCTTTCGGCGTCCTATGTCCTGACTGCCGAAGACCTCGTCGAGGATGACGAAGCTGTGTTCGGTTCCGCGCTGGTGGGCGAGGGTCCGGGCTAGCGCCAGGCGCAGGCAGAGGGCGGCGAGGTCCTGCTCGCCGCCGGAGAAGCGTTTGCTGAGGTAGAAGTCGCGGCCCTCGGCGATCTCGAGGAAGTAGTCCTCGGTCAGCCTGATCTGGGGGTAGGCGGCTTCGGTGATCTGCCGCAGGAGCTTCGATGCTTCCGCTTCCACCATCGGCCGGGCGAGGCGGGAGGCCTCCTCGCGGTAGTCCTCGAGCGCACCCGCCAGCGCGGTGCGGAGCTCCAGCTCCTGTCGCTCCGCGTCGATCTTCGCCTCCAGCTCCTTCGCGTCCTCCAGACGGGAGCGCGCCGCGGCAACCGCCTCGGACTCCGCCAGCGCTTTGCGGTTCGCTTCCTCCAGTGCCGCCCGGGACTCCTCCAGTTTCTCTTCGAGCTGGTCGCGTTCGGCGCTCATCTTCTCCTGGGCGCCCGGCTCGGGCGCCACTTTGTCGGCGCGCTGGCGCAGTTTCTCCGCCGCTTTCGAGGCCTGTTCGACCTCTTTGCGCTGTGCTTTCACCTGCTTTTCGAGCAGGGCGGCGCTCGCCGCCTGGTCGCGGACGACGGCCAGCCGGCGGGTAGCCTCCTCGCGGATCTCCAAAGCGGCCTTGACCTCTGCGTGCGCCTCCGGGTCGTAGCCATCGGCCGAGATCTCCGCCAGTTGCTCGGCGACGAAGGCGACCTGCTGTTCGGCTTTCGCTTTCTGTCCCTTTGCCGTGCGCCGGCCGGCTTCCGCCTTCGCGTTCTCCTCGGCCCTCGCCCGCAGCTTCGGGATCTGCTTCTCCAGCGCCTCGTGCGCCGCTTCGAGCTCGTTCTCGGCCGCCGTCGTCTTCTCCAACAGCTCTTTGGCCCGCGCCGCCTCGGCGGCGAGCGCGGCCTCGGTACCGAAGTCCCCCATGGCCTCCAGCTCGGTTTGCAGCTGCACTTCCCGCTGGGCTTCCCGTTCGAGCTTCGCCGCCGCTTTCTCCAGTTGAGCGACCTCGCGATCGAGCGCTTTGTGCTGCCGGCGGGCGTCGGCGATCGCTGCGCGGAGGCCGGCGATCACTTCCTTGGCCGTTCCTTCGAGATCGCGGTGGCAGGTGGGGCAGACCCCCGACTCGCCCGCGGCCTCGCGGTGGCGTTCCTGGTGGGCGATCTCCGCTTTGGCTTCGGCCCGCCGGTCGCGCACCTCCCGCAGGCCTTCACGCGATTCCGCCAGCCGGTCCTCCGCCGCGGACAGCTTCTCGATCTCCCGCTCGATCTCCGCGCCGCGTCTGGCTCGCTCGATCCTTTCGAGCACGAGCCGCGCTCTCTCCTCGGCCTGCGACCGGGCGGCGCCCGCCTCCCGCAGTTGGCGGCCGAGCTCGTTCAGCTCCTCCTGGGCGCCGCTCAGCACCGTCGCAGGGTCACCCTCGGGAACGGGACCGAGGTCGGCGAGCGCGTCGGCTGCCGCGGCGAGCTCCTCCAGGGCCAGGCGCTCTTTCTCCTTCAGTCCCTGGCGCTGCTCATGACTCTGCCGCAGCAGGTCGAGCTCCCGCTCGCGCACCTCGAGGCCCTCGCCGCCGCGCAGGGCCGCCTCGATCTCGCCTTGCTCGGCCTGCGCGGCAAGCGCCGCCTGCAACTGCTGGTCCCTGCTCTCGAACGCCTCTTGCCTCCGCGTTAGAAGGCCTTCGGCGCGCTCGGCCCGCAGCTGGCGGTCGGCGTGCTCGCCGATCTGGGCCGTGAGCTTGTCGATGGCTTTGTTCGTTTTTTTCAGCTTCGCCTCGTGGGCGGCGATCTCGCGCTTCAGTCGTTTGACCGCTGGGGCGGCGTCCCGGGCCTCCTTTTCCCGCCGTTTGACCTCGGCTTTCAGCTCCCCGAGGTCAGGTGCCTCGCGGCGCAGGCCCTCCAGGACCAGCTGCTGCTCGCGGGCGTCGACCGCGGCGAGTTCGACCGCTTTGCGCAGGTGCCGGATCCCGAGCAGCCGCTCCAGCTGGTCTTTCCGTTTCCGCGGGTCTTTGGAGGAGAGCGCCTCGACCTCTTTCTGG
This sequence comes from Solirubrobacterales bacterium, assembly GCA_035760445.1. GTDB lineage: Bacteria > Actinomycetota > Thermoleophilia > Solirubrobacterales > 70-9 > VAYN01. Next base: position 8,517 of record DASTSW010000037.1, on the reverse strand, counting down.
GGCGCGTAGAAGGTGCCGCGGAACATCTCCCTGGTCAGGCCGAGGCGCACCGCCACCTCCTGGGAGGTCCCGCTCAGGGTGTGGGCGAGGCGCTCGTCGCTGGCGACATCGGTCAACCAGGCGTCCTTGCCGTCGATCCTCGTCACCCGCAGGGCCTGGCCGCCGACTTCGAATTCCAGGGTGACCTCGCATTCCTCCCGCTTCACCCCCTCGCGGGCCACCCGCACCGAGCCGGCACCCCTGCCGCCGCCGTAGAGCGCCCACTCGATCGCCGCAAAGATCGTGCTCTTACCCGCCCCATTCGGCCCCGTGATCGCGAAGACCCCGGCGGCGTTGAGGTCGAGATCGAGTTCGGCGAAGGAGCGAAAGTTCCTCGCCTCGAGGCGCAGCAGCCTCATGCACCGATTTCCTCGGCCGCGCGGGTCAGGTAGGACTCGCCCCGGGCGATGAATGCCTCCGGCTCGACTCCGGCGGGGACTCGCTTGGCGAGGAAGTCGCGCAGCTCGGCGGGCGCCACCGGCTGTGGGGTCCCGGAACCGGACTCGACGATCTCGGGTTCGAGCTCGAAGTGAAGGCAGCGGGCGAACGCGTCGCCGACCTTGCGCCGGTCGATTGCCCCGAATCGCTCGAAGCTGACGTTGGCGATCGGCACCCTGACGATTGCCCCCTCCAGGCCTTTGCCTTTTGCCAGCCGAGTGATCTTCCTGGTCAGATCGCCGCTGCTGCCGTCGACCGTCGCGAGCCGTTTGCGGGGCCGCCCCTCTAGCTGGTGCAGCCTGACGAAGGACTTGTCGAGGGGGTCGGCGGTGAGATCGACCTCGACGATTCCCTTGCGGGTGGCGCGATCGGCCCAGCTCAACCGTTCCGGCGAGCCCGCGTAGACGGCGTTGACCCTGGGTCGGTCGAACTGGTGGAGGTGGCCGAGGGCGATGTAGTCGAAGCCCGCCGCCGACTCGAGGATCTCTCCCGGCAGCTCGGAAGCGCCCGGCTCGCCCGCCCCTACCCGCGAAAGCCCTGCGAGGCCGACGTGCGCGACCAGGACGTTGAACCGGGCCTCTGGATCGGGGTCCGCTGTCGCGATCCAGCTGGCCATCTCCTCATGCTCGTGGCTGTGGGGGACGGCGGTGACGCCGAGCTGGCCGAAGCGCAGTTGCCGCGGCTGCCCGTACACCGCGTTGACTCCGAATCGCTCCAGCAGCGAGAACGGGTGCGCGATCGCCCGGCCCCGCGGGGTCGAGTGGTTGCCGGCGATGACGACGAACTCGATCCCGGCCTCGCGCAACCGCTCGATCTGGTCGAGCGCCACCCCGAGCGCCGCCGCGGCCGGGTGGTGGCCGTGGAAGAGGTCGCCGGAATGAATGACCGCCGCCGGTTTCAGCTCGAGCGCTTTGTCGATCGCCCTGGCGAAGACGCCGTAGACGTCCTGCTCGCGAACGTTGCGGCCCTCGGCATCGGTGTGGTGCAGCTCCCGCAGTCCCAGGTGGGTATCGGAGAGGTGGACGATCCTCACGCCATGGGTGGTAGCAGCTTCAGTAATCGAAGGCGTAGGCGCATCGCCGGAACCGAGACCTCGAAGCGGTTCGCGAGCGCCGGCAGGTTGAACCCGGTGGCATGGGCCTGCTCGTTGACCAGCGGCTCCGGCATCAGCAGCTCACGGGCGAAGACGTTCGCCTCCCGCTCCCGTTTGCGCAGCTCGGGAAGCTCCTCTCCCGGCGAGCCCTCGTCGACCTCCCGGATGTCGGTGGGGCGGTCGTAGAAGACTCCATTGAAGCTGGACCTCGGAGCGTGCAGGATCAGGTGACCGATCTCGTGGGCGATCGTGAAGCGCCGCCGGCCCGGGCTGCGCCGCGCCTCGCCGCGATCGACCCAAACGACCATCTCCCCGGAGTCGAGCATCCCCGAGAGGCGGCCCTGGTTGGCAGGGGCGCCGGGCAGGGCGCGGAGGTCGTCCGCTTCGTCGATGAAGAGGCCCAGCAGGGAGCTGGCGATGCGGTCGACCGGAACCGGCGGCGCCTCGCCCGCGTCGTAGCGCTGCTCGAAGTCGCGCAGCAGAGCCTGCGCGGCCGTGGCCGGCTCAGGCGTCCGGGCCGCCATGGAACAGTCGCTCGACGAGCTCGGCCTCGGGGTCGGGAAGCCTCGCGGCAGGAGGTGGGGGAGACGGCGCCCCGGGGTCGCCGCTGCGGCCCATCGCTGGCGCGCTCTTCAGGTCCGGGCCCTTCGCGGCGGGTCTGGCTGCGGCCAGTACGTCGGCTGGGTCGACGTCGAAGATCGAGGCCAGCGAGTTGAGCAAACGGCGGCTGAGCTTTGAGCCGAGCAGCTTGCCCGTCTCGAGCCGGTGGTAGTTGCGGGCCAGGGCCTGCCGTCCCTCGTCGCTCTGGACCTCGAAGTCCGCGGCCAGGCGCTCGACAACGCCGTCGGGCTCGATCCCGCGCGCGTTTCGCATCGCCTTCAGGGTCCCCGGCAGGATGCCGGCGCTGCCGCGCGCTCCCAAGACCTCGTCTACGACTGCGACCGCCCGTTTGTAGCCCTCGCTCTCGGTCGCGCTCGCAGCGGGTGCCGGGCCGCGCGCGGCGAGGACGTCGGCGAGCATCCGGCCCAGCTCCTCCCGCTGGTCGCGGGGGACGAGCCGCAAGTAGGACTCGATCGGCTTCTCCGAGCCCGACTTCAGATCCTCGATAGCCAGCCAAAAGGCTTGCTCGAAGGCGTCTTCGGCGGCGCTCATGAGTTCTCCCAGTCGTTGGCGCGGACTTTCCCGGTTTCGATCGCCTCGTCGAGACCCTTGATCAGCCGCAGCTGCGGGGTGCGGGCCGAGAGCCGGGGGGCGCTCTTCTGCAGGGGCCAGGCGCGTTCGACGCAGGCGACCGCGATCTCGGCCGCGAGGGCGTGGACCTGCGGCTGCGGCTCGAAGCGAGAGAGGCGCAGGAGCATCCGCGCCGAGGCATCCTCGATCGCCAGCTCGATCTCCTGCTCGCTCAGCCCGCAGGCCTCGCCACGGCTGCGGCAGACCCGCTCGATCACCGCCACCCCGCGCAGGCACAGGTTCCAGAGGACGAACTCGAAGCGCTCGTCGTTGGCGGCGACGGTTTCGGCCCGGACGGCCTCCAACTGGACGTCGTCGAGCCTTTCGACGGCCTTCGCTTCGATCGGATCGAACTGTGCCATACCGCCTACACCGTCCCCAGATCGCGTTTTCTTACAGCCGCCGGCGCATTTGTCCGCATCTTCTTGAAAATGCGGTGCATCGCCGTATCGACGGCGCCACGTTTCATCCCGTGGCGCTCGCCGATCTCGCTCGGCGAGAGGTCGAGGACGAGGCGGTCGTGGGCGAGCTCGCGCTCGCGCTCGTTGAGGCCGCTGAGGTAAGGCTGCAGAGCGTCGGCCATGTCCTCCGCCCGGGGCGCTCCCGGCCGCGCGTCCACCTCGGATAGCTCGACCGGGTCGACCGGCGTCGACTCGTTGCGGGCCGAGCGGCGGCGGTAGTCCTTGATCGCGTAGTTGAGGTTGGCGAAGGCGACCGCCCGGAAGGAGGTGTCGAAATCGAGCTTGCGCTCGAGGACGCGCGCTAGCCGGCGCAGCAGGTCGCCGGCGACCTCTTCGGCGTCGGCGGCCGGGTCGTCGACCCCGACGATCTTGCCGTAGGCGACCGAGCGAGCCCACGGCCAGTAGGGCTCGAGCAGGCGGGAGATCGCCTCGCGTTCGGCCACGGCGTCGCCGGCCGCGCGGGCCGCGCGCGCCCGGCGCAGGAAGCGCTCGTCACGAAGGTCGATTTGGCTTAGCTCTTCGCTCATCGAGGTGGCGTACTAAGTAGACCGCACACCGTTCGGGATTTCTTACTCGCTCCCTTTACCCAAACTGGACGTGAGAAGTTCCGGCCGGCGCGCGGTCTATTGGGTGATGCCGAAACTGAGGCCTAACGCAACACGCAAGGCGCGAGTTCGCCCAGATGGCTTGAGGTCGCCTCTATGGACGTGGAGGGCGGAGGGCAATTCCCTCCCTTAGATGCCACGCCGCGACGACCCACAGCCCGGACTCGGGAAGGCGATCCGCGCCCTCCGCAAAGAGGGACAGCTGAGCCAGGAAGCCCTCGGCGAACGAGCGGAAATCCACCCGACCTGGATTTCCCACATCGAGTCGGGGCGGATCAACCCGACCTGGGGCAACGTGCGACGGATCGCGCGGGGACTGCGAGTGCCGCTGCCGCGGCTCGCGCAGCTGGCCGAGGACTACGAGAAAGAGCTCGGCAGCTGAAGCGCAGCTTGCCCTTGCGGCGCAGGGCGGTCGCGATCACGGCTGCCCTTCCCTGCGAGTCGAAGGTCACCGCGACGCCGCCGCGCTGTGCCCCCGGGGCCCGCGTCGAGCACCAGCGGAAGGTGTTGCCGGCCCGGCGCTGCGGCTGGCCGGCGGCGAGGAGGACCTGCTCCGGGCTGCGACCCAGGCGCAGCGATCCGAATCCGTTGCGGCCCAGGCGCCCGGGCGTCGCCAGGCAGCGGTTGGCGGGAACGCCGACCGCTCGCTCCCAGGTCTGCAGATAGGCCTCGGCGCCGCTCATCAGGTCAGTGGCGATCGGCTGCCCGGCGAGCAACCGCAGCTGCTCCATCCAGTCCGGGTAGAGCCCGTAGTGGGCGACCCCGTCTTCGTTGACGTCGTAGACGCGCTGGCCGGAGACCTGGCGGTCGAAGCTGATCCGGCCATCGAGCGATTTGAACGGATAGGCGACGGCGTTCGGTTTGTCGGCGCCCCGCGCCGGGGGCTGCGAGTGGAAGCCGTTGGCGTCGGCGCCGAACCCGATCCCGAAGCGGAAGCGCGGGTCGGCAACGGCGCGCAGCTGCCGCCATTCCTCGATGAAGCTCTCGGGGCTGGTGGTGATCGGCTCGATGAAGCCGCCCAGCCCGTATACCCGCGAGCGCAGGTGCGGGTCCATCCAGGAGTGGGAGGAGAGAACGCCGGAGTAGCCGCGCGCTTCGGTCAGCGCCAGAGCGCGCGAGGCCGACTTGGCGCTCATGTGGTCGACCTCGATCATCAGCTTGCGGTCGATCATCTGTTCAACCACGAATTCGCCCAGCGGGGTCAGCCCGAGCGCGTTGCAGTGGGGCGGCGGCGGATAGAGCGGCACCAGGCCGGCCGGGAAGAAGGAGAGGAGGCCGGAGTCGATGATGTCCTCCGGCACCACGGTCGCTTGCTCGTTGTCGGTTTCCGGCCCTTTGCAGCGTTCGACCTTCCAGAAGTGGCCGGTCTGCTTGAAGTTCGCCGCGTTGATCGCGGCCCCGAAGGTGCCGCTGTCGAAGCGGACGCCGCCCAGGGCGTTGTCGAACTTGTGGATCGGGAAGAAGGAGGCGACGCCCATCTGCTGGATTTCGTCCAGCCCGGCGACGATCTGGTCGCGGTTGCAGCGCGGCAGCTGTTCGGAACCGCCGCAGCCGAAGATCTCCGAGGTCTCGATTCCCAGCACCACCGCCAGCTTGCCTTCGTTGATGACCCGCCGCGCTTCGAAGGGGTTGCGGACGATCCGGAACCAGCCCTGACCGGGCCCGCCGGCCTTGGCATCGATGAAGTCCTGCAGTTCGTGGATCCGCCGGTACTGCAGCCGGACGCTGTCCATGTCGTCGCAGCTGTTGTGTTTCAGCGGGTAGACCTGGCAGAGGGCGACGTTCTCGACCAGGTCGTTGACCATGATCCGCACGCCGCCGAGGTAGGCGCGCTCGATCCAGCGGTAGTAGGTCTGCTCGTGGGTCTGCGAGGCGGGCGCCGGCCAGTCCTTGAAGGTCGGCCAGCCGACCGGGTCGTGTTTGCGTAGCGGGTCGCCGTAGAGCGCGTTCTCGAGCACCGCGGCGGTCCCGTCCGGGTAGTGGTCGGGGCAGTCGACCAGGGCGGCCGCCGGTCCCGCCGGGTTCCACGGTTCGCCGCAGTGGGCGTCGCCGCCGAGGAACTCGTAGGCGGTGACGTGGTTGTGGCCGTCGATCGTGCCCTGCACTTCGGCGTAGGGGGAGGCCCCGTGCCAGGGGGTGCCGGTGGCGTCGAGGCCGATCTCCGGCGTCTCGGCGCCGGCCGTGCCAACCACCGCGAAAACCGCCAGCAGTGCCAGCGCTCCCGCGTGCCATCTCTCCCTCGCTTGCCGCATAAGTCTCCTTGCCTAAAGTTCTTACCCAATATTTAGTAACAGAATCCGCGGACTCAAAGGGACGCGCCCCGTTGCCGATGCTTGAGGCGTGAGCACTGCGAACGAGCACGTGTTCTCGCACGGGATGCGGGACACGCGGGCGACCCTGGACCTTTGGGCCCAGCACCCGTGGCGTGTGTTGCGCGGCTGGATCGCCCTCAGCGTCGCCGTGGCGCTGACCCTGCTCGCCGCCACCTGGTTCATCTCCGGTCTGCTGACGCCCGACCTGACGCCGATCCACCTCGCCGGCCTCACTCACCCCTCCGAGCCGGGCGACATGCTGCCGATCCTCTACCGCAACTCGCTCGTCCTGGCGCTGCACGCCACCGCCTGTATCGCCGGCTTCATAGCCGGTGCCTCGATGCCGATCGCCGCTGCCCAGCGGACCGGGGTCAGCCGCTGGATTCACGTCAAGGCCGGCGAGTTCGCGATCCTCTTCGTCGCCGCCGTCACTCTCTTCTCGCTCTCGACTCAGGCGCTCTACCTCGGCTTCCAGGGCTCGACCCTCGCCTACCAGCTGCAGATCTCCCGCTTCGAGTTGATCCTCAGCGTCCTCCCGCACGCGCTGCCGGAGCTGACCGCGCTCTTCCTGCCGCTCGCCGCCTGGCTGATCGCCAGCCGCCGCGGCGAGTGGAACCAGCTGCTCGCCGCCACCCTGATCACGGTGATGCTGGCGATCCCGGTCCTCGTCGCCACCGCCGCGATCGAGGTCTACGTCTGGCCCCAGATCCTCGAACAGCTCTCGCCGGGCCTGCGCGCACTTCCCTTCTAAGGGGCGAGGGTCCGGCGCCGACTCACGCCTGCCTCGTAAGATCGCCGCCGATGGCGGGTTACGAGCCGAAAGAGATCGAGCGCAAGTGGCAGGCGGTCTGGGCCGAGGAGAAGACCTGGGAGGTCGCCAATCCCGGCCAGCCCGGCTTCGACGGTTCGAAGCCGAAGGCCTACGTGCTGGAGATGCTGCCCTACCCCTCGGGCGAGCCCCACGTCGGCCATCTCAAGTGCTACGCGGTCGGCGACGCGATCGCCCATTTCCGCCGCCGCCACGGCTTCGAGGTGATCCACCCGATGGGCTACGACAGCTTCGGCCTGCCGGCGGAGAACAACGCGATCAAAACCGGCGAGCCGCCGCGGGTCGCGACCGAGCGCTCGATCGAGTCCTTCCGGCGCCAGTTCCGCGAGTGGGGGATTTCAATCGACTGGTCGCGCGAACTCGCGACCCACACCCCCGAGTACTACCGCTGGACCCAGTGGATCTTCCTGCAGCTGTTCGAGCGCGGCCTCGCCTATCGCACCGAGGCGCCGGTGCAGTGGTGCCCGAAAGACGCGACGGTGCTGGCCAACGAGCAGGTCGTCGACGGCCGTTGCGAGCGCTGTGGCACCGAGGTGATTCAGAGAAACCTCGAGCAGTGGTTCTTCCGCATCACCGAGTACGCCGACCGGCTGCTGGAGGACTTCGAGCTGCTCGAGTCCTGGCCCGAGCACGTGATCACCATGCAGCGCAACTGGATCGGCCGCTCCGAGGGCGCCGAAGTCGCCTTCCGCTGTGAGGAGGTCGATCTCGACTTCCCGGTCTTCACCACCCGTCCCGACACCCTCTTCGGCGCCACCTTCTTCGTCCTGGCACCCGAGCACCCCGAGCTGATGCGGCTGGTCGCCGGCACGCCGGCCGAGGAGGAGGTGCGCGAGTACGTCAACCGCGTCGGCCGCGAGTCGGCCGAGGAGCGCGGGGCGGAGGACCGCGAGAAGACCGGGGTGCCGCTCGGCCGCTCGGTCGTCAATCCGGTCAACGGCGAGGAGATCCCGATGTTCGTCGCCGACTACGTGCTGATGGAGTACGGCACCGGGGCGATCATGGCGGTGCCCGGGCACGACAGTCGCGACTACGAATTCGCCCAGAAGTTCGGGCTCCCGATCAGGCGGGTGATCGAGGGCGAAGATCCGGATACGGCGCGCGACCCCGACGGCCTGCCTTACCCCGGGGACGGGCCGATGACCGGCTCCGACCGCTTCGACGGCAAGAACAACCGCGAGGCCTACGAGGAGATCGTCGCCTGGCTCAACTCCGAGGGGCGCGGCAGGGCCGCGGTCAACTACCGCCTGCGCGACTGGCTGGTCAGCCGCCAGCGCTACTGGGGCGCGCCGATCCCGATCGTCTACTGCCCGACGCACGGCGAGCAGCCGGTTCCCGAGAGCGAGCTGCCGGAGATCGAGGACTACGCGCCGCAGGGCAAGAGCCCGCTGGCGGCCGCCGAGGAGTGGGTCGCGACCGAGTGCCCGCGCTGCGGCGGCGCCGCCCGCCGCGAGACCGACACGATGGACACCTTCGTCGACTCCTCCTGGTACTTCCTCCGCTACCTCGA
>DASTSW010000036.1:0-12839 GCA_035760445.1 Solirubrobacterales bacterium | reverse complement strand
GGCGAGCCCGGCGGCGACCTGGGCGCCGCGATCGGCGACACCTTCGGCTCCTTCGACTCCTTCAAGGAGGAGCTCAAAAACGCCGGCATCGCCCGCTTCGGCTCCGGCTGGGCCTGGCTGGTCAAGGACTCATCCGGCCTCGCCGTGGTCTCGACCCCGAACCAGGACTCGCCGATCTCCGACGGCACCACGCCGCTGCTCGGCGTCGACGTCTGGGAGCACGCCTACTACCTCAAGTACCAGAACAAGCGCCCCGAATATCTCGACGCCTTCTGGAACGTCGTCAACTGGGACTACGTCGCGGAGAGGTTCGCCTCGTAGTCCTGCCGCTCTGAGGCGGGGGGAACCTCGCTCATCGCGTGCTCGGCGAGTGCGGTGATCGTCAGGCTGGGGTTGACGCCGACGTTCGCCGGCACCGCCGAGCCGTCGCAGACGAGCAGGTTCTCGTAGCCGAAGACCCGCTGGCGGGCGTCGACGACGCCGTCCTCGGGCCCGTGCCCGATCACCGCCCCGCCGAGGATGTGGGCGGTGGTCGGGATGTTCATCAGGGCCTCGGTGAACGAGCTCTGGGCGACGCCGCCGGTGCGCTTGGCCAGCCATTCGGCCGCGTCGTTGGCGACCGGGATGAAGGTCGGGTTCGGTTTCTCCGGGTCCTGTTCGGTCTGCAGCCAGACGTTGCCCGAGCGTTTCTGCTTCGGCCGCAGGGCGATCGCGTTGTCCAGCGTCTGCATCACCAGGAGGATGATCGTGCGCTGCGACCAGCCCTTCGGCCGCAGGACCTTGAGGAAGCGGACCGGGTGGCGGGCGATCTGCGCCAGCAGCTTCAGCGGCCGGGTGACCCGGGTGCCGTCGCCGACCAGCAGCGTGTAGAGCAGACTCATCGAGTCGCCGTCCTTGCCGTAGCTGACGGTCTCGATGTGGGTGTCGGCGTCGGGATAGATGCTGCCGCTGATCGCGACCCGGCGGGTGAGATCGTCGGGGTAGTCCTCGGGCACGGTGACGGCGAGAATCGACTCGCTGTTGGTCCGCACCAGCTCGCCGAGGCGGGAGGAGATGCGGGGCAGGGCGCCGCCGAGGCGGCAGCGCTGCAGCAGTTTGTTGGTGCCGAGGGCGCCGGCGGCGACGACCACGCCGCGGGCGCGGATCGTGCGCTTACCGCGGCCGGGGAGAATGCCCGAGCGCTCGCTGGCGATCGTGTAGCCATCGCTGCCGTCGGCGGCGCCGATCGGACGGATCTCGGTCACGGTGCGGTCCGGGACCACCTCGACGCCGCGCCGTTCGGCCAGCGGGAGGTAGTTCTTGACCAGGGTGTTCTTGGCCCCGTGCGGGCAGCCGACCATGCAGCGGCCGCAGAAGCTGCAGCCGGTGCGGTCCGGGCCCTCGCCGCCGAAGAAGGGGTCGGAGACCGTTTTCCCGGGCTCACCGAAGTAGATCCCGACGGGGGTCTTCTGGTAGCTGTCGCCGACCCCGATCGACTCGCCGTACTCGCGCAGCAACTCGTCGGCCGGGTCGTTGGTCTGGACCTGGTTGACGCCGAGCATTCGCTGGGCCTCGGCGTAATGGGGGGCGAGCTCGGACTCCCAGTCGGCGAGGTCGCCCCACTGCGGGTCCTTGAAGAACTTCGAAGGGGGGACGTAGAGCGTGTTGGCGTAGCCGAGGCTGCCGCCGCCGACGCCGCTGCCGCTGACGACCGAGACGTCCTTGAAGGTGGTGAGGCGGAAGATCCCCCGCAGTCCCATCCGCGGCGCCCAGAAGTAGCGGCGGATGTCCCAGGTCGACTTCGGGAAGTCCTTGTCGCTGAAGCGCTTGCCGCACTCCAGGACGGCGACCTTGTAGCCCTTCTCGGCCAGGCGCAGGGCAGAGACAGACCCCCCGAACCCGGAGCCGACCACCACCCAGTCGTAGTCGAACTGGCTCATCAGCCAGTCAAGCCTACCGGGGGCTCAGGCCTCGCCGGGCTCGAGCGGGCGGAAGTCGGTCGTGCGGGCGCCGCAGACCGGGCAGAACCAGTCTTTGGGGATGTCCTCGAAGGCCGTGCCCGGGGGGATGCCGCCGTCTGGATCGCCGATCTCCGGGTCATAGATGAACCCGCAGCTGTCGCAGATCCAGAGGGTCGCGTCTTTGGTCTCGGTGGTCATGCCTGAATGTTAGAGCGGCGCTTGTCTGCGTCTATTTGCCGAAGCTGACCTGCGGGGCCTCGCGCTCGGAGGCGTCCTCGATCTCGAAGAACTCGCGGGCAGTGAAGCCGCCCTGGTTGGCGATGATCGAGCCCGGGAACTGTTCGATGTCCGTGTTGTAGGACTGGACGTTGGAGTTGTAGATCCGGCGCGAGGCCTGGATCTCGTCCTCGAGCTCGGAGAGGTTGCGGCTCAGCTGCTGGAAGTTCTCGGTCGCTCGCAGGGTCGGGTAGTTCTCGGCCACCGCTTTGACATCGGCCAGTGCCTGGGTCAGCTGCTGCTCGGCTTTGGCGGTTTCCTCGACCCCCTGCGCCTGCATTGCCGCGGCCCGCGCCTGGGTCGTTTTCTCGAAGGTCGCGCTCTCGTGCTCGGCGTAGCCTTTGACCGTCTCGACCAGGTTGGGGACGAGGTCGTGGCGCCGTTTCAGCTGCACGTCGATCCCGCTCCATGACTCGTCCACCCGGTTGCGCGCGGCGATGATCGAGTTGCGCTTCGCGATGTAGTAGAGGACCGCGAGGATGAGTATCGCGACGACGACGATGATGACGATGGTCATGGAGGCTCCTGTGGTCGGACCGGGGTTAGGGGAATCCTAACGCCGTAGGATCGCGGCAATGGCGGCGAACCACGAAGCGCAGGAATGGGCCGAGATCGTACGCGGCTACGGCGAGCGCAACGGGCTCACCTACGAGCCGGTCGGCGGGATCAACCCGAAAGACGGTCCGGTGGCGCTCTGCGTTGGCGGCGTCAACCGGCTGACCGGGCAGCTCAGCGAGGGCTTCTGGGGCTCCTCCTGCGACGCCGACGAAAAGGAGGTCGGCGGCTTCTTCTCCAAGGCGGTGGTGCCGACCGCGATCCTCGCCAAGGCCCACATGCCGGACCTGGCGCGGGTGGTGCCGGCCTTCAACGTCGAGTCGATCGAGGGGCACGAGGTCGTCACCCAGCGTTTTCAGCGCAAGGTCGAGTTCGAGTCGATCGACTTCAATGAGCGCTTCCTGACCACGGTGCCGAGCGAGTACGACCCGGTGGCGCTGCGCGAGCTGTTCGGGCCCGGTTTCCTCGGCTGGGTGACGACGATGAGCGGCGAGATCGACTTCGGGATCAACGACCGTCAGCTCTGGTTCCTCTGGCGCCTGCGCGAGCGCAGCGAGGAGGAACTGAAGGCGGCGCTGAAGAACGCCGGCCAGCTGTTCGAACGGCTGCAGGGCGAGATGGACGAGAGCGGTATCCACACCTACCCGCCCGGCCCCTGGCACGCGGGGCTGGAGCCGTTCCCGGACGCCCCTGCGCCGCCTCAGGCCGGATAGCCGGGCTCGCCCGGGAGGACGACGCGCGGTTCGGCGCCGTCCTCGACCACCTTCGGCAGGATCGGCTCGACGGTGCGCTCGCGGTAGGCGGCCAGCGCCTCTTCGGAGGTGCCGAACTCGGCCAGCCAGCCGAGCTGCCTCTGGGTCGGGAAGGAGAGGACGATCTCGCCGGCGGTGTGGGCCTCGAGCGCGGCCGCGGGCTCGAACCAGCGGGCCTCGGTGGTCTCGACCCCGTCCGCTTGCGGCGGCGTGTGGGCGGGCGCGAGGGCGAGGAAGAACCAGGCGTCGAAGCGGGTCGCGATCAGCTCCGGGGTGATCCAGCGGGTGAAGGGGACGAGCTCCTCCTCGGCGGGCAGCTCGATCCCGGCCTCCTCGTTCAACTCGCGCACCGCGCAGGCGCGCAGGCCGGCCTCGTCGGCGCCGTCGGTAGCGTCGACCGAGCCGCCCGGGAAGACCCAGACGCCGGGCATGAACTTCGCCTCCTCGCTGCGTCGCAGCATCAGCACCTCGAGGGCGCGCTGGGCGTGCTTGCCGCCGCGCCGCAGGAGGACGATCGAGGCCGCCGGGCGCGGCGTCGAGGGCGGCCCGAAGTTGGGCAGCTCTGCCGGTCCCCGTCGCCTCTCCTCCATCGGAGGAGCGTAACCGTCAGCTGAGGACGCGACGGCGCTCGCGGCGGACCCAGGCGCGGTGGGTAAGCCAGGCGAGCAGGGCGATGAGGGCGATCGGGCCGAGGATCGCGAGGCCGACGACGGCGACCGCGGCGGCGACGGCGAGGATCTGGCCGGCGTCGCCGAGCGCGTCGCCGACGCCCCAGGTGCCGCCGCCGGTCCCGGATTCCTCCTTGGCTCCGGTTTCGATCAGCAGGAGGACGCGGGAGTAGGACGCGCGGTGCTCCAGGTGCTGGAGGTTGCCCCGCAGGCGGGCTCGGTGACGGCGCTCCTGCTGCAGCTCCGCTTCCACGGCTTCCCGCTCGCCTTCGGTTTCCGCGCTTTCCAGCTGGGCGAGGAGACTGTCGATCCGGGCGTTCGAGTCCCGCAGCAGCTCGGCGGTGTCGACGGTCGGGGCGGTGATGTCGGTGGTGGCCTCGTGCCGCGAGCGCACCTCGTCGATCTCCGAAAGCGCGGCGAGGGAATCGCCGAGGTCGTCGCTGGGCAGGAGCAGCTCGAAGCGGGCTCCGGCCTGGCCGGGCTTGCCCTCGCGACTGGAGGAGCTCATGACGATGCCGTCGTGGGCGTGGACGACTTCGAAGACCTCGGAGGAGTCCTCGCCGACGTCGCCGGGCTCGGCGGCGAGGACGATCTCAGCGGAGCGCTCGACCGCGCGGCGGTGGGAATTGCCGCTGGAGCGATCGGCGTCGAGGCGCTCGATCTCGGGGGCTGCCGCGCTGTACCCGGTTCCCGCGGCAGCGCTGCTCGCTTCGGACCCCGTCGTCGGTACTTCCGTTTCGTACTGGATGCCCGACGATCCTTGCGGGGCGCTGTTGCTTCCTCCGGCTGCCGCCGACTTGTCGGGAGGGTCAGGTGATGACTGCGCCGGCTTCGAATGGGGTTCGAGCAGGGCCAGATCGTCCTGTGGCTCCGACCCTCCCTGGTTTGCGACAACCAGCGTCGAAGCAACAACGATCGCGAAGAGCGCGAACGCTCCGCCGGCCAGCACAAGGCGCCGCGCGGGAATCGCGCGCAGCGGGCCAAATGAAAGCCGGGGCAGGCGCGAGCGCCGCGGGAAGCCCGCGGCGGCGCGCTCGTCGAGCTCGGCCCTGAACTCGGGCCGCGGCGTCGGCCGCAGCGCCTTCAGGTCAGCGGCCAATTGGTCGTCCCTAGGCGTCTCCATCGCAGGCCTCCCTCAACTTGGTCATCGCTCGGTGTAGGCGGGTGCCGGCGTTGGACTCGCCGATGCCGAGCACCTGGGCGATCTCCCGGTTTTCCAATCCGGCGAAGAATTTGAGCGCGATCAGCTCTCGCTCCTGCGGTTCGAGTCGCTCCAGTGCCGCCGAGACAGCCAGTCGGCGCTCGCTCTGCTCGGCGCCCTCGTCGAGGGCCCGGGCGTGGAGGTCCTCGGGCTCGGCCGTCAGCTCGGCCTGGCGGCCGCGGCGGCGCAGCTCGTCGAGGGCGGCGTTGCGGGCGATCCCGAACAGCCAGGCCCGGGGTTCGCCCCGCTCGGGGTCGAAGCGGTGGCGCTTGCGGTAGGCGCGCTCGAAGGCCGCGGCGGTGACTTCCTCGGCCGCCGGAGCATCGCGCAGAAGGCTGGCGACGTAGGCGTAGACGTCGTCGCGGCTGGAGCGGTAGAGGCGATCGAAGGCGAGATCACCGGCCCGCGGCGCGTCCTTGGCTTCGGCGACGAGCGTTTGCTCCATGCCCGAACTACGGGGGACCTTCGGATCCGTCACACGGTGAGTATCGACTCAGCGACCGCCGCGTGGATCGAGTCGCGGGCGATGCCGACCAGCTCGCGCAGCTCGTCCTCGGAGATCGAGAGCGGGGGCATCAGCACGATCGTGTTGCCGAGGGGGCGAATGAAGGCGCCGCGCTTGCGCGCCTCGACGGTCACCCGGTGGCCCATCCGCAGCGCCGCGTCGTGGTCGCCGAGGTCGATCCCGACCATCACGCCCTTCTGGCGGACCTCGGCCACCTCGGGCATTGCCGCCACCTCGGCCAGCAACTCTGCGAAGAGGGCGATCTTCGGCTGCAGGCGCTCCAGCGTCCGCTCCTGCTCGAAGACCTCGAGGTTGGCGAGCGCCGCGGCGCAGGCGAGCGGGTTGCCGGTGTAGGTGTGGCCGTGGAAGAAGGTCTTGAACTCCTCGTAGCTGCCGAGGAAGCCGTCGTAGATCTCCTCCGTAGTCAGGGTCGCGGCCAGCGGCAGGTAGCCGCCGGTGATCCCCTTCGCCAGGCACATCAGGTCGGGGGCGACGCCTTCCTGCTCGCAGGCGAACATCGTCCCGGTGCGGCCGAACCCGGTCGCCACCTCGTCGCAGATCAGCAGCACCCCGTGGCGGTCGCAGAACTCGCGGGCAGCGCGCAGATATCCGGGTGGCTGGACGAGGATCCCCGCCGCCCCCTGGACCAGCGGCTCGACGACCACCGCCGCGACTTCCTGGCCGTGTGCCGCCAGCACTCGCTCGAGATCCTCGGCGTCGCCGGGCTCGGCGACGTGGGTCTCGAACAGCAGCGGCCGGTAGGTCGAGTGGAAGAGGTCGATGCCGCCTATCGAGACCGAGCCGATCGTGTCGCCGTGGTAGGCCTCGCGCAGGCGCACGAATTTGGTCCGCCCCGCGTGCTCGCCGCCGCGCTGCTGCTGATACTGGAAGGCGATCTTCAGGGCGATCTCGGCCGCGGTCGAGCCGGAGTCGGAGTAGAAGACGCGGGACAGGCCCTCGGGAGCGATCTCGACCAGGCGGGCGGCCAGCTCGGTCGCGCCGGGGTGAGAGAGGCCGAGCATCGTCGTGTGAGCGACCCGGTCGAGCTGCTCGCGGACGGCGGCGTCGATCACCGGGTGGCGATGGCCGTGGACGTTGCACCACAGCGCGGCGGTGCCGTCGAGGTAGCGGCGGCCGTCGACGTCGTAGAGGTAGGAGCCCTCGCCGCGCTCGATCATCAGCGGTTCTTCCTCGCTCCAGCCCTGCTGCTGGGTGAAGGGGTGCCAGACGTGTTCGCGATCGAGCTGCGCGTAGTCCGGCTGCATGGGGCGGACGTTAGCCCCGCGGGCGGCGGCAGCCCAGAGTGATATGCATCACACGAACAACTATTGCCCTTTTGAAATGGTTGCGCCTGTGCAACTATTATCTGGATGCATGCGACTGACGTGAAAGCGATCGCCGAGTCCCACCGCGAGGTGAGCCCGGCCGAGCACGACACCGCCGCCCGCGTGGCGGCCCTCCTGCACCACGTCTTCCTCTATGACCGCGGCAACCAGCTGCGGGTGATCGAGGCGTCGGGGCTGTCGATGACCCAGTGCAAGGCCCTGCTGGAGCTGGGCGGGCTGGGGGACCAGCCGCAGCCGTGGCAGGTCTCGGACCTGGCCGAGCGCTTCGGCGTCTCCGTCCCCTCGATGAGCCGCGCCGTCGACGCGCTGGTCAAGGCGAAGCTGGCGACCCGGGTCGAGGACCCGGACGACCGCCGCGTGCGCCGGGTGCAGATCACGGCCAAGGGGAAGGACCTGGTCGCCACCCTCGTCACCATCCGCATGACCGGAATCGAGACCTTCGTAACCACCCTGAGCGCGGCGCAGCGACGCAAGCTCGACGCCGCCGTGGAGTCGCTCCTCGACCGCGAGGACCTCGCTCAGACCTACCAGCAGATGAAGGGAAGTGATCGCGCTTGACCCGTTACCGCCACCTGATCACCGACGACAACCGCAAGTGGTGGACGCTCGGAGCGATGTGCTTCGCGCTGTTCATGATCATGCTCGACAACACGGTCGTGAACGTCGCCCTGCCCTCGATCCAGCAGGACCTGGGGGCCTCGATCAGCGGCCTGGAGTGGACGATCAACGGCTACACGCTCTCCTTCGCCGTGCTGCTGGCGACCGGCGGCCGGCTCGGCGACATCTTCGGCCGGCGGCGGATGTTCCTCATCGGCGTCGTCATCTTCGCCGCCTCCTCGGCAACCGCTGGGCTCGCGCCCGACCAGACCTCGTTGGTCGTCAGCCGCATCGTCCAGGGCGTCGGCGCGGCGCTGATGATGCCGGGCACGCTCTCGATCATCACCGACGCCTTCCCCGCCCACGAGCGCGGCAAGGCGATGGGCACCTGGGCCGGCGTCTCGGCCCTGGCGCTGGCGGTCGGGCCGGTGCTGGGCGGCTTCCTCACCGAGCACGTCAGCTGGCGGGCGATCTTCTACATCAATATCCCGGTCGCGGTGGGCGCCGTGGCCGCGACCCTGTTCGCGGTCCGCGAGTCGCGCGACACCTCGGTCGGCCGCGAGGTCGACTACGCCGGCGTCGCCGTGCTGACGGTCGGGCTGACCGCGCTGGTCCTCGCCCTGGTCGAGGGCAACGCCTGGGGCTGGGGCTCGCCGCAGGTCATCGCCCTGCTGGTCGGGGCGGCGGTGGCGCTGCCCGCCTTCGTCTTCGTCGAGAACCGGGTGAATGCGCCGATGGTGCAGTTCGACCTGCTCAGCGACCGCAACTTCCTCGCCTCGGTGGTGGTGGCACTGATCATCACCTTCGCGATGATGGGCGTCTTCTTCTTCCTCGCCCTCTACATGCAGGACATCCTCCACTACTCGCCGCTGGAGGCGGGGGTGCGGTTCCTGCCCTCGACCCTGATGATCGTCGGCGTCGCCCCGGTCGCCGGGCGGCTCTCGGACCGCTACGGGCCGCGCTGGCTGATCGCCGGCGGGCTGCTGATCGTCGCGGCCTCGCTGTTCAGCTTCAGCCGCATCCAGGTCGATTCCAGCTACCTCGACCTGCTGCCCGGGTTCATGCTGCTCGGTATCGGCGTCGCGATGACGATGTCGCCGATGACCAGCGCCGCGATGAACGCGGTGCCGGTGCAGAAAGCCGGGATCGCCTCCGGGGTGCTCTCGATGTTCCGCATGGTCGGCGGCAGCCTCGGCATCGCCGTCACTGGTGCGATCTTCCAGGGCCTGGTCGGCTCGAAGCTGGACTCGCTGCTGGGCGGGACCGGTGTCACCGCCGCGCAGCGCGAATCGATCTCCGACCAGCTGGGTGGCGGCGGAGTGCCGCACGTGCAGGGGCTCGGTGCGAGCCAGGCGCACGAGGTCGTGACGGCGGGCAACGAAGCCTTCGTCTACGCGGTCAGCCACGCGATGACCGTCTCCGGCTTCGTCGCCCTCGCCGGGGCGCTGATCGGAGCGACCGCGATCCGGTCCAAAGGCCGGACCACCAGCCCCGAGGCGGCGGTCGCCGAGGCCAGCCCCGGCGGCGAGGCGCTCGCCGGCGAGGAGGCCCGCGAGGCGGCGCAGCCGGCGTAGGAGGGATTGGCGAAACCCCCGCGCACGCGGGTTTCGCCAATCCCTCCTCGGAACGCTTGGGCATCGGGCGGCATAGGCTGCCGCCCGATGCTGATCTTCCTCCCGCCTTCCGAAGGCAAGGATCGTCCCGAGGCGGGCGATCCGGTCGACCTCGACGCGCTGGCCTTCGCCGCCGAGCTGGGTGGGAAACGGGCGGAGCTGCTCGAGGCGTTCGACCCGAGTTTGCGCGAGGCCCCTGCGGCGCCGGCGCGCGAGGTCTACACCGGAGTCCTCTTCAAACGGCTGGAGTTGCCCGAGCTGGCGGCGGCCGCGCGGCAACGGGTGTTGATCGCCAGCGCGCTGTGGGGCGTGGTCCGGCCCGACGACCGCATCCCCTATTACAAGTTCCCGCCGAAGACGCGACTGGAGGGGATCGGCGCGCCGAATGCCTTCTGGCGTCCGGCGCTGGCGGCGGCGCTGCCAGACGAGGAGGGCGACCTGATCGTCGATATGCGCTCCGGTGCCTACGCCGCCGCCTGGAAGCCGAAGCGGGCGACGCTGCTGGCGGTACGCGCCTTCACCGAAGAGGGCGGCCAGCGCAAGGCGGTCTCGCACATGGCGAAGGCGGTGCGCGGCGACGTGGCGCGAGTGCTGCTGGCGGCGAAGAAGGCGCCACGAGACGCGGAGGCCGCCGCGGCCGTTGCGGAGGCGGCTGGCTTCACCGTCGAGCTGACGGACGGCAGCCTCGACGTGATCGTCTAGATCTTCAGCGCCGGCCAGCTGACCGGATCGGCGAGATCGATGCGGGGGAGAGTGAGGACCGGGGCGCCCGCCAGCTCGGCGATCGTCTCCCGGTTGGAGTGCTCGATCTCGGTCGGCTCCTCGGGCCAGGGGTTGAGGACGATGGCCGCGACCTCGAGTCCCGCGGTGCGCGCTGACTCGACCGTCAGCAGGGTGTGGTTGATCGTCCCCAGGCCGGGGCTGGCGACGACGACCAGCGGGTAGCCGAGGTCGGCGGCGAGGTCGCGGACCATGTAGCCGGGGGAGAGCGGGACCAACAGGCCGCCGACCCCCTCGCAGACGATCGCGTCGGCGCCGTCGGCCGCCGCCGCGGCGACCTGCCGCAGCCTTCCAGGGTCGATCTCGTCGCCGGCCAACGCCGCCGCGAGATGCGGCGAGGCGGGCGGCCCGTAGCGGTAGGGCGCGATCTCCTCGTCGCTCTGGCTCGACCCGGAGGCCCGGCGCAGCAGCGCGTGGTCGGTCTCGACCCGTTCGTCGAGTCCAGTGACCGCCGGCTTGAAGACCGCCACCCGCTCGCCTTGGCTGGCGAGGGTCTTGGCGATCGTCGCCGCGACCACCGTCTTGCCGACCTCGGTGCCGGTGCCGGTGATGAAGATGCCGCGCGCCATCGCCGGTCAGGCGGCGAGCGGTTCGGCCGCGACCAGGCCGACCTCGCGGGCGGCGACGCCGACCATGTGGGCGGCGGCGACGAGGTCCTCTTTGCGGTGGGATGCCATCGCGGTCAGGCGCAGCCGGCAGGTGCCCTCGGGCACCGTCGGCGGCCGGATTCCCTGGGCGAAGACCCCCTTCTCCAGGGCCAGCTCGCAGAGCGCCATCGTCGCCTCCGCCTCGCCGACGTGGATGGGGACGACCTGGGTCGCCCCGCCGGCCTCGAGGCCGGCGGCCGAGAGCGAGCGGCGCAGCAGCGCGGCGTTGGCCTGCAACCGGTCGACCAGCTCTGGTTCGGCTTCGAGTAGCCCCAGCGCCGCCTGCGCGGCGCCGATCGCCGGTGGTGGCGGGGCGGTGGAGAAGATGAACGGGCGGGCGGTGTTGATCAGCAGCTCGACGATCTCCGGGCTGGCGCAGGCGTAGGCGCCGTAGGAGCCGAGCGCCTTGCCGAGGGTCCCGACCACGATGTCGACCTCGCCGCTGAGGCCGGCGGCGGCGACCGAGCCGCGGCCGCCGGGGCCGACTGCGCCGGTGGCGTGCGCCTCGTCGACCATCAGCCGCGCTCCGTGGCGCCGGGCCAGCTCCAGGAGCTCGGGCAGCGGCGCGACGTCGCCGTCCATCGAGAAGACGCCGTCGGTGACGATCAGCGCTCCCCGTCCGCCGGCTTGCCGCAGCCCCCAGGCGAGGTGCTCGGGGTCGGCGTGGCGGTAGACGAAGGTCTCGGCCCGCGAGAGGCGGCAGCCGTCGACGATGCTGGCGTGGTTCAGCTCATCGGAGAAGACGACCTCGCCGCGGCCGGCGAGGGCGGCGATGACGCCGGTGTTGGCGAGGTAGCCGGAGCCGAACAGCAAGGACGCCTCGTAGTCCTTGAAGGCGGCGAGGCGCTGCTCGAGCTGGCGGTGCGGCTCCATGTTGCCCGAGATCAGCCGCGAGGCTCCCGAGCTGGCGCCCCAGCGCAGTGCCGCGTCGGCGGCGGCTTCGCGCACCTGCGAACGGTCGGCGAGGCCGAGGTAGTTGTTGGAGCAGAGGAGGAGGACCTGCTGGCCGTCGAGGGTGACGGTCGGTCCCTGCGGTCCCTCGATCAGGCGAAGCCTGCGGTAGAGCCCCCGGTCGCGGAGCTCCTCGAGCCGCTCGGCGACGTCGGTCACGCCGCCCGTGGGTAGGAAGGCGGCTTCTTCGCCTTCTTGACCACCCGTAGCTGGGTGGAGGGGTCCCAGAAGTTGGCCTCCTCCTGGCTGTCGATCAGCTCGTCGATCGGCGTCTCGGGGGTCTCGCCCTCGAGCCAGCCGGAGCGGTTGTCGGGCCGCGGGTTGGCGCCGTTGTCGTCCTGGCGGGCGACATTGAGGCCGAGCTCTTCGAACATCGCCCGGTCATCGGCCGGCTCGGCGCCGAGGGTGGTGAGGAAGTTGCCCATCATCACCCCGTTGAGGCCGGCCTTGACGGCCAGCCCATGCAGCTCGCCGAGGTTCTCGACCCGGCCGCCGCAGAGCCGGAAGAGGGCGCCGGGGATGATCAGCCGGAAGATCGCGATCCACTTCACGACCTCCCAGGGGTCCATCACCTCGCGGTCGCCGAATTTGGTCCCGTCCTTCGGGATCAGCAGGTTGATCGGCACCGAGGTCGGGTTGATCTCGGAGAGCTCGAAGGCCATCTCGACCCGCTGCTCCTCGCTCTCGCCGAGGTTGAGGATGCCGCCGACGCAGGTCTCGAGCCCGGCCTCCTTGACCGCCTGAATGGTCCGCAGTCGTCCCTCGTAGCGGACGGTGGTCGAGACCTCCGGGTAGTAGGAGCGGGCCGACTCGACGTTGTGGTGGACGCGCTGGACGCCGGCCTCTTTCAGCGCCTTGGCGCGATCGGCCGACATGTGGCCGATCGAGGCGCAGCGCTTGAGGTTGGTCTGCTCGGCGACCAGCCGGGTGCCCTCGAGGATTTTCTGGAAGTCGCGCTTGGAGAGGCCCTGGCCCTGGGTGACCATGCAGAAGCGGTGGGCGCCGGCC
>DASTSW010000035.1:0-26169 GCA_035760445.1 Solirubrobacterales bacterium | reverse complement strand
GAGAGCAGCTTCTGCTCCTGGTCCGAGGAGGCCCCGGCGACCGCGAGCACGGCGCTGGAGCGGTCGATCAGGGCGACGCTGGCGTCGAGCAGCCGCGCCGCCGCCCGCGCGACCGCGGGCAGGCCGGCGCCCGACTCGACCGCTTCGGAGAGAGCCTCGAGCAGGCCCGCGCGCTCACTGGTACCGGAACTAGGCATCCAGCCATTATCCGGGTGTGCGCCTGGCGGCGCCGGACCAAGCAGGGCAAGGACGCAGGGAGCCCGAATAGCAGCGCTATTTGGGCGACTGAGGACGCCGCCATGCGCCGGTCCGCCGCCGCCAGGCTAGATGCCGCTGAAGAGGTCGGTGAGGTTCGGGTAGTAGTAGACGATCGCCAGGCCGATGACGACGCCGCCGATCACCAGCGCAGCAAGCACGAACAGCGAGAGGAACCCCGCCGCCGTCTTCTCCCAGACCCGCCCGTAGGCGCTCAGCGCGGGGGTCAGGATCAGGGTCACGAAGATGACCAGGCAGATCGCCGCGGCGATCCCGTAGAGGAGGTACTGGTGACCGAGGTCGGTCAGAGCGAAGAGAGTCACTGCCCTGGATTTTGGCGCACTTGCGAGACGACCAGCCCGACGAGGGCGCAGAACGAGAAGGCCGCCGCCCCCAGCGCCCAGCCGGCGTTGACGTCAGAGAGGTAGTGGACGTTGAGGTAGACCCGCGAGAGCCCGACCAGCGCCGTCAGCACGATCCCGGTGACGACCACCGCGGTGGCGCGGGCCATCCCGGGTCGCAACCGCAGGACGATCGTCACCGCCAGCCAGAGGTAGATGACCGAGTGGGCGGCGTGGCCGCTGGGGAAGGACGAGCCGGAGCTGGAGACGAGCGGCTCGGGCGGGCGGGGCCGGTCGACCGCGTCCTTGATCTCCCAGATGCCGACCTGGGTGATCGTCATCCCCACCAGCAGCACCCAGAACTCGACCCAGCGCCGGCGCCAGGCGAGCAGCACCGCGCCGATTGCGGCGAGAGCCCAGGTGAGACCGGCGGAACCGAAGAAGGTGACGATCTTGGCGAGGCTGGTGAGAAAGCCGGTCTGCAGCCATTCCGCGACTTCGATTGCGGTTTCGTCGCCCGGCGTCGGCCCGGGGTCGCCGCCGACGATCACCGTGTAGGCGACGAGGACGAAGAGCGAGACGGCGAGCGCCGCCATCAGCGAGGTGAATTCGAGCCCGAAGGTGCCGCCCGGGGTCACCCGGTCCCAGAGGAAGCGGAACTGCGGCCGGCGCGAGAGCTCGACCATCCACGCGGTCGCCCGGTGCCGCTCCATCCAGCGCACCACCCTCTCCCGGTTGGCCTCGACTTTGAGGAAGCGGACCAGGTAGACGGTGCCGATCACCAGCGCGATCAGGGTCGCCAGCAGGAAGGCGCCGCGGGCGGCGTAGTGGCCGGCGGTCTCGATGCTGCGGCTGAAGAAGTAGCCGACGAGGATGTGGAGCGAGGCCCAGAGGCCGGTGCCGAGGATGCTGTAGGGGACGAAGCCGCGGTAGCTCATCCGCGAGCTGCCGGCGATGAAGGGCGCCAGGGCGCGGACCAGGCTGATCCAGCGGCCGATGAAGATCGTCTTTCCGCCGTGGCGGCTGAAGTAGTCCTCGACTTTTTCGAACCGCTCGTGGCTGATCCCGACCCGCGCCCCGTGCTTGAGGACGAACTCGCGGCCGAGCCGGCGACCGAGGAAGAAGCTGGTGGTGTCACCGAGCCAGGCGGCGAACCAGGCGATCGCGATCAGCAAATAGACGTCGATCGCGCCCTGGCCGGCGACGGCGCCGCCGAGCAGCATCGTCGTCTCCCCCGGGACGACCAGGCCGATGCCGGCGCCGGTCTCGGCGAAGGCGAAGAAGCCGACCAGCAGGTAGGTCCAGGCGCCAAGCGTTTCCGAGATCTCTTCCAGCAGGTTCTGCAGGTCGAGGTGGCCGAGCTGGCGGCTGACGAAGTAATAGAAGAGGCCGACGACAACCACCGCGGCGCCGATCAGCAGCCGTTTGCGGTTGCTTTTCCCCTCTCCCTCCCCGGGCAGCTTCATGGCGTCAGTCTCGCGCGCCCGGCGGCGCAGACGATCGCACCCTCGCTGGCGAGCAGCCCGGCGGCGGCCTCGGCGGCGGGCAGGTCAGGGAAGAGCCCGACCGCGGTCGGGCCGGAGCCGCTGAGGATCGTCAGCGGGGCGCCGGCGTCGCGGAGGGCGTCGAGTGCCTCTCCGATGTCGGGGCGCAACGAGCGCGCCGCCGGCTCGAGGTCGTTGACCAGCAGCTCGGGATAGTCGAGCGGCGAGGCGCCGGCCCCGGCGACCTGGCGCAGCTGGTCGGCTAGCTCCTCCAGCTCCGCCGCGGGCCGGCCGAGGCCGAGCCGGTCGCACTCGGCGAAGACCGCCGCGGTGCTGAGACCGCCGCCGCCGGGCAGGAGCACCGCGGCGTGCGGTGCCGGCTCGGGCAAGGGCTCCACCAGCTCGCCGGCGCCGCGGACCAGGGCCAGCGACGGGCGCAGCTGGGAGGGAACGTCGGCGCCGAGCTCTAGCGCCAACTGCGGCAGGTCGGCAACCTCGCCGGCGGCGAGGCGAAGCACCGCGGCGGCATCGCCGCTGCCGCCGCCGAGCCCGGCGGCGATAGGCACCTTCTTCTCGATCTCGATCCGCAGCGGCTCGTGCTCCCAGCCGCGCTCGCGCAGGCCAGCCAGCGCCCGCGCCGCCAGGTTCTCGCCCGAAACGCCGGGGCAGAGGACTTCGTCGCGCTCGGCCGGGGAGACCTCGATCAGGTCGGCCAGCTCCAGCGGCTCGAACAAGGAGCAGAGCTCGTGCAGGCCGTCATCGCGGGTCGGACCCAGGTAGAGGCAGAGGTTGAGCTTGGCCGGGGCGCGGAGCAGCATTGGACAGGTTTCAATCACGCAGCTTGGCGGAGAGGGCAGCGAATTGCTCCGGCGCCAGCGCCTCGGCGCGGGCGTCCTCCGGCAGTCCCAGCTCGGCCAGCGCCGCCCGGGCCGCATCGCGCCCCCCGGGCGCGGCGTGCTCCAGCGAGCGGGCCAGCGACTTGCGGCGGTGGGCGAAGGCGGCGCGGATCAGCTGCCGCGTCTCGGCGTCGGCGCCCGGTCCGGTCCGCCGCAGGCGCAGGATCGCCGAGTCGACCCGCGGCCGCGGCTTGAACACGGCGGGGTCGACGGCCCGCAGCAGCTCGACCTCGCAGGCGAGCTGGACGACCGCGCTCGGCGACCCGTAGGTGCGGCTGCCCGGGCCCGCCCGCAACCGGTCGGCGATCTCGCGCTGGACCATCACCGTCCAGCGCCGCAGCGTTGGCAGTTGCTCGGTCGTGCGCAGGATCAGCGGCGTCGCCACCGCGTAGGGCAGGTTGGCGACCATCGCCGTGGGTGCCGGCTCGAAGCCGCCGAGGTCGAGCTTCATCGCGTCGCCCCAGTGGAGGTCGACGTTGG
Organism: Solirubrobacterales bacterium; assembly: GCA_035760445.1. Classification (GTDB taxonomy): domain Bacteria; phylum Actinomycetota; class Thermoleophilia; order Solirubrobacterales; family 70-9; genus VAYN01. The sequence continues at coordinate 22,713 of DASTSW010000035.1, read as the reverse complement.
GCAGCGCCGCGATCGGCGCCAGCGCCCCCTCCAGCCCACCGTCGATCTCGACCGTGTGCAGGTGCGCGGCGGCGGCCGCGAGCCGCTCGCTCAGCACCCCTTCCCCCGCCCCGACCTCCAGGACCACGTCATCGGGACCCAGCTCGGCGTCGCGGACGATCGCGTCGAGCAGGTTGGGATCGGCGAGGAAGTTCTGACCGAGCCGGACCACCGCTACCAGCCGAAGAGCGCCCGCGCGTTTGCCTCCACCGTCCGCTCCAGCTCCTCGTAGGAGACCTCGCGGACGGCGGCGATCTCGCGCGCCGTCTCGGTCACGAAGGCGGGCTGGTTGCGCTTGCCGCGCATCGGCTGCGGGGCGAGGTAGGGCGCGTCGGTCTCGACCAGGATCCGCTCGGCCGGCACCTTGGCCGCCGCGAACAGCAGCTCCTTGGCGCTCGGGTAGGTGGCGTTGCCGGCGAACGAGCAGTACCAGCCGCGCTCGGCCGCGTCGCCCACCCGGTGCGGAGCGGAGAAGCAGTGGAGGATCACCGGGGCGTCGGCGGCCTTGGCGTCGAGCGTCTCGAAGATCTCGTCGGTCGCGCTGGTCTCCCCCTCGGGGTCGCGGGCGTGGATCACGATCGGCAGACCCAGCTCGCGGGCGATCTCGATCTGCGCCGCGAAGGCGCGCCGTTGCTCCTCCGGCGCCGCGGTGTCGCGGTAGAAGTCGAGTCCGGTCTCGCCGATCGCCCGCACCTTCTCGTGGGCGCCGAGCTGGCGGATTTCCGCTTCCGCCTCGGCGTCGAAGCCGTTGGCGTCGTTGGGGTGCCGCCCGACCGCGGCAAAAACGGAATCGTGGCGCTCGGCGCTCGCCACCGCGACCGGGTTCGACTCCGGCCCCATCCCGATCGTCAGCATCCGGTTCACCCCGGCCTCGGCGGCCGCGGCGACCAGCTCCTCCTCGCTCCCGTCGCAGAGCATCAGGTGGGTGTGGGAGTCGATCATCGAGTGGGTCAGCCTATCCTTCGCCCGATGCCGGACCCCGCCGACTACTACCGCGAGATCTACCTCCGTGGCCTCGGCGGCGAGACGCCGGCGATCCCGGTCCCGGTCGCCGACCTGGAGGCGCAGGCGATGGCGGCGATGGACCCCAAAGCCGCCAACTACGTCTGGGCCGGAGCAGGGACCGAGGAGACGATCGACGCCAACGTCGAGGCCTTCAAACGCCACCGGATCGTGCCGCGGATGCTGCGCGACGTATCCGCCCGAGACCTCTCCACCACCGTGCTCGGCACGGCGATGCCGGCGCCGCTGCTGCTGGCCCCGATCGGCGTTCAGGCGGTCGTCCACCCCGACGGCGAGCTGGCCACCGCCCGCGCCGCCGCCGCGGTCGGCGCGCCGATGATCGTCAGCACCGCCTCCCACTTCAGCCTCGAGGAGGTGGCCGAGGCCGGCGGCGAGGCACCGCGCTGGTTCCAGCTCTACTGGCCCAACGACCCGGAGCTCGCCCGCAGCTTCGTCGAGCGGGCCGAGCGGGCCGGCTACGGCGCCATCGTCCTCACCGTCGACACCTTCATCCCCGGCTGGAAGCCGCGCGACCTGCAGCAGGCCTGGCTGCCGTTCCTCAACGGGATGGGCGTCGCCAACTACTTCCAGGATCCGGTCTTCCGCGCCGCGCTGGAGAAACCGCCGGAGGAGGACGTCGGCGCCGCCACCGGCCATTTCCTCGGCGTCCAGGCGAACCCGGCGCTGAGCTGGGACGACCTGGCGCAGCTGCGCGAGATGACCTCGCTGCCGATCGTCGTCAAGGGGATCCAGCACGCCGACGACGCCCGCGAGGCGGTCAGCCGCGGGGTCGACGGGATCGTCGTCTCCAACCACGGCGGCCGCCAGGTCGACGGCGCGATCGCCTCGCTGGAGGCGCTGCCGGCGATCGCCGCGGCGGTCGGCGACCAGGATCTCGCGATCCTCTTCGACAGCGGTATCCGCGGCGGAGCCGACGCGCTGAAGGCGCTGGCCCTCGGCGCCGACGCCGTCTGCCTCGGCCGCCCCTACGTCTGGGGCTTGGCCCTCGACGGTCAGGCCGGGGTCGAAGCGGTACTGAAGATGGTCCTCGCCGAGCTCGACCTGACGATGGCCCTCTGCGGGCTGACCCGGCCCGAGGAGATCGGTCCGGAGCTGCTGGCCTAGCTCAGAGGTCGCGGCGCGCGAAGACGAAGGCGGCGAGGGCAAGCACGCCGGCGAGGTACGCGAAGGCCCAAGCGATCAGTCCCGTCCCGGCGGCTTCCGAGCCACCGAAGGGCCCGAGCTGCAGGATCACGCCGGTGAGGCCGGAGGTGTCGGAGATCAGCGCGTGCAGGCTGGCGGCGTAGAGGCCCTCGAAGGGGAGCGTCCAGCTGGCGATCCGGCCGATCTGGTGCAGCGAGTCGGAGTCGATCGCGGTGCCGATCTGCGCCATCAACCCGGCGGTCAGCCCGGCGCCGAAGACCATGAAGACGACGATCCCCTGGGCGGTCACCGAGAGGAGGGTCGAGGCGAGCAGCGAGAGCGCGGCGATGATCGCCACCGCCAGGGCGAGGCCGAGCGCCGGCCCGAGCAGGTGGTCCGGCGACCAGTTGCCGGTCGCCTCGGTGATCGCGCAGGCGGCGAGGTAGACGAGCACCACGTAGGTGGCCGAGAGCAGGGCGGCGCCGGCGAAGCGGGCGAGCAGCATCGTCGTGCGGCCGATCGGGCGGACGACGATCGGCTGCAGCAGGCCGGACTCGGCGTCGCCGCGGACCACGCCGAGGGTGAGGAAGACCGCCAGGACGGCGCCGAGGAAGAGGGTCGCGAACATCGCCAGGCCGAAAATCGTCGCCCCGGTGAAGGCGTGGGCGTCGAGCACGCCGGGCACCCCGGCGGCGAATTCGTCGACGTCGTCGAAGGCGAAGTGGGCGCCGAGGCCGAAAAGCGCGAGGAAGCCGGCGGTCAGGACCAGCACCGCGAGGAAGACGCGCTTGCGGACGCCCTCCTGGATCGAGAGGCCGACCACCGCGACGGCCGAGCGCAGTTGCCCGCCGCTCATCCGGTCTGACCGCCGACCGCGTCGAGGTAGACGTCTTCCAGCGAGCTGTGGCGGACCTCGACCCGGTAGACCTGCTCGCCGGCGGCGACCAGCTCGGCGACGATCCGCGGCGCGTCCTCGCGGACCGCGCCCTCGAAGGTCTTGACCCCGGAGGCGGTCTCGACCTCGACCGCCGCCGGTCCCGCCAGGCCCTCCGGCGTCCCCGCCTTGACCAGGCGGCCGCCGGCGATGATCGCGACGTGGTCGCAGATCAGCTCGACCTCGCTGAGCAGGTGGGAGTTGAGCAGGACCGCGACCTCGCGGCGGCGCAGCTCCTCGAGCAGCTCGCGGACGATCCGCCGCCCGACCGGGTCCAGGGCGCTGGTCGGCTCGTCGAGCAGCAGCAGGCGGGGCGAGCCGATCAGCGCCTGCGCGACGCCGAGCCGCTGCTGCATGCCCTTCGACATCGCCTCGACCCGCTTGCCGGCCGCGTCGCCGAGCTCGACCAAGTCGAGCAGCTCGCGGCGCTCCACCTCGCCCCCGGCGGAGCCGACGAGGCGCTGGTGGAAGCGCAGCAGCTCGTCCGCCGTGCACCAGCCGGGGAAACGGAAGAGCTCGGCCAGATAGCCGAGCGCGGCGCGTGCCTCGGGCGAGCCCGCCGGCTGGCCCACGACCTCGACCCCGCCGCCGCTGGGGCGGACCAGGCCGCAGGCGATCTTGGTCAGGGTCGACTTGCCGGCGCCGTTGGGACCGAGCAGCCCGACCAGCTGGCCGGCCTCCACCTCCAGGTCGACGCCGGCGAGCGCCTCCTGCTTGCCGTAGCGCTTGCTCAGTTCCCGGACGGCGAGGACCGGCCCGGCCATCAGGCCGGGGGCTCAATCTTCGGGAAGAGCGCCGGGGTGCGTTCGACCGGCTGCCCACCGCCGCGCGAGCCGAGCTCGGCCAGCTCCCGCCCCTCTTCGCGCAGCGCCGCCAGCAACGTCTCACTGGTCCCCGGCAGGTAGGGAACCAGCAGCAGCGTCGTCACCCGCAGTCCCTCGACCAGGTTGTAGAGGACTTCGTCGAGGCGCTCGGGGTCGGCCTCGTCCTTGGCCAGGACCCACGGCTGGGTTTCCTCGACGTAGCGGTTGAGGCGGCGGACCAGGACCCAGGCGACGTCGAGCGCCTGGCTCAGCTCGGCCCGGTCGAGCAGGTCGCTGAAGCGCGCGACCGCGCCCTCGAAGTCCTCGGCCAGGGTGGCGTCGACCTGGGCCTCCGGCACGGTGCCGTCGCGGTAGCGGTCGACCATCGCCAGCACCCGGCTGGCGAGGTTGCCGTAGTCGTTGGCCAGCTCGGTCTCGTAGCGCTGCTCGAACCCGGCGGTGGAGATCGAGCCATCCTGGCCGAAGCTGACCTCGCGGAAGAGGTAGAAGCGCAGCGCGTCGGCGCCGAAGCGCTCGATCACCTCGAACGGGTCGAGCACGTTGCCGAGGCTCTTCGACATCTTTTTCTCGCCCATCAGCAGGAAGCCGTGGATCACCATCCGCTTCGGCGGCTCCAGGTCGGCGGCCCAGAGCAGCGCCGGCCAGATCACCGCGTGGAACTTGAGGATGTCCTTGGCCATCACGTGTAGGTCGGCGGGCCAGTAGCGGTCGGTCAGGTCCTCCCCCTCGCGGGCGAAGGTCAGCGCCGTGACGTAGTTGAGGAGGGCGTCGAACCAGACGTACATCCGCTGCTCGGGGTCCCAGGGCAACCGCAGCCCCCACTTCAAGTTGGGGCGCGAGAGCGAGACGTCTTCCAGGCCCTGCTTGATGAACGAGAGCGCCTCGTTGCGGCGGAAGTCGGGGACGACGAAGTCCGGCCGCTCCTCATAAAGGCCTTCCAGCTGCTCCTGAAAGGCGGACAGCTTGAAGAACCAGTTGTCCTCCTTTTCGCGCTCCAGCGGGATCTCATGAATGGGGCACGTGTTGCCCGGCCCCAGCTCCCGCTCGGTTTTGAAGTCGGCGCAGCGAGGGCAGTACCAGCCCTCATACGTCCCTTTCGTCACCCAGCCGTTGTCGTAGACCCGCTGGATGATCTCCGCGACCTGCGCCTCATGCCGCGGATCGCTGGTCCGGATGAAGAAGTCGTTCGTAGCGCCGATGATCGGCATCAAGCCCTCGAACTTCGCCGCATTCGTATCCGCCAACTCCTGCGGCGTCACCCCTGCTTTCTTAGCCGCATTCTCAACCGGCTCCCCATGCTCATCAGTGCCGGTCAGAAAGAAGACATCCTCCCCCCGCTGCCGGTGGTGCCGCGCCAGCACGTCCGCAGCCATAGTCGAATAAGCGTGCCCCAGATGGGGCTCCGCGTTGACGTAGTAGATCGGGGTGGTGACGTAGTAATTGCTTGCGGCCATTCCACTTTCGGAAGCTATCGACCCGGGGGGCCCGGGGGGCCGCTGACTAGGGAAGCCAGAGCCGGAACGATCTCGCCCTGGCACCGCTTCGCCTGGCGACAGCCTTCCAGAGGCAAGGGGCGCCCGCCGCTGGTTGGGCTCGCGGGCGAGGGCTGACCCGGCCCGTCGGCCGATGCGTCGAATCGTTCTAGCGGCGGAGACTGCGGCCCTTTCTGGGCCCAAGGGCGACGATATGGTCCGCTACGTGTGCGCCGACGCTTTTAAGGCGGGGGAGGGGGCGGAGCAGGAGTGCTCGGAGTGCGGCGCTCTTCTCACTGCGCCCAACAAGCCGCACACGCGGCGACAATGTGAAACGTGCGGGAAGCCCCAGTTTCGTCTTCCTGGAGCAGACGGCCTGGAGGTTCAGGCCGGAGATTCAGTGGTGATACCAGAGGGCTTTCTAACCATGTCTCTCGATCCGACCAAAGCTTCGGGTCGATTCTTCAGACCGGGGATCGGCTGGTTCGTCGGGCAGCAGCTCCTTGAAGACGCCGCGAATGACGAGGCGGACCTGGACGACGCTCTGGAGGCGTACGCAGACTTCGGGCTGGAGAGGCTGAATAAGAGCGACCGTCTGGCTGATCTGGATCTCGAAACTGACGAGGGTCTGGAGGCGGCAGTAAGCAGGGTTGAAAATGGAGACCCACCGCTGGAGTCCTGGTGCATGCGCCTCGTGATGTCAACCGTCGCCTGCAAACACGCGATCGACGATGGCGAAGCGACTCGAGCCGCTCGGAACATGCAGCGCGCTGCAATCGCCCGCAGCATGGTGATCTTCATCGAGCAGCTTGAGGAGCTGGTCTGGCGTGGCTATCGGACCTTTGGCGTCGAGGAACTTGAAGCAGCGATCAACCTGTGGGAAGCATCGGACAAAGACGCTCCAGAGGGCCACTGGCAGACGCTATTCGCCGAACACAACTTCATCCTCTCCCAGCTCTTTTCTGCTCCTGCAATCGTCATCGAGGATCAGCCGTACGTTGGAGGCAAGGAAGTGAGCAACCAGGGAGGCAGTCTGGCTGACTTTCTAATGCAGAACTCGCTTGTCCAATCTCTGAGCCTGATTGAGATCAAGAAGCCAGCGGCGGCCCTCCTAGCCAAAAAGGAATACCGACAAGGGGTCCATGCCCCGTCAGAGGAGCTGGCGGGAGCGATTGCCCAAGCACAGTCTCAGCGAGACACCCTTCTCAAGGAGTACTACGTACTGACCAAGGGGAAGGCAGATTCCTTCCCGTATGACCCTCTCAGCATCGTGATCGTCGGAGATACGTCGGAGCTAGACACCGACAAGAAACGCCAGTCGTTCGAGCTGTTTCGCCGGGGGTTGAAGGACATTCAGATCGTCACGTTTGACGAGGTCTTCGGTCAGGCTGAAAAACTGCTCCACCTGATTCGCCGCTACCCAGCGCAGACGCCACCTGCTGGCGAGGCAGCCGCCGACAGCAAGTAGCGTCGGAGCGCAAGCGGCCTCGCGCGGTTCGCCTGGGGCCTAGCTCTACTGACGCCGGGATTGCCAGCTATTCAGCGGTCAGCTGACCTTGGATTCCGCAGCCAGCCGGTCCATCGCCTCGACCACTGACGGCATCGGTCCCGGCGAATGGGTACACCCCACTCCTGCAGGAAGCTGGGGATGGGCTTAGGGGAAAGGCGATGGGGCCGACCAGGCAGTACGGTGAGACGAGGCATGGGGTCTCAATCAATAGTCCACCTCTCACCACGCGAATACAGCCCCAAGCAACGCGGAGTGCCTGGACCAGAGGCCGCGCTGCACGAAGCGGCCTCAACGTCAGCAAAGCTTTTCGCGCCACCTGATTGGGGAAAGCTCGTGGTGATCCCGGAGCTTGATATCGGCGGAATCCGACCTGATCTCTGGATCGGATCGTTCGACGAAAGGGTTTTCAAGCGAAGACTGGACGCGGGTTTGGGTGCGTGTACGGCGCCCTACACGCTGGCGATTGTCAGGGCTCTGAGACGCCTTGGGGGAGAAGCCTCGATAGACCAGCTCGCGTCCCGCGCGCTCCGTCTCGGAGAACGGCGGCGCATTCAGCGCGGGGTTTCAGACCTGGTTGACCGAGGTTTGGCAGAGCGCAACAACGGCTCAGTCCTGCTGCATCCACGATTCGTGGTTGCAGATGCACGAGGTGTCGGCGTCGAGGCCAAGGTCGGACGCTGGCGTAAGGCAGTTCGTCAGGTTCAGATGTGGCGCACGGCCCTTAATGGCGCCTGGTTGCTTTTCCCAGAGTCGTATCTCGCCCAGGTTCCACGTCAACGACCGGGCACGCGAAGCATCGGACTCGCCGTCGCGGACGAATCGGGGACAGTTTTGATTGTGCGCCGCCCCCGGCTAACGACGGGTCCGTCCCTGAGACGCTTGTTAACCGAGGAACACCTCTACGCACGATGGGCAGACGAGCCGAACAGGAAGCCAACCCAACGTCGAGTTGATGGACAGCGGCGCCGGCCGGCAGCGGCGCGAGCATCAGCCGGCGCTTAGATTCCAGCGCGGTCTTGGAACTCCTCGATCGCTGCCTGCCACACCGTGATTTGCGATCCCGAGCTTCTTCCGTCCAGCTCGATTCCAGCCGCGCCGAGCCTGGTGTAAAGGTCGGCTGCGGCAGAAAGCTCAAGAGCAACCCGCTCTAGATCGATGTCCAGATCCCCGGCGACACGGTCATCCAGAGCGGCGCAAACCTCAAAGAGCTGAGCGGCGCAAACGGAACGGGAATCATCCGGCACGGCCCCGCCTTCGGCATGCTCGGCAGCGAGCGCGCCCGCGCCCCTTAAGAGGTCAACGGCGAGATTCGCATCTCGCCGTTGCCGTCGGGCTGGCATCAGCTCAGCATCGATGAGCAAGCTCCCGAGGATCGATTCGAGGTAGATACGCGAGCGCGGAGCGCGACCGCCTCCACCAGGACCCCAGTGACCCGTTGAAAACCACTGCTGCTTCTGAAACCAACCGGCAGCGAATGCTTCTGCCCCGACAGCTCGGTAGAGATAGCCACTCAAGCCTGCGTATCCCACCCACACGGGTCTTTCCTGGATGACGCCGAGGGTATAGGTGATGTAGAGCGCTTCTGAGAGAAGGGACGCTTGCCCAGCAGGATCGATGCTGGGGTCGATCTCGAACAAGAGGTAGTACCCGTCTGCTTCATGGGTCGTCAGCTCGTCAAGGAGAACGTCCACGCTTTCGCTATCGGCCAGCACCGAACGCTCCGCGGCGGCCGAGATAAATAGCGGCCGCTCATCGTCCATTTCATCGGCCAGGTCAAGGGCGGTCTCGGCGAGATTGAGAGCTACCTGTGCAGAACGATCAGTCATCGAGGAAACCGCCACCGTCGGCGCGATGAGATGCGTAGACGGAAGCTCGACCTGAAAATCGAGAATCCCCTCCACTAGGCCGGCCAGGCGACGGGCGGAAAACTGCCTAGGCGGAAGCGGCAGATCAAACAGTTCATATTCAGGGAGACGCTTTGGGTTGGCGTCTTCCAGCAGCCCGACGTAAAGCTGCGGATCGACTGCTTGGACCGCATCGTGCTCGGCAGCCTCTGCCATCCGTTGTTCCAGTAGCTCCGGTTTCTCGTCTCCGGGACTCCAAATCACCCCGTCCGCCCGGCCCTCCGGCAAGCCCTCGGCTATGTGGGTGGAGCTTTGGTGGCCGGCCTGGATCAGGAACACTCCAGCTCCTTCCGAGCAGCGTCGATCATCGCCGTAGCCTGGGCCAATGACGGCCGCTGGTGCGGCCGATTGCCCAGAAGACGCTCAAGGAGATCCGCGACGGGCTTCGGCAGACCGTCTGGCCGTGGCCATTCACCCGCCATGAGCTTGGTCTCGTAGTCCGGTCTCTCGGGGCGAAATGGTCGGACGCCGACGAGGACCTGGTAAACGACAATCCCGATCAGGAACAAGTCCGTGCGGGAGTCGAGTTTCCGGCCTTTGTTCGGGAGCATTTGCTCAGGCGCGACGTGACCCCGGGTGCCCGGTCCGAGGAGCCCCGACGTGATCGAACTCTCCGTCTGATGGCGGCCGATCCCAACGTCGATCAGCACAAAGCTGCCCTCAGGCCGGACCATGATGTTGATCGGCTTGATGTCGCGATGCACGACGGTGTGCCGCTCCCACAGATACGTAACCGCAGCGGCCAGGTCCGCGGCGAGGCTTAGCGCTTCACAGGGGTCGAAGCCATTTCCGCGCGCCTCCAACGTTTCGCCCTCGATAAAGCGCTCGCGGAACCAAACGAATTCCTCTCCCTCCAGCTCAACGTCAAAGACCTCCGTATCAAGGATGCGAGGCAAGTTCGGGTGATCGAAGGTCGAGCCAATCGCGACCTCCCGTTCGGCCCGATTCCGATCCTCCTCGGGCATCAGCTTGATGACGACCTTTTCGCCGCCGTCGTCGGCCTCAAACACCTTCCGCTGGCCACCGTCATGGATCTGGACGCCTAAGGAGACGCCGTCCGGCAGCTTGTCCTGGAACTCTCCCCGATTAATCAACCTTTGCCTTCCCCCTTGCCGCGAGCACCCTGCGCGATCCCGTGCCCCTGAAGGGACCGACAAGTACCCTACTCGAGGGCGGGCGAGACCATAAAAGGCGAGAAAGCGGTGGCCGCCTGTAGCCGGCGGGCGGTCAGTCAGCGCAGTCCTCCTCTAGGGCCCGCCATAGAGACCGCAGACGCTCAGGCTCCTATGCGCCCCGAGAGCCCGGCGAGCGCCACTACCTTCGCGCCTCGCGCCCCGTCAACGCCTTATAGAGGTCGTTCGCCCGCGTCCCCGTCAGCGCTGCGACGACGCTGGCCGCCGCCCGCGGCCTCGCCCCAGACTGGACCAGGTGACGCAGCGCGTCGACGGCGAAGCCGACGTCTTTGTCGTGCTCGCTGGAGGCCGCTGGGCCGATGACCAGGACGATCTCGCCTTTGGTGTCGGTGCGGAAGCGGCGGGCTAGTTCGGCCAGGGAGCCGCGGGCGACCTCCTCGTGGACCTTGGTCAGCTCGCGGCAGACGGCTGCCTCGCGGTCGGGCGCCAGGGATGCCAGGGCGGCGAGGGACTCGCCGACGCGGCGCGGCGACTCGAAGGCGACGACGGTCTCCGCCGAGCGCAGGACCCGCTCCATCTCCCCCGCCCGGCGCGGCATGAAGCCCTCGAAGCGCCATTTGTCGGTCGGCAGCCCGGAGGCGACGAGGGCCACGGGGACCACCGAGGGGCCCGGCAGCACCGTCACCTCCAGCGCCCGGTCGATGCAGCGGCGGATCAGCTTGAAGCCGGGGTCGGAGATCGCCGGCATCCCCGCGTCGGAGACGAGGGCGACGATGTCCCCTCGTTCGATCCGCTGCGAGAGCTCCACCGCTCGCGCCGCTTCGTTGCCCTCGTGGAAGGAGACCAGCCGCGGCGCCGGGCGGATCCGCAGCTTGTCCAGCAGCGAGCCGGTGCGGCGGGTGTCCTCGCAGGCGATGAAGTCGGCGCTGACCAGCGCCTCGCGCACCCGCGGGGTGACGTCTTCGAGGTTGCCGATCGGGGTGGGGCAGACGAAGAGGGCGCCGGGCATCAGCCTGCGACCTTGGCGAGTTCGGTCCGGGCCATCGCCGCGGCGCCGATCATCCCGGCGTCGTTGCCGAGCGTCGCCTCGAGGATCGGCGTCCGGTTCATCGGGTTCAGCGCCCGGTCCCGGACCTCGCGCCGGGCCGGCTCCAGCAGCAGGTCGCCGGCCGCGATCACGCCGCCGCCGACGACGATCGCGTTGGGCTGGAAGATGTTGGCGAAGCTCGAGCAGGCAACCCCGAGCCGGCCGCCGATCAGGTCGAAGACGCCGATCGCGACTTCGTCGCCGGCCAGGGCGCACTCGGTGACGACCTTGCCGTCGACCTCGCCGCCTTCGGCCAGCACCTTGCCCAGCGCCGAGTCGGGCGAGCTTTCCGCCACGGCTCGTCCCTCGCGGCCGAGCGCGGTCCCCGAGGCGAGCGCCTCGACGCAGCCGTGGTTGGGGCAGTTGCCCTGACAGGGCGGCCCGTCGGCCTGGATCACGACGTGGCCGAGCTCGGCCCCCGCCCCGGTCGAGCCGCGGTAGATCTCCCCGTTGAGGACGAGGCCGCCGCCGATCCCGGTCCCCACCGTGAGCATCACCATGTGCGGCATCCCCTGGGCGGCGCCGTAGAGGTACTCGGCGTAGGCGGCGACGTTGCCGTCGTTGTCGACGAAGACCGGCAGGCCGACCCGCTCGCTGACGATGTCGCGGATCGCCAGGTCGGCGAGCGGCAGGTTGACCGCCGAGACCGCGATGCCGTCGTCGTGGTCGATCGTCGCCGGAATCCCGAGCCCGACCGCCTCGACGTTGGGCCGAGCGTCGCGCGCCTCCGTGACCTCGCGGACCAGCAGCTCGACCAGCTCGTCCTCGGTCTGACCGGTGGAAGCCTCGCGCTGCTCGTAAAGGGGATCGGTGCCGGCCTCGGAAAGAACCCCGATGAGCATCTTCGTGCCCCCGAGATCGACCCCGATCGTCTCGCCGCCGCTCACGAGCGGCAGGAGGCTGGGAGGCGGATGACCGAGTACATCGCCATGATTTCTAGCCTTTCATGACCCCCGATGGCGAGCAGCGGCCCCCCGAGCCGCCCGAGAACAAGCCTGAGTACAAGGTCTACCGCTCCCGCAAGGGGCTGTTTTCGCGCCTAAAAAGCGCCGATCTGTCCTCGCTGCGCGACCGTGCAAGGTTGCCTTCACGCAAGCCGCGCAAGGAGCGCGAGCCGCGCCGGCCGGGCTCGCCGCGGGCGCCGTTCAACGTCAAGCGGCTGCTCAAATGGGTCGGGCTGGCGGCCCTCGCCTGGATCCTGATCAGCTTCATCGCCTTCGGCGTCTCCGCCCAGCTGCAGTCCTTCAAGCTCTCCGGCGAAGCCCGCGACGCCCTCCACGGCAACCCCTTCTTGCTGTTCAAGCCGCAGACGATCCTGCTGCTGGGGACCGACGCCCGGCCGCCCGGCAGCGGCGACGGCAACACCTCCGAGGAGTGCTTCGAACAGCAGTCGAAGGGCGAGAAGCCGCACGACCCCTGCTTCCAGGGCGAATTCCGCGCCGACACGCTGATGCTGGTCCGGGCCGGCGGCGGCACCTTCCGCAAACTCTCGATCCCCCGCGACGCCTTCGCCGAGATCCCCGGCCAGGCGCCGCAGAAGATCAACGGCGCCTTCGCCTTCGGCGGCGCCGCCCTGCAGATCAAGGCGATCGAACAGTTTCTCGACCTCCAGATCGACCACGTCGCGATCGTCGACTTCACCGGCTTCGAAGACCTGATCGACGCCGTCGGCGGGGTCAAGGTCAACGTCCCGGTCAAGCTCTGCGCCGACATCTCCGGCGGCGCCGGCGGCGGCCAGGGCGGGACCTCGATCCGCCTGCACAAGGGCGAGAACACCCTCAACGGGGAAAAGGCACTTGCCTACTCGCGGGTTCGCCACGTCAGCGAATGCCCAGGGCCGGGCAAGAGCGTCTTCTCGCTCGGCGGCTACGACGACCTCGACCGCGAGAAGGCCCAGCAGGAAGTGATCAACGGGATCAAGGACCGCCTCACCGACCCGCTCCGCCTCCCCTACAACTTCATCCACGGCCCGATCATCGGCTGGGACGCGCCGAAGGCGTTCGTCAGCGACATGGGCTTCTTCACGATGCCGCAGCTGATCCTCGCCGCCGGAATCGGCGGCAGTGCAGCGGCCGAAGTCCTCTGCGGCACCGAACCGACCGAATGCGGCCCCGGCCCCGAAGGCTCGATCGAAGTCCCCGAGTCGGTCCGCCAGAAGGCGGTCGACAAGCTGCTGAACGGCTAGCGCTCGGCTTTCGTCCCAACCAGGGCCGAGACGATCAGGGCGGTGAAGCCGGCCGCGAGGGAGCCGGCGGTGTTCTTCAGGTCGGCACCGGAGGATTCCCCGGTGGCCAGCACTTCGACCGCGATCCACTCGCCGAAGCCGAGCAGGAAGAGCACCACCAGGGCGTAGACCCGGGCCGCCAGCGTGTACCAGCGGGCCATCGCCCGGTCATCGAGGCGCCGCCCGGCCAGCTCCAGTTGCAGCGGCGACTCCGGCGCCCGTTCGCGCCCCGCCCGGCTGAAGTAGCGCTGCTCGATCGCCAGCGCCAGCAGCAGCACCGGCAGGATCTGCGAGACCGCGTCGAAGTAGCTTTCCTGCGCGTGGCCGTCGACCAGCAGCGCCGCCAGCGCGTAGGCGACGAGCGGGGCGACGATCGCGCCGACCCCGAAGGCGAATTTCCAGACCAGGCCGGCCCGCACCTGACCCGACATCGGCCTCAGTCGGCGGTCGAGGCGGCCGGCTTGGAGTCGGACTTCGACTCGCTCTTGCCCGAGTCCGGCTTCGACGAGGAGCTCGAATCCGAGCCGCTCTCCGAAGCCCCGCCGTTGGCGCCGCCCTTGCGCGTCCCGTAGTCGGTGTTGTGGAAGCCGGAGCCCTTGAAGTGGATCGCCGGGGCGCTCAGCACCCGCGCCGCGGGGGCGCCGCACTCCTCGCACTTGGTCAGCGGCTCGTCGGTCATTCTCTGGATCGCCTCGAAGACGTGACCGTTGTCGCATTTGTACTCGTAAATGGGCATGGGGCTGCGGGATTATCGCAGCCGCTACCGTTCCGGCCATGGCGACCGAGCAGGGAACCCGCCCGACCGAGGTGACGATGGAGGAGATCGTCGCGCTGTGCAAACGGCGCGGCTTCGTCTTCCCCTCCTCGGAGATCTACGGCGGTCTCGGCTCGACCTACGACTACGGCCACTACGGCGTCCTGCTGAAGAACAACGTCAAGGCCGAGTGGTGGAAGGCGATGCTGCAGGAGCGCGACGACATCGTCGCCCTGGACAGCGCGATCCTCCAGCACCCGCGCGTCTGGGAGGCCTCGGGCCACCTCGCCGGCTTCACCGACCCGCTGGTCCAGTGCCTCGGCAAGTGCAAGAAGCGCTGGCGCGAGGATCATCTGCGCGAGGCGGTCGAGGCCGAAGGCGGCGACCCCAACGCCGAGCTGGTCTGCCCCGAGTGCGGCGGTGAGCTGTCGGAGCCGCGCCAGTTCAACCTGATGTTCGAAACCCACGTCGGCCCGGTCGCCGAGGAGGGCTCGACCGTGTACCTGCGCCCGGAGACGGCGCAGGGCATCTTCATCAACTTCAAGAACGTGCTCGGCTTCGCCCGCAAGAAGCCGCCGTTCGGGATCGCCCAGGTCGGCAAGTCCTTCCGCAACGAGATCACCCCAGGCAACTTCATCTTCCGCACCCGCGAGTTCGAGCAGATGGAGATGGAGTACTTCGTGCCGCCCGCCGAGGCCGACAAGTGGCACCAGCACTGGATGCAGGAGCGCGAGCGCTGGTACACCGAGCTCGGCATCCGCCCCGACCACCTGCGGGTCCGCGCCCACGGCGAGGACGAGCTCTCCCACTACTCCTCGGCGACCAGCGACATCGAGTACCTCTTCCCGATCGGCTGGTCGGAGCTGGAGGGAATCGCCGACCGCGGCGACTTCGACCTCACCCAGCACGCCAAGTTCTCCGGCGAGAAGCTCGAGTACTTCGACCAGCAGACCAAAGAGCGCTACGTCCCCCACGTGATCGAGCCCGCCGCCGGCGCCGATCGCGCCACCCTCGCCTTCCTCGTCGACTCCTACGAGGTCGAGGAGGTCGAGGGCCGCCAGCGCACCGTCCTGCGCCTGCACCCGCGCCTGGCCCCGGTCAAGGTCGCCGTCCTCCCCCTCGTCTCCAAGGAGGGGATGCCGGAGAAGGCGCGCGAGCTGTTCCAGGACCTGCGCCGCCGCCTTCCCGCTGAGTTCGACGAGGGCGGCTCGATCGGCAAGCGCTACCGCCGCCAGGACGAGATCGGCACCCCCTGGGGCGTCACCGTCGACCACCAGACGATGGATGACGACACCGTCACCCTCCGCGACCGCGACTCCCTCGAGCAGGTCCGCGTCCCGATCGAGGGCCTCGGCGACGAGCTGGTCAAGCGCCTCGCAGCGCCCTGGCGCAGCCCGAAGCTGGGCTAAGAGCCGGGCTTGACCTTGTCGAGCCCCACGACGTAGGCAGCATCCTCTCCGCCTTCGAAGAGAAGCGGCCCGGGGATCAATATTTCCCGTCGGCCGCCCACCCGCATCCCCTCGATGCCCTTCTGCCAGCCGGGCCCGAACTTCTTCCCGTCGAGCTTGAAGGTGAGCGTGGAGGCCCAGTGTTCGGAGAGGACCAGTTTGGTTTGCCAGTACACGCCCACGTAGCGGACCACCGCCACGTCCCCCCAACGCGCCACCGGCCCCGTGCCCACCTCGAGGTCCCTGACCACGAGCTTCTCGAGCGGACCCCGCTTGGCGGGAATTTTCGGAGCGGGGTACTCAGGCTTCTTCGCCTGCACGGTCTCGGTGACGGTCCGATCGCCGGGACCGGTGTCGACGGAGGTGTCCGCCTCCCCGTTCCCGCCGCAGCCAAGGAGGACCACCGTCAAAGCGAAGGCTAAAACGAGGCCGCAAACCCTCATTAGTCAGACTCTATCGTTCATACATAGGTAGATCGAATCTCGCCGAAACCCGTCGAGAGATCCCAGTAGGGTGCCCGGCCATGAACCGGACCCCCGCCGCTCTCCTCGTCTCGTCCATCCTCGTCGCGCTGCTGGTGCTCGCCCCGGCAGCGGTGGCGAAGACCAAACCGGCCTCCCCGGACCTGGTCGTGAAGAAGGTCTCGAAGCCGCCCAAGGCGAAGACCGTCGGCGGGAAGCTGAAGCTGGTCGTCAAGGTCGCCAACGTCGGCGCGGCGGGAGCGAAGAAGAGCAAGCTCGGGGTCTACCTCGGCAAGGGCAAGAAGCACGCGAAGAAGGACAAGCGGCTGAAGCGGGTCAAGGTCAAGCCGCTCGCCGCCGGCAAGGGCAAGAAGCTGAAGGTGCGAATCACGATTCCGGCGAAGACCAAAGCCGGGTCCTACCGCCTGTTCGCCTGCGCCGACGACACCAAGAAGGTGGATGAGGCGAAGGAGCGCAACTGCAAGGGGACGCGCAAGCTCCGCCTCGAAGCGGTGCCGACCACGCCCGCCCCGCCGGCCCCCGCCTTCACGATGAGCGACGGCCTCGACTGGGGCTTCGTGGAGAACGCCCAGGACAAATCGCCTGAACCCGGCGACCCGATCACCCTCACGCTCACCGCCGGTAACGGGATTGCCGGTCAGGCCGGCTACACCCGCACCGCGGTTCCCTCCGAGGGATTCCGCACCGGTAACACCACCACCCTCGACTTCGGCGATGGCGAAGACGACGGCCAGGTGACCCTGCAGCTGCCCTTCGCCTTCCCCTTCGGCGGGATCAGCGAGCAGTCGATCAGCGTCTCGACCAACGGCTGGGTCAGCTTCGGCAGCCCCGCCTGGGACTACTGGGACGACAGTCAGCCCTACGACTACCGCGGCATCCAGACCGTGGTCGGCGAGCTCGAGCGCGGGATCATGCCCTACTGGGCCGACCTCGACGTGGGCGAACCGACCAAAGGAAGCGGCAGCGTGAAACAGGTCGTCGCGCCTGACAACTCCTGGGTCGCGTACCAGTGGGACACCAACGAGCACAGCTTCGCCGAAGTGCGGCGCAGCTTCCAGCTGGTCCTCTTCCGCGACGGCAGCTTCCGCTTCGACTACCCCGGTGCGAACACCGAAGGGGGGCACAAAAGCTTCGTCGGCTACTCGCTCGGGACCGGCGCCGCCAGCGCCGACATCGTCACCGCGGAAGGCACGGCAGTACCGTCGAGCGGCCAGCTCATCACCCCGAAGGCGCTGCCCGCCGTCGGGCCAAGTGCGACCGGAGAGACCACCGCCCTGCTACCGAAGGGCAGCTCCCTGGTCTCTGCCTCCCCGGGTTGCGTCCTGACCACGGCGCCGGCCAAATTCAGCACCGGCCTGGTCACCTGCGCCGTCCCCTCGATTGCTGCCGGGACCCAAATCGCGCAGGCGGTCACCTTCTCGATGCCGGGCAAAGCGCCGGGCGTGAGCTCGCCGGCGAACTTCCGCCTCCTCGGGTCCTACGCCACCGGTGGCCTGAAGCTGACCGACGCCGACGAGATCGACAAGCTCAGCACCAGCCTCGAAGCGACGACGATCAAAATCATCACGAAATACACGGGCGGCAATATCGAAGCAGGTGTGCCAACGACGTTCGAAGTGACGATCGATACGCCTAAATCCAGCCTCGACGAACCAACCGCCACCTTCTCGATCACCAATGCAACCCTGAGCGCGATCGAGATCGAAGGTGAACCGATCGAGTGCACCGGGGTCGGTGGCAGCAGCGCCAGCTGCGTGCTCCCGTCCGGTACGAGCGGGACCAGCGCTGTGCTTACTGTCATCCCGGCCAGCGTCAACCCGCTCGAATTGACGACCACCGCCAAAGCGCTCAACGCACCCGAAGCGAAACTGGGGATCGGGATAGCGCCATAGAGTGGGGCCACCCCATCCGCTTCGACGAGGAGAACCATGGCCTACGAAATGAAAATTCGCGGCACCGAGCATGAGGTGAAGGTGCGCAGTCCCTGGGCCGTGGCCCTGCTGCCGATCATCACCCTCGGCATCTACCACTTCGTCTGGTGGTACAAGATCAACAAGGAGCTGAAGGCCTACGGCGAGGCCAAGGGCTACGACCTCGGTCAGAACCCGACCAACTCGTTGCTGGCGCTCGTTCCGGGCTTCCTCATCATCGTCCCCCCGCTGGTCAGCTACTGGCGCGGGACCAAGCGGGTCCAGGGCGCTTCGAAAATCTCCGGCCGCGAGCCGGTCAGCGGCTGGATCGCGTTGATCCTCTACCTGCTGCTCTCACCGGGCATGTGGGCCTACCTGCAGGTCTCCCTCAACAACGTCTGGGAGCAGGAGGCCGAACCGCTGCCGGGGCAGGACGGCCCGCCGCCGAGCGGCGACGAGATGCCGCCGCGCCTCTGAGCTAAAGCCCACGGCGCCAGCCGCCGAGATTGCCTGAGAACCCTCGACCTCTCAGGAACGGAGACGATGGCGAGAGATCGCCAAGAGCGCGGCTGGCGCTTGACCAAAGCAGCTTGGCGCCTGGTGCGCCGCGACCCGACGCTGGTCCCGCTGACCCTGCTCGCGCTCGGCGCCTGCGCGCTCGCCCTCGTCGCGCCGATCGCGATCCTCAACGGCCTCGACGGTCACGACGGCGGGCGCGGGGCGCGCATCCTCCTCGTCGTCTTTGGCGGCTCCTATGCCGCCGCCTTCGTTCTCTCCTTCCTCTGCGCTGCAATCGCCCACGCGGCAAGCTCCAGCTTCGAGGGAGAGCCGCTGACGATGCGCGAGGCGATCGACGAAGCCCGCCTGGCTCTCGGCACGATCGCGACCTGGGCGCTGATCGCCGCTGGGGTCGCAATCCTCATCCAGCTGCTCCGGTTCAGCGG
This sequence comes from Solirubrobacterales bacterium, assembly GCA_035760445.1. Classification (GTDB taxonomy): domain Bacteria; phylum Actinomycetota; class Thermoleophilia; order Solirubrobacterales; family 70-9; genus VAYN01. The sequence continues at coordinate 3,903 of DASTSW010000035.1, read as the reverse complement.
CGGCGCCGGTAAGCCCCTTGGCCTCCTCATCAGCCTGATGTGGGGCTTCTTCACCGCCTACGCGGTACCGATCATCGCCCTGGGTGGACTCAGCAGCGGCGAGGCGTTCTCGGAGTCGAAGGCAATCGCCAGGCGCCGCTGGGGCGAGCAGTTGAGCGGCGGCATCGCGATCTTCGGCTTGGGATTCCTCGCCGCCCTGCTCGGCTGGATCGTCTGCGCGATCGGGTTGGGCGCGGTAGACGACGGGCAGCGAGCGCTGGGGGGCGGCCTCCTCGTCGCCGGCGTCCTCGGCCTCACCTTCGTCGTCGTGCTCGGTGTGGCAACCCTGCAGACGTTCGTCGTCGCCCTCTTCCGCTTCGACGGCGAGGAGCTGACCCTCGCGGAGCTGGAGTCGCCGCCGCCGGCGTCGCCGATCGGCGGCAGCGCCGTGCTGCGGGTCGGCGGCATCGTCGTCGGCCTGCTGGTGATGGCGACGCTGATCGGCGCCCTCCTCCCCAAGCACCGCGACAACGACCTCGGCCGCTACACCCCCGAGAACGGCTACTACTACACGAGCTTCAGGCCGGGGACGGAGGTCCCACTGCCCGCTGGCGCCCCGGTCCTGCTCGGGCGTCGCCAGGTCGGGGAAGTGCTCGGCTCCCGGTTCGAAAGATCGCGGGTTGTCGTCTGGTTCCGCTCCGACCCCGATTTGGAGGAGACGATCGAAGACAACCCCAAGCGGGTCTTCAGCCTCGGCGGCTACTACTACCTGCGGGTGGGCCCACCGGACGCTGGCGAAGCCCTCACCAGCCCGGAGATCTAGGCGCTCTCAGGGCTGCCCAGGAAGGCGAGCACCCGCTCCGCTTCCTGCTCGAGCGCGGCGGCGTCGCGCTTGCTCAGCTTGGCCAGGTGCTTGATCGTCGGCTTGCCGCCGGCCAGCTTCCAGGTCGCCACGGCGCGGCCGTCGACGAGGGCGAAGGGACGGAAGATGCCATTGATCGTGACCAGGATCTTGTGCGGGCCGACGACTTCCTCGCGCGAGGTCCAGCCGAGCAGCAGCGGGTCGAAGGCGCCGAGCAGGCGCGGCGGCGGTATCGGCCCGGTTGCCGGCCGCTTCTTCAGCTCGACCAGACCGTCGTCGCGCTGCTCCAGCTCGGAGGCGATCGCCTCCAGCCCGGCGCGGGCGTCGCGCAGCGGCAGCCCGGCCCAGCGGGCGAGGTCGCGATCGTCGGCCGGGCCGTGGCCGACCAGGTAGCGGCGAGCGAGCTCGACAACCGCCTTCTCCCGCTCCACCGGCTTCGGCTTGCCGAGCCAGTCGCGGACGAGGACGTAGGCGTGCTGCTTGCCGACCATCGGGCCGCGGACGAGGATCCCGCGAGCGGCCGCCATGAACATCAGGTGGATGAAGATCTGGCTCTCGGTCTTGACCCCGGCCGTCTCGAGTCGCGCCCGCAGGTCCTTGCCGCCCAGCGGGCCCTCTTCGCCCAGGGTCTTCTCGATCGCGGCCATCGCCCGCTCGCCTTCCCGCTCCGACATCCCCTCCTGCTGCAGCCTCCGTTTGCAACTGGCGAAGTGGGTCGGCGCGGTCAGCAGGTGCAGCCACGGGTAGTCCTCGCTGCGGACCAGGTGCAGGGTGCCGCGGTTGAGCCAGGTGATCAGCAGCGAGCGATCCTCGGTCAGCGCCCGGTCGACGTCGGCCGCGGTGACGCCATCGGTCCGCGCCCGCACCGCCAGCCGCGCCCCGCGCTGGTCCTGACCCTGCACCGCCAGCAGCCGCTCGGCCACCGCCGCGGGCGAGCGCAGCGGCTCGCCGGCAAGGGCCTGGGCGGTCAGTCGTTCGGGAAGAGGAGCGCGCGGCACGACCGATACGAGTCGCGCCGGATCGCTATTTGACCGCTTCGAGGTCGACGACGAAGACCAGCGTTTCGTTCGGCGGGATCGCCGGCGGCGAGCCGGTCGAGCCGTAGCCGAGGTCCGGCGGGATGACCAGTTCGCGGCGGCCGCCGACCTTCATGCCTTCGAAGCCTTCTTCCCACCCTGGGATCACGAACCCTTCCCCGAGTTTGAAGGTGAACGGTTCGCTGCGACTCCAGGAGGAGTCGAATTCCTTGCCGGTTTTGTAGTTGACGCCGACGTACTGGACGGTGATTTCGTCGCCAGCTTTCGCTTCGGCGCCGGTGCCTTCTTCGAGATCGTTGGTGACCAGCTGCTTCGGCGGCGCACCCTTCGGAGGCGTCACCTTCGGTTTCGTCTTCTTCCCGGTCGATTCGGCTTCCGCGGAGTCGGTTTCTTCCGGAGCCGAGGCTTCTTCGGTCGAGCCGGAGGACGAAGTGGTCGAGTCGTCGCTGCCGCAGCCGGCGATAACCAGGACCAGGCAGGCACCAATGATCAAGATAAGTTTGCGCATCCGCGGCATCCTACGCGAAAGATTGCGAGCGGGACGGGTTCAGCGCCGCGGCTTCGGCAGCGAATCGGCCTCGGCCGCGTCGATCTTGAGGACGACGCCGCGCTCGTAGATCCCGCCGACCTCGGGCGCGTCGACGAAGCGCCGCCCACCCGGCCCCCAGCTGGTGTCGAAGACGATCCCGTCGAACATGTTGGCCTCGGGGGCGGCCTGCACCTTGATCACCCGGCCGAGTTTCTGGCCATCGCTGGAGAAGACCGGAATCCCCCGTTTGGCCACCAGATAGGAAACGGGCTGGCCGAGGTCCTCCATCGGCGCGAGCCTAGCGAACGGCCTCCCCCGCTTTACACTGGCGGCGGGGAAGCAACTCTTGACTGGAGGAAAGATGGGCCTGAATCTCGCTTCGACCGTGGCTGAGAGCGCCGCTCGGCAGCCTGCCGCCGTGGCCGTGCGCCTCGGGCCGCTGGAGCTGACCTACGCAGACCTCGACGACCGCAGCGCCCGCCTCGCGGCGCTGCTGCGCGAGAAAGGACTGCAGCCGGGAGACCGGGTCGGGGTGATGCTGCCGAACGTGCTCGAGTTCCCGATCGCCTATTACGGCGTGCTGCGAGCCGGCGGCGTCGTGGTGCCGATGAACGTGCTGCTGAAGCGGCGCGAGATCGCCTTCTACCTCGAGGACTCCGGCGCCAAGCTGCTGCTCGCCTGGCACGGCTTCGGCGACGAGGCGCGCGACGGCGCTACCGACGCCGGCACCGAGCTGATCGAGGTCGAGCCCGAATCCTTCGCCGAGCTGCTCGGCGACCGCGAGCCGGATGACGAGATCGCCGAGACCGACGAAGAGGACACGGCGGTGATCCTCTACACCTCCGGCACCACCGGCAAACCGAAGGGCGCCGAGCTGACCCACTCCAACCTTTGGTGCAACGCCGAGATCGCCTCCGAAACCACCTGCGCGATCAACGAGGGCGACGTCGTCCTCGGAGCGCTGCCCCTCTTCCACTCGTTCGGCCAGACGGTGAGCATGAACGCCTCGTTCCGGGTCGGCGCCACCCTCACCCTGCTGCCCAAATTCGATCCCGGCGAGACGCTGGAGATCATGCAGCGGGACGGCGTCACCCACTTCTACGGGGTGCCGACGATGTACGGGGCGCTGCTCCACCACCCCGGCCGCGAGGACTTCGACACCTCGCCGCTGCGGATCTGCATCACCGGCGGCGCGGCGATGCCGGTCGAGGTCCTGCGCGGTTTCGAGGACGCCTTCGGCTGCGAGCTGCTCGAGGGCTACGGCCTCTCGGAGACCTCCCCCGTCGCCAGCTCCAACCACCCCGGCCGGCCCCGCAAGGCCGGCTCGATCGGCACCCCGCTGCGCGATGTGGAGATGAAGGTCGTCGACGAGAACGACGAGGAGGTGTCCCTGGGAGAGGTCGGTGAGATCGTGGTCCGCGGCCACAACGTGATGAAGGGCTACTGGCAGCAGCCAGAGGCCACCGAAGAGGCGATGCGCGGCGGCTGGTTCCACA